>JANYBP010000089.1 GCA_025360745.1 bacterium
TGGAACCGTCTCAATACTCAAGGAGCGCCCAGATAAGCTGAAACGGCCTGTCATCCTGTTCACCAACCGACCTCGTTGATGAATTCCATCTTTCCGCTTTTGCTCGCTCCAAAAATTCCGCTTTTGAAAACTCCACGACAAACGCTGGTTTCGTGGTTGACGTGCTACCACATGTGGTGTATTCTTTACCACGAAAGGAGAACATGCGTTATGAACTTCGGGAATCTGGTCAAAGATTTGAGGATCGCGCAACGTAAGACACTGCGCCAGTTCTGCCTCGACAACGGTCTTGACCCAAGCAACTGGAGCAAGATCGAGAGAAACGTGAATCCGCCGCCACGGGACGAGGCAACGGTGTCGAGGTGGGCACGTTTTCTTGGTTTGTTGCCTGACACGGAAGCGTGGCGGGACTTCATGTGCCAGGCCGATATTGGACGCGGCAAAATCCCCGCTGAGGTCATGTCGGACCAAATACTGGTCTCCAGACTGCCGGTTCTGCTAAGGGCGGTCAGAGGCGCTGAACTCACCGAAACGCAACTCGACGACTTCATCGCCAAGGTGCGGGAGGCGCATTGCCCAGATGTCACCATTCCCTGAGTATATCGAGAATGATCAGATTTGGGCGGTGGCTGATGCCTTTCGGGAATCCCCGCTTTTGGCGGATTGCAAGATTCCGCCGATCGATGTTCTCTACGTGGTTGACGTCATTCTTCGGTACGATGTCGTTCCGATTCCGTCCATGCTCGCCGATCTACGGATGGACGCGGCGATTGTTCCCGGCCACAAGATTATCTACATGGATCAGGATTCACTCACGCAATGGGAGCGTAAGGACTCTTGGATCGAAAAAAGGTTGCGGTTCACGGTGGCACATGAATTGGGGCATCAAGAACTACACGCCGGCTATATGGCAGACGTGAGATTTGCCAATGCGGAGGAGTTCAAGTCATGGATACTCGCCCATCGACAAAACCGGCGACTCGAGGTCCAAGCGGACGAATTCGCAGGCCGTTTCTTGGTCCCCCCAGATATTCTGCGCCAAGAGTACGATCTGTATATGCGCAGACTCCAGTTCGCAGACCCGTCTATCGTTACCGTCCAAGGTATGCGGGAATATGTTGCAGGGAAAATCGCGCCTCGATTCGGTGTCAACCGCCAGGTCATTGAGACTCGATTCGACCACGAGGGAATCTGGCCGGCCGCGTGAACAGACATGAAAACAAAGGCTAAGCATGACTCATTGTTTGAGCACGGTGGGTTGACTATAGACAGACTTCGCGCCTTGGTCGAAGTTGCCGATGCCGGCGGTATTGCCAAGGCCGTGGGTAATGATCCTGTCCGGCAAAGTCAGTACAGTCGGCAACTGAAGGAACTGGAACAGCACTTCGGTGTTGAGCTAACATCCCGCAGTCACCGTACCCTGACGTTGACGGAAAACGGACGCCGGCTCGCAGTTCTGGCTCGTGAGTGGTTTGTTGGGTTATCCTCCTTCGCCTCGGATGGGCGCGCTCGCAAGGCGATTTACACCATCGGCGCGGGAGAGTCCTTGTTGCACTGGGTAATCATCGACGCCCTCGCTGCCATAGGGCAACGCGTCCCTTTGGCGACATTCACCTGCCATAACAGGCGAACAGCCGCTATCGTATCCTCATTGCGGGAGTTGTCGCTGGATTTCGGCATTGTTCGTGAGGATGCTTTGCCAGCAGGACTTGACAGCCGCCGCGTCGGCTTTATTGAGTATCGCCTCTATGTGCCAAGAAAGCTCCTTGGCGCCGATTCGAATGCTCAACCACACCGGTTGCTTACGCGGTTACCCATCGCAACACTGGATGCGCCTGGTGAATACACCAACGCGTTGGAGGCAATAGCACGCCGTGCAAAAGGCGTTTTGGACACATGTTTGGGCTGCACAACTCTGCCGCAAGTTTGTCGAGCCGTGCGTACCGGCCGTTTAATTGCAGTCCTGCCGATTCAGGCACGTTCCGAACTGCCAGAAGCGGAAATCGCAGAGTTCGATTTCAAAGCTCTTCGCGAACTGCGGCGTTCATTGTGTCTCGCTTGGAACCCGCGTGTGATGCGGATTCGTGCTGGTGCCGAACGTATGTCTAAGATGCTGGCCGACGCAATCTCTGCCCAATTGAGTCGGGTATAGAACTAGCCACGGAAACGGACCAAGTCGACTGCTTCATCCAAGCGACGCGAATGGCGAGACCTGAAAACCCGATCCGCTTGCTATCTTGGGTTTGCCGACACACGCGCTGCCTCTGGGGTATTTGAAAAGGCCGACATCTTTCGTCGCCAGTAACTCGTCAATGGTATCTCCGGCCTCGCGACGTGTGCGAGTGTAGACTTCACACGGAACGCAATGGCCATCGCCTCCGGTGACATCGAAGCCTCGGGTGAATCCCAACACTACCTCCTGATTCGTAACGAGAAAGCGGTCGTGATTTATGATGCGGAGTCCCGCCTTCGCCGTTTTGAGCCTAATCGTTGCATGCTCGTCGTTCAACTCCAATTCACTGGCCAAACTTTGCGCTTGTTGATCTGCGCTCAGACCAGCCGCCTGTGGATCCCATGGATCGGTGGCCGTTGAGATTACCTCGAAAGCCCCAGTCCCACCGTAGTACCCATTGCGCCAGGCATGGTGAATGGCGGTAATCGTATCCTTGAACCTGAACAAGTTGCTGCCTTTGCGGATAGCGCAGGAACAGACATGCGGGTCGATGATCCGTACACTTCGTGCCCAGTAGACCACCGGATCAACGACCTGTTCGACAAACTGGGCCTTGGTGAGCGTTCCCAACAACTTCGGTCGTAGATAGGACTGTTCCTTATTGTACGCTGGACTGTCCACGAAGGTTATATTCGTAGCGATCTTCGAATTGGTTCCACCTAGGGCGCGATATGTGCGTCCAGACGCCATAACGACATCCACTCGCGGATGCTCCGCCAACGCCACAGCGGCCCAACTTCCGGCACTTACAGCCGGATTGACGACTTGCAACCCGTTGACTGTAGATACTGCTCCTCCTGCAACAAAGGCTTTCCGTGGACTCTGTACGAGCAGTCCCAGTCGTTGCTGAACGGCCATAGGAAGCGACGGCAGGGCAGCCCGCAACTCCTTCCAGATCAAAGATCGGGTTCCGTCTGCTGAGGCATCATCGAACACCACAACGTTGTTGCGGCACATGCTGTCGAGGTGCCTTATCAATGCAACCCGCGTTCCATCGTCCGCGAGGTTCGCCGGGGAGAACAGATCCGGATCGAGCACAGTGGCCATGAGCATGGTCAGCCCCCCATGATTTCGTCCATGCGCTCAGGGAAAAAACCTCCCGGCCATGGATCGATAAACTCCCCCTTCCCGTCAAGTTGCAGTTGCCGGACAGTGGAACCGGTATCCCCACGGCTCACGAACAGGATCGCCACATCGTCTGGGGCAAGTCGCCCGCTCCGAACCAGGCGTTGCATACGCAGGACAAGGTGCTCGCTGTGCGTCTCGACGATGAATTGATTACCATTCTCAAGATACGATTCCGCAAAGAGAGACCCCACCTCAGCTTGAAGTCGTGGGTGGATATGCACTTCCGGTTGTTCGATCGTGAGAATTGCGTCCTTGGCCGCCACGGATTCAGTGATTAGTGGCAGAATCTGGCTGACGCCAAACCCGACGTCAGGCAGACTGACTCGAACATCGCCACGGCAATTGTCGATGAGCGCCAGTTCAAAAATGCCACGCGTCTTGGGCCCGACATTTTCGACAACAATCTGATACCCGGTCTCCATCGTCTCCAACCAATGGTTGATGTCCTGCTGGATCTTTGGGTGAATCACCAAATACTCTGGCAAGTACTCGCCATGGTATCCAACATTGCTAGGAACCCGCCCCGTTCGGAAATACAGTCTCTCGGGTGCATGACGGTATGGTCCGAGGGGACGGATGGCGCCAAGATGGTTGGAAACAGCAACCCGCATGCTATCTATGCCTTCGCTGTATTCGTCACGGAAGGCGCAGAATGGACATTTGTATATTGGCACCTTCTGGTTGGCATCCCCGTTAACTTGGTCCCTAAGCATTTCATCGGTCCAAGCCCGATGGAAAAACGTGTCTTCGTAGTGGAAGTCGAACCAAGGAATGAGTGGTTGGCCATTGCGCCAACCCGTTAGGTTCTCCTCAGCCAAGTTAAAACGGAGCGTACGTCCCAAGACCGCGGCGAGTTGGTCAACTGTGTATGTCCCCTTCCAGAAGTCGATCCCTGGTCGCAATTTCCGCGCTTGTTCTCTCATTGCTTCGCCCCATCCCGGCCATTTTTGATCTCTGCCTGTAGCTATTTCTTCTTTGTGTTCACGGATATAGTCTTGAATTTTTCCAAATAGTTTGTCCATATACGGACGGTTTGCTTGAAGCCACGCATGTGTCTCTGCGAACACTTTTTCTGGAATAGGAATTTCATAAGTACCGTCGACACGTCGCGTTATCGTACAAGTTTCGTTTGATTCTTTATTCGCAACTTCGTTCCAATCTAATTGGACCCTTTCGGTGGTTCTGTCCCAGGAAAAAGACGCGCCTACGCTGTAGACCCGTTTTATCCAGTCCTTGTCGAATGGCCTTTCGCGTTTCGAGGTGTAGAAATCGAAACCGGCGAATATTGCACGGGAAAGATCGTGCCGGTGCACGGATTCTTCGTAACTTCCCAGGTCAGTGTATCCCCGGTCAGCGCGAAAAAGGAGCGGTGTTCTGGCATCCGGGTTGTCATGAGTCTGTTTGAGCAAACTCAGAAGTTGCAGGATCGAACTCTTTCCGGCGCTATTTTCTCCGAGAATAAGCGTAATTGGAGCGAGCGGAATTTCCGTGCGTTCGCCGAATGCCTTGAAGTTTTCGATATGGATTGCGTTCAGCATGGTAGACCTCTTGTTATCGTTGACAAGGTGGAGAATAGCACCATCCAGTTGCTGTTCCATTCATTTGTTCATAGGTTGCATGACTTTTGAGTAATGAAAAAATAAATGCGCTTCGATCATTATAGCGAATGCTTGAAATGTGATATGCTGAATACCATGCCTGCCCACGAAAAACCCTTGGAGTTGGAGATTACCGAAGTCGCCTATGGTGGTGCCGGGCTGGCGCGGGCGGCGGACGGGAAGGTATGTTTCGTCGCCGGCGCGTTGCCGGGCGAACGCGTGCTGGCGCGGGTGACCGCGGCGCACCGCCAGTACGACAGCGCGCGCCTGATCGAAGTGCTCGCGCCGTCGCGCGACCGCATCGCGCCCGCCTGTCCGCTGGCCCTGCAACCGGCCGGCCGGACGCCTTGTCCGCCCGCCGCCTGCTCCGGCTGCCGCTATCAGCATGCCAGTTACGCCGCCGAACTGGAGATCAAGCAGCGCCAGTTCGCGGCGATGCTGGCGGCGCTTCCCGGCGCGCCGCCGCCGGCGGCGCCGCTGGCCGCCCCGGCGCCGCTTGGCTACCGCAACAAGCTGGTGCTGCATTCCAGATTCGAGCATGGCACGGCCGCGCTCGGTTATGTGATGGACGACAACAAGACGGTGCTGGACGTTGCGGCCTGTCCGCTGGCGGTGGCGCCGCTCAATCTGCGCCTCGCGGAACTGCGCGCGCAACCGGGGTTTTTGAAGGGACTGCGCCGCGACACGGATCTGACGCTGCGCTGGACCGAACACGACGGCGCGAACTGGTGGCGCGGCGCGGCGCCGGAGCGCGCCTCATGGCTGGTTGAACGATCGGTGCTGGGAGCGCTTTCCGTGCCGCGCGGCAGCTTCTATCAGGTGAATGCGCCGGTGGCCGACCTGCTTGTGACGGCCGTGCGGACACGCATCGCCGCGGAACGTCCGGCGCGCGTGCTGGATCTTTACTGCGGCGTCGGCGTTTTCGCCCTGGCCGCGGCCGCCGCCGGTGTGCCGCAGGTGACGGGCGTGGAAGTGGACGAAGCCGCGCTGGCCGCGGCGGCGCATAACGCCGCGCGGCTGGGTCTGCAGACGCAGTGGACGACCGGCTCCGCGCGGCAGGCTTTGCGGACGCTTGCGGACAGCGGCGTGGCCGCGCAGACGACCTTGATCGTGGATCCCCCGCGCGGGGGCTTCGAAACCGGCGTCTGCGAGGAACTGGCGCGCGCGCGACCGGCGGCGATCTTTTACATTTCCTGCGCGCCGGACACGATGGCACGCGACGCCGCGCGTCTGGCGGCGGCGGGCTACCGGATCGAATCGGCGCAACTGGCCGACATGTTCCCCCGCACGGCGCACTTCGAATCGCTCAGCGTGTTTCGCCGGAGCGCGTGAGCGCGCGGGCGATCCACCAGGCGGCGGCGAAGGCCGTCAGGCAGCCGGCGGCGCCGGCCAGCATGGCGGCCGCGAATTTGGAACGCAAGCCGGGCAGCGTGTAGTCCGGCAGCGGGCCATGCCAGATCGGCGGCGCGACCGTGCGGCTTTCGAAGCCCAGCCGGGCGGCCACGGCTTCCAGTCCGTCGGGCCAGGGGCAGGCCCAGGGCGCGATCAGGACGGCCAGTCCGAGCGCGACCAGCAGTCCCCAGCCCGCCAGCGCGCCGTAGGATGGCGGAGGCCCGTGCGACTGGGCCAGGTCCGGGCGCAGGCGCCAGACGGCCGCCACGATCAGCGCGGTGATCGCTCCTTCCACGAGTCCGATCAGCATATGGATGCCGCCCATGGCCGGCAGGACGATCCGCCACGGGGCAACGCCGGAAGCGGTCAGTTCCAGGGCGCAGAGCAGCGCGGCGGCCACGACGGAACACCAGGCCGCGAAGGCGCAGGCCAGCAGGCGGTTGCGCATTCCGCCGCCGCCCAGGCGCGCGATGGGACGCGATACACACCATGCCGCCAGTGGAGCGACGACCGCCATGTTGAGCAGATTGGCCCCAAGGGCGGTCAGACCGCCGTCGTTAAAGAGCAAGGCCTGCAGCAGGAGCACGGTTGTCATGACCACTATCGCCGCATCGAGTCCGAGCAGCGTCACCGCCAGCGCGGCGCCGATCAGATGCCCCGAAGTGCCGCCGGCGATGGGAAAATTCAACATCTGCGCGGCGAACAGAAAGGCCGCCGCCAGCCCCAGCAGCGGCACCCGCCGCGGAGGCAGGGCACGCAGTCGCCTCAACGCCAACGCGATCCCGCCCACCGCGCAGGCGGCGGTCGTGATGGCGGTCGGCAGATTTACAAACCCGTCGGGCAGATGCATGCGGTATCCTTCTCGCAAATCGCGCCGTGCCAATCGCGTAACATGCTGGAATATGGAAGTCAATTCCCGGTTTCGCTTGACACCCGCGGAGGGCGGTGTTTCCATCCTCGACGATTTACTGGACGAGGGGGCCGGACTTGGGTATATGATGCCCCGCTTGCGGGCGCGCTGGGATGCGCCCGCGAAACGCAAGCAAGCGGAGCAGAAAGCCACAACATGAGCAAGAGTTATAAAATCGCCGTGATCGGCGGAGATGGCACGGGGCCGGAAGTGGTCCGTGAAGGCGTCAAGGTGCTGAAGGCGGCGGCGGCCAAGTTCGGCTTCAAGCTGGAGTTGACGGATTTCGATTTCGGCGGCGCGCGCTATCTGCGCACCGGCGAGGTGCTGCCGGCGACGGCGGTGGACGATCTGCGCAAGTTCAACGCGATTTATCTCGGCGCGATCGGACACCCGGACGTGAAGCCCGGCATCCTCGAGAAGGGCATTTTACTTAAATTGCGCTTCGATCTCGACCAGTACATCAACCTGCGGCCCGTGAAACTCTATCCGGGCGTCGAGTGTCCGCTCAAGAACAAGGGCCCGGCCGACATAGATTACGTCGTCGTGCGCGAAAACAGCGGCGACATGTACACCGGCGCCGGCGGTTTCACGATGAAGGACACGCCGCACGAAGTGGCCGTGCAGGCGGCGGTCTACAGCCGCTTCCAGGTGGACCGCGCCTTGCGCTTCGCCTTCGAACTGGCGCGGGCGCGCGGCAAGAAGCGCACGCTGGCGCTCTGCGGCAAGACCAATGTGCTGACCTATGTCTACGACCTGTGGGATCGCGCCTTCCACGAAATGGGCGCGCGCGATTACCCGGACATCAAGCGCGAGTACTATCATGTGGACGCGACCTGCATGTGGATGGTCAAGAATCCCGAATGGTTCGATGTGATCGTCACCGGCAACCTCTTCGGCGACATCATCACCGACCTGGCCGCCATGACGCAGGGCGGCATGGGCATCGCGGCGGGCGGCAACCTGAACCCGGCCCCCGGCGGAGTCAGCATGTTCGAGCCGATCGGCGGCTCGGCGCCCAAGTACACCGGCCAGAACGTGATCAATCCGCTGGCGGCGATCTGCGCCGGCATGATGATGCTGGATCAACTCGGCGAGAAGGCGGCCGCGGCGGCGATCGAGAAGTCCGTTATGGATGCGACCGCGCACAAGCTCAAGAGCATCGCGGCGGGCCGCATGGGCTACAGCACCACCCAGGTCGGCGATCTCGTGGCCGAAAGCCTGTAAGACGGACGGGGCAGCATGAAAGCATACAACGTTTGTGTCGTGGGCATCGGCGCGGTCGGCGCCGAGATGGTGCGGCTGTTGCGCCGGCGTAAATTTCCCGTCAAGTCGCTGACCATCCTGGCCCGCAGCGAGCGGACGGAGACGATCGACGGCGAAACCTATCCGGTGAAAGTCGCGGCGCCCGAGGCCTTCGACGGCGTGGACTTCGCGTTTTTCGCGGGCACCGAGGGCGCCAAGGGCGCCTCGCAGACGCTGGGCTGGGAGGCCGTCAGGCGCGGCGCGGTCGTGATCGATAACGGCGACGATTTCCGCATGGATCCGCGCGTGCCGCTGGTGATTCCCGAAATCAACCCGGAAGCGCTGCGTGGCCACCAGGGCTTGATCGCCAATCCGAACTGCAGCACGATCATGGCGCTGCTGCCGCTGGCCCCGCTGCACAAGGCGGCGCGTATTCAGAGGATCGTGGCCGCCACCTACCAGGCGGTCTCGGGCACGGGAGCGCCTGCGATCCGCGAGTTGGAGGAGCAGGCGCGCGCCTGGGCGGCCGGCCGGCCGGTCGAGCACAAGGTCTATCCGCACCAGATCCTCTTCAATCTGCTGCCGTCCATCGGCAGCGTGAAGGACGACTCCGGCGAAACCACCGAGGAAATCAAGATGCGCAACGAGACGCGCAAGATCCTGGGCGACGACGCCATCCGCGTCTGCGCCACCTGCGTGCGAGTGCCGGTCTTCAACGGCCATAGCGAGGCCTTGAATGTCGAGTTCGAACGCCCGCTCGGTCCGGACGAAGCCCGCGCGCTGCTGGCGGGCACGCCCGGCGTGATCGTCGCGGACGACATGCAGCGCGGCCTCTACCCGATGCCGATGGACTGCTCGGGCAGGTACGAGGTGCTGGTGGGCCGCATCCGGCGCGACGCGAGCGTGAAAAACGGGCTGGCGCTTTTTGTGGCCGGCGACAACATCTGGAAGGGCGCGGCGCTGAACGCGGTCCAGATCGCGGAAGTGCTGATAGCATAAAGAAGTTGGGGGCAGGGTTCAGGGTTCGGGGTTCAGAAAATATTGCCCAAAACGCTGAGCCGCATTCCGAAAAAGATCACCTGAACCCTGAACCCTGAACCCTGAACCCTCCCCCTTCCTTCCCGGAGCATCACTGTGTCATTTGAAACCGGCGGCGTCTCGTTTCGTATCTTCTACCTGACCGAGCCTTTGCCCGGCAACATCATCGAGCGTTTCGCGGCCCAGGCGGCGCCGCCGATCGATACGCTGGGCCATGGGGAGATCCATGGCTGGGTCAGCGGCCGGCACCTGCTGGATCGCCAGATCAACGAGAACACGGCGCTCTACGCCGGCTTCCTGCGTGTGACGCTGATGAGCGCGCAGCGCAAGATTCCCGAGGCGCTGCTGCGCGCCGAGTGTCGCATGGAAGAGCTGGCCCGCCTGCAGGCGGGCGGGCAGGATTCGCTGGACCGTAAGACGCGCACCGAGATTCGCCGCGAGACGGCCGAACGTCTGCTGCCGCAAATGCCGCCGGAACTCAAGGGTATGACCATGGTGCATCGCCGCGGCGAGCGCTTTCTCTACGCCGAGGCGGTCAACGACAAACAGGTGGACGCCTTCTCGATCGGCCTGCGCCAGGCGGTCGGGCAGGGACCGATTCCCGCCGATCCTGTGACGGTGGCCGCGCGGCGGCGGCAGATGGACGTGCGCACCCTCACGCCGACGAGTTTCTCGCCGGAATGCCACGATGAGGAGTCGGGCGACAGCATCGGCCAGGAATTTCTGACCTGGCTGTGGTACTTCAGCGAGGCCCGCGGCGGGCTGGCCAAGTTTGGCGACCTCGGCCAGTTCGGCGTTGTCGTGGAGGGTCCGTTGACCTTCGTGCTGGAAGGCAGCGGCGCGCACGAGGCCGTGGTCAGGCACGGCTGTCCGGAACTGAGTGCCGAAGCCAAGGCGGCGCTGCTGAGCGGCAAGAAACTCAAGCGCGCGCGTCTGACCATGGCGCGGGGCGACGAACAATGGCAGGCCACAGTGGATGCCGACACTTTCGCCTTCCGCGGCGTGCGCCTGCCCGAGAAGGACAAACTTGACGCGCTGAGCCGGTTTCAGGAGCGCGTGCTCGCGCTGGATACATTCCAGGGGGCCTTTTTCGGTTTTTACGACCGCTTCCTGGCCGATCGCACCAACGCCGCCCAATGGGTCAAGGTGCAGCGCGATATTCAGCACTGGGTCTCGGAACGCGCCGCCAGACGGTAACCGAGCGTCTGGTCGCGGCGTTTACAGTTCTCCAGCAGCATGTAGATTCTGACCTTCCGACTTCTGACCTCCGGACTCGGGCTTCCCACCTCCGCCTTTTCGCCCGGTTTTGCGCCTTGACAGGCGGTTTGGCGATGGTATGATTCACCCCCTTTAGGAGAGTGAAGCACTATGAAGATGATGTATCAGCCGTCGCGCAAGAAACGGGCGCGCAAACATGGATTTATGGCGCGCATGGCGACGCACAACGGGCGCAAGGTGCTGTCCGCGCGACGCCGGAAGGGACGCGAACGCCTGACGGTGTAAAGGGCGCAAGCCCAACTGGAGCCGTGGCGGAAGACGCGGAGCAGGTCGGCCGCGACCGGACGCCGGATTTGGGTTTGAGCCGCGCGCAGCGGATACGATTCGGCGCGCTTTTTCAAGATGCCTATGCGCAGGGCCGTGCGACGCGCGGGCGTTTAATGGTGCTTTATCCCCGCAGTGGACCGGGCGCCGCCTTGCGTCTGGGCGTGGTGGCCAGCCGTAAAGTCGGCGGAGCCGTGGCCCGCGCCCGCGCCAAGCGGCGGCTGCGCGCCGCCTGGCGCCTGAACCGCGCACACTTTCACGGCGCGGCCGATTTGATCCTCGTGGCGCGGCGTGACTTACTGTCCGCTCCCTGGCCCGAGGTGGTGGATGAAATGCGGCGCCTGGGTCGGCGCGCGGGGCTGGTGGCGCGGGAAGGCGGCGAGCGGTGATTGCCGGACTGTTACGGGCGGTAATCCGTCTCTACCAGCTTTCGCTGGCGCCGTTGCTGGGGCCTTGCTGCCGTTTCGAACCGTCGTGCTCGCATTATACGATGGAGGCCATACGAACACACGGCGCGCCGCGGGGCGTATGGCTGGGGCTGAAACGGATTGTCCGTTGTCACCCGTTTCACGCCGGCGGCTGGGACCCCGTGCCGCCGCGCGCAAGTAAAGCCAGGGCGTCAGGCTGAAGGCTGTTAAACCGTAGGACAGACGAAGGAATCGCTGTTATGAAACGCTGGCCCGCATTCGACACGATCATCGTGATTTTACTCGTAGCCGCATTGCCGGCCTGGTGGCTGATTTCTCAGAAATATTTCCCGCCGGCGCCGGCGATCATTCCCCTTCCTGCGATTGCGGCGACCACCAATGCCCCGGCCGTGACCACGGCGGGCGGAGCGGAGGCCTCGTCTGCCGCCGCGACCGGCACAACGCTGGAAGCCCGCGCGGAAGCGCCCGTGCTGTCGGCGCCGACCAACGCCGCGCCGGCGGATGTCCCGCCCGCGCTTCCAGAGGAAGAAAGGGTTGTGCTGACCAATGGAATGTTGCGGGTGGAGTTGACTTCGCACGGCGGCGGCATCTGTTCGGCCGAACTGGCGCGCTATCCGGCCGCCAACCAGCGCGACAGCGCGCCGGTGAGTTTCAATTTCCGCGCCTGGCCGTCCATGAGTTACGACAAGCTGCCGGGCTTCGACGCGCAGAGCGCCTTCCGTATTGTCGTGGCGCCCGGCGGACGCAAGGCGACGCTGGAAGCCTCCTCCGGCGGTGTGCGGCTGGTTCGCGAAGTTGTCGTGCCGGAGCAGGGTTATCAGTTGCAGGTGACCGACAGTTTCGAAAATCGTGGCGCGACGGCGGTGACGCTGCCGGCCGCCGGTTTGCGCGTGGGGACGATGGGGCGCATTGCGGGCGAGACCGAAATCAGCGGTTTTACGCATCTGGGCATCGACAGCCTGAATTCCGTGGGCGGTGAAAAGACGCGCCATTGGGGGTCGGGTGGAACATTCGGCGGGACGCCGGCGCTCTCGGATTGCTTTCAGGAACCGGCGCTGCGCGGTGGCGGTTGCGCGATGGGCAAGCCCGCTCCCACCCGCCAGATGCCGCTGTCCGTCAGTGAGCGCGTCAATCAGGATCTCGACTGGGTGGCGGTTAAGAACAAATTCTTCGTGCAAATCGTCAAGCCCCTCGATCCCTGCGTTGGCGTGGACCTGCGCGCCACGCGCACGGTCGCGCCGGGCGAGCAGCCCGGAAATCCCGCCTCATGGGCGAAGGCGGCGCTGCTGCACGACGTTTCGGCGGCCCTGCGTTTTCCCGCGCTGACGCTCAAGCCGGGCGAGACGGCGCAGCGTCCATGCCAGTACTACGTCGGACCCAAGGACTATTCCGCGATGCGGAACATGGGCGTTCACATGGACGACATCATGGAGTTCGGCTGGTTCAAGCCGGTCTGCATCGCGCTGCTCTGGCTGCTCAAGCACATGGTGGCGGTGATTCCGAGCTACGGCCTGGCAATCATCCTGGTGACGCTGCTCGTGCGCGGCATCTTCTGGCCGCTGACGCACAAGGGCACCGAGAGCATGAAGCGCATGCAGGCGCTGCAGCCCGAGATCAAGGCGTTGAAGGAGAAGTTCCGGGACAAGCCGCAGAAAATTCAACAGGCGACGATGGAGCTTTATAAAAAGAACAAGGTCAACCCGATGAGCGGTTGTCTGCCGATTATGATCCAGATCCCGGTGTTCATCGCGCTCTATAACGTGCTGCGCAGCGCCGTGGAATTGCGCCATGCGCACTTCCTCTGGATCCACGATCTGAGCGAGGCGGAGAATCTGTTTCCCGGCCTGCTGCCGGTCGTGAGCGGCGTCAACTTCTTACCGCTGATCATGACGGCGCTTTCGGTTTGGCAGACCAAGATCACGCCCTCGACCGGCGATCCCGCACAGCAGCGTATGATGGTCTTTATGCCGGTGATCATGCTGGTCTTTTTCTACAGCATGCCTTCGGCCCTGGTGCTCTATTGGACGGCCAACCAGGCCGCCATGATCGTTCAGATGCTATGGCATCTGCGCCACGCGAAATGAGGCAAAGATGGCCGGTCAGGCGGTTTGTTCGAACATCTTCCCGCCGGTGTTTCTGCTGGCCGTGGCGGCCTACCTGCTGGGCTCGATTCCCAACGCCTTCCTGATCGCGCGCCTCAAGGGCGTGGACATTCGTAAGGTCGGCAGCGGCAACGTCGGCGCCACCAACGTGTTCCGCGCGGTGGGCAAGGGCTGGGGCGTGCTGACCTTTGCGCTCGATGCGCTCAAGGGCTTTGTTCCCGTCATGTTCTTTCCGCGCCTCTGCTTTGCGCCCGCGGGGTGGGATCCGGATGCTTTGGCGGTGCTCTTCACGGTGCTGGCGGTGGCGGGGCACAACTGGCCGGTCTGGCTGCGCTTCAAGGGCGGCAAGGGTGTGGCGACCAGCGTCGGCGCCCTGCTGGGACTGGCCCCGGCGGCGGTCGCGGTTGGCGCGCTGGTGTGGGCGGCGCTGTTCGCCGTGAGCCGGATCGTTTCGCTGGGATCGGTGGCGGCGGCGCTGGCCGTGCCGCTCTTTCAATGGTGGCGGGCGGGCTGGCGTCCAGGCGCGCTGACGGTGGCGCTGTCGGCGATCGGCATCCTGATCGTGGTACGCCACCGCGCAAACCTGCGCCGCCTGCTGGCCGGGACGGAATCCCGGCTGGGCGCGAGGCAATAGCGGCTTCCCGATTCGGGCCGTACACGATATGATATGCCCATGACTTTACGGATCATCGGAAGTCAGCCTCTGGAACGGGACGAGCAGGGGTTGCTCAAGTCGCGCATTGCCACGCTGTTTCTGCGCGGCCCGGCCCTGGTTACCCTGCCGGGCATTCACGCTTTCCAGCGCATGTGGTATATCGAGAGTCTCAACGCCGATCGGGCGCTGGCCGGGCAACCGCCGCTGACGGAGGACGAACAGGCGGAGATTCATCGCGATGCCGTGGATCTGATCATGGAGGCCCGGACGATCCTGATCCGTCCCGATCCGGACGCGATGGCGCTGGCTTTCCAGGCGGACGAACTGCTGCAGGAGATCGTCTCCAAGGCCCGCATACGTTTCCTGCATGTTCGAAACGAGGCGATTCGCCAGGCGCTGCGGGCGCGGGGCGAATGCTGGCGCATGAGCGCCATGCCCCGGTCGCCGGCCGAACTGAACGCCATGATCAACGCCGCGCGCATGAGCATCGGCGGCGCGACGGTCTATTATTACAACAAACTGGCGGGCACGCGCTGGCTCACCTGCGGCGAGTTTGCGGCCCTCGATGCGCTGCCGGCCGGCAGGTTGCGGGCGCAGATACGCGAGATTCAGGAGTATGCGGCCCGGCGCAACCGGATCGGGCACCCGGAAGTCGCTTTTTTCCTCGGCGCGCCGGCCTTTGGCGCCGCCGATGTGGCGGGCTTGGACCTGGTAATGCTCGACGACGCGGCGCTGCGGGCGGCCTATCGGGAATTGCGGGACAAGTTTTGCCTGGCTGTGCCCGCGGAGTTTCGCGAGGACGGGGTGGATAATCTGGCGTGGCGCAACCGCATGGCGGCGATTTTGCTCACCCGCGGCGACGAGACGGTGGACGAAGAGCTGCTGCATGGCCTGAGCCGCGAATTTTACATGCAGATCGAGTGGCTGCCCGGCGGACGCATCGAGGACGGCGAACTGATGTTCGATCCCGTCTTCGACGAATTGGATCGCAATCCCGGCGACCGCGAACTACAGGCGCTCTGCGATACGCGCACCAAGGGCTTTATCTTCAATTACATACGCGAATTCGGCGACATCGAGCACGTCAACATCGGACGCGTCTCCAACATGATGACCCAGCACCTCGACGCGCCCGGGCGCCGCAACAACTACCTGGCGGAAGTCAAGCGGCGCGGCGCCGAGAAACCGACGGTGCGTATTGCCCGCATGCAGAAGTGGGGTATTCATGAGCACCTGGAGGAGAACAAGGATTTGCTGGCGGCGATTCTGGAGACGGAGGAATACACCGACTACGTGCTGGACCGGCGCCTGGGTTGCCGCCAGCTCGGCATGAGCCTGCCTTCCCGCCTGATCACGCAGCGGATCACGGAACGCTACCATGGATCGAGACAGGATTGCCTGGGGCGGATGCTCTGGATGACCTATTTCGAGCGCGACTACATTGATGGTATTGCGAGCGACAAAATTCCCCTGACGCGTTTTCGCGACGCCCGCTTCGCGTTGCCGCTGGCGGCGCTGCTGGGCGAGGCCGCGGCCGCGAATCTGATTGTGGGCCGCATGGATGCCGACGAGAATGTGCTCTTCGACCGCGGCGACGAAATTGTGGTGCTCGATCGCTACGACCTGCCGGCGGAGATCGTGGTGTCCGACCAGACCGGGACCTTCATCAACTTCCGCGCGCCACTGGAGCAGTCCGCGGCGGCCTATGCCCAGCCGGTGAACCGGCGCGCGGCTTTTACGCCCGATCCCAGGGCTTTTGCCGAGGCCTATCTGGGAGCCTTGCGGGCGCGTCTGGAAAAGACGCAGGCGGAATACCGCAAACGGCGGCGGGCCTTCGATTCGCTTTTCAAGCACCGCCGGCGGGATGAACAGGGGAGTTTTTCGTACCGCTGGGAAAAGGTCTTGGAGCGCCTCGATCATGCCGACGCCGCGGCGCTGGCGGAACGGATTCGCGGGCAGATGGTGGTGCGATGAGGTCACGCTGGAGAAGCCCATGGAATTGCTCTTGATCCGCCATGGCCGCAAGGCCGGCGATGCTTATCGGTGTCCGGCGCGGCCCGTGCGGGGCTTTCTCTCGGAGGATGCGGGCCTGCCCCAGGCGCGCGCTTTGGCGGAGGCGCTGCGGGAGGCGCGTGTGGACGTGGCTTTCAGTTCGCCTTTCGGGCGGGCTCTGCAAACCGCCGAAATGGCGCTGGCGGGTCGCGGGGTGCGAATCGAGGCGCGCGAGTATCTGCAGGAGTGGGAGCCTTCGCCGGCGTTGCGGACGGGGAATGCGGAGCAGGTCGCGGAACTGATGGCCCGCGATCGCGAGCGCTACGCCGAGCGCACCTGGAAAACGGAGATGGGCGAGGGCTGTTTCGAGTTTTACGGCCGGGTCATTCCGCCGTTCCTGGACGATCTGGCCGCGCTGGGGATACATGCCCGCATGGGCGGCTTCGTGCTTGATCCCGCCGCGCGCGACCTGGGCGTGGCGGTTTTCGCCCATGGCGGTTCGCTGGCCGTGCTGCTGGCGCATTTGCTGGGCCTGCCGCCCTTTCCGCTGGCGCGTTTCGAATTTCTTGAAACGGGCGTGGCGCGGCTGCGTTTCACCGGCCGCCGCGACATCGTCCATCCCGTGCTGGTTCTGCCCGCACCGCACGCCACCCCCGCCTCCGGCTGGGTCTGAAACCGAAAGAAGATAAAACATGCCCACTCCAGACGTATTGCCGGCGGCGCTGCGGATTTACCTCGACACGATCGTATTCGCGTTTGGCGCCTGTATCGGCAGTTTTCTGAACGTCTGCGTGCATAGGATTCCGCGCAACCGCTCGATCGTCCGTCCGCGTTCGCACTGTCCCCGCTGCCAGACACCGATCGCCTGGTACGACAATCTTCCGATTGTGAGCTGGCTGGCCCTGCGCGCGCGCTGCCGGCACTGCGGCGGGCGGATTCGTCCGCGCTATGTAATCATCGAGGCTTTGACCGGCCTGTTGTTTTTGCTGGTCTGGCTGAAGTGGGGAGTGGCTGCGCGTCCGTTGGGCCTCGCCCCATCGGCCTCGTTTGCGGCGGTGCTTGTCGGCTGGACGGTCCTGGGCGGTTTGATCCTGGCCACCTTTGTGGACCTGGAGCGCTTCATCATTCCCGACCGCGTGAGTCTGGGCGGCATCGCGCTGGGCCTGGCGCTGGGGCCGCTGTTGCCGGAACTCTACGGTCAGACGGGCTGGCTGGGCGGTCTCGGCGCGGCGGCGTTGGGCGCGGGATTGGGCACGGGCCTGCTGTTGGGCGTCGCCGGACTGGGCCGCCTGATTTTCAAGCGCGAGGCGATGGGGCTTGGCGACGTCAAGTTGCTCGGCGCGATCGGCGCGATCTTCGGCTGGCAGGCGGTTTTTTTCAGCGTCATGATCTCGTCGCTGACCGGATCGCTGGTGGGCCTGGCGATGGTGCTGTGCGCCGGCCGGCGCATACGCAGCCGCATTCCCTTCGGTCCCTACCTGGCCTTGGCGGCGCTGCTCTGGCTGCTCTGGGGTCCGGTCTGGTGGCAGGCCTATTGGAACTGGCTGGCGCCGCTGCCGCGCTGAACTGCGAGACTGCTAACGGCTATTTTCCCAACGCGGCGCGGAAGGCGGCGGTGAGTTTCGGGAGGATGGTCATGCTGTCACCGACGATGCCGTAGGTTGCCACCTTGAAGATCGGGGCCTCGGGGTCCTTGTTGATGGCGACGATGATGTCGGCCGACGACATGCCCGCCAGATGCTGAATCTGGCCGCTGATGCCGCAGGCGATGTAAATTTTCGGGCAGACCGTCTTGCCCGTCTGGCCCACCTGATGGGAGTAGGGGATCCAGTTGGCGTCCACCGCCGCGCGCGAGGCGCCCACGCCGGCCCCGATGGCCTCGGCCAGTTCGCGCAGCATGGCGAAGTTTTCCGGTTTCTGCATGCCGCGCCCGCCGGCCACGATGATGTTCGCCTCGGAGAGGTTCAGCGTGGTCTCGACTTCCAGTTCGAACTTCACCCGGCGCGTGCGCGAGGCGAGCAGTTCGACGGGGACTTCCTCGATCCGCACTTCTCCCTGATGGGCCGGATCCAGGGGCGCTTCCTTCATGACTTTGTGGCGCACGGTGGCCATCTGCGGCCGCGCGTTGGGCGCGACGATGGTGGCCATGATGTTGCCGCCGAAGGCCGGGCGGGTCTGCAGCAGGTTCTTGCTCTCGGGGTCGATCGCCAGACCGGTGCAATCGGCCGTCAGCCCCGCGCGCAACGGCACGGCTACGCGCGAGACCAGGCTGCGGCCCATGGTCGAGGCGCCGCAGAGGAAGATCGCGGGCTTGTGACGGCGCACCAGTTCCACCAGCACGGCGGCGTAGGGCTCGTCCTGGAAGAAAGCCAGTTCCGGACGGTCCACGGCATAGACCACGTCCGCGCCGCGGGCGATCAACCCGCTGGCCGCCGCCTTGACATCGTGGCCCAGCAGCACGGCGCAGAGACGGCAACCGAGCTCGGTCGCCAGTTTGCGGCCTTCGCCCAGCAATTCGTAGGTGATGGATTGAACCCGGCCCTCGTGCTGTTCGGCGAAAACCCAGACATCTTTATAGGCGGCGATGGCGCCCGCGTCGGCGGCCGGCTTGGCCTGCATGAGGATGGCGTCGAACTTGCAGGCCTGCACGCAGGCGCCGCAGAGCGTACACTTGGTCAGGTCGATGACCGGGATCGCTTTGCGCTCGGCCTGGGAGATAGCGTCGAACGGGCAGGCCCGCACGCAGGCGCCGCAGCTCACGCATTTGTCGTTAATGATCTGGATGGGGTCGCTCATAATAATCACGCTCTCCTGCCGTTCAACTGCGGGCCGCGAGTACGACATCTTTCAGTTTTTCGACCAGTTGGGTGACGAGTTCGTCGGGTTCACCCTGCAGCATCTGACCGCCGCCGCGGGGCGCGGGTGAGAAAATGCGCACGACCTTGGTCGGTGAGCCATCGAGTCCGAGGCATTTCGGGTCGGGATTGAGGTCGGTGGCGCTCCAGGTCACGATCTGCACCTTGCGCGCGTTGAGTTTGCCCTTGAGCGAGGGCAGGCGCGGTTCGTTGAGTTCCTTGATCACGGTCAGCAGCGCCGGCAGGGGGGATTCCACGGTTTCGATGCCGTCGTCCATCAGGCGCTGGGCGACGATGTGCCGCTCGTCCATGGACTCGATTTTGCGCACGTAGGTGATCTGGGGCAGATCGAGGTGCATGGCGATGCCCGGCCCGACCTGGGCGGTGTCGCCGTCGGAGGCCTGCTTGCCGCAGAGAATGACGGTGGCGTCGCCGATCTTGCGGATGGCCTGGGCGAGGGTGTAACTGGTGGCCCAGGTATCGCTGCCCGCGAAGGCGCGGTCGCTCACCAGGATGGCCTCGTCGCAGCCCATCGAGAGCGCTTCACGCAGGGCGCTCTCGGCTTGCGGCGGACCCATCGTGAGCACGGTGATCTTGCCGCCCTGGCGTTCCTTCATGCGCAACGCTTCCTCGATGGCGTACATGTCGAACGGATTGACGATCGCGGCCACCCCCTCGCGCATCAGCGTCTTGGTTTCCGGATTGATCCGGACATCGGTGGTTTCCGGGACTTGCTTGATGCAAACAACATAATGCATGCGCGTCTCCTCTAATACTGTGTCGGAAGGACCGTCAGTATAAAGATATGTTCGGCGAAAACAAGAGCATTCGCTCAGACGGCGGCCACGATCGCGCGCAGGGTGGCGTCGAGATCGAAAGCGGGCGCCCATTCCGTGTCCTGCCTGATCCGCGAAGTGTCGAGTTGCGGGCTTGAATTGGCGGGGCGGTAGCGCGCGGGGTCCGTCTCGATGCGCGGTCGCACGTCGAGCAAAGTTTGCAGGCGGTCCAGTATGTCGCCGATACGGACCTGGCGCCCTGAGGCCAGGTTGTAGGCGGCGCCGGGAATGCCGCGTTCGAGCAGCAGGCGGTAGCCGCGCACGACGTCGCGAACATCGGTGAAGTCGCGCCGGCTGTCGAGGTTCCCGACGCGCATGACCGGCGCGGCGCCGGCCCGGATGGCGGTCAGTTGCCGTACGAAGGCGGGGACGACGAAGGAAGGCGACTGGCCGGGGCCGATGTGGTTGCCGGGGCGGACGGTCATGACCGGCAGCCCCATCTGCTTGCCGAAGAGACGCGCCGCTTCGTCGGCTGCGGCCTTGGAGACGCCGTAGAGCGATTCGGGACGGAAGGGCTCATCCTCGCGGATCGGCGCCGGGCAGGGATGGGCGCCGTAGACCTCGGCGGATGTCACGACCAGCGTGCGGGCGGCGCCGGCGTGGGCGCTCAGCGCGCGCAGGACGTGCAGGACGCCAATGACATTGATCGCGAAGGCATGCGCGGGATCGGACGCGGCGGCGGGCACATAGGCGATGCCCGCCAGGTGCAGACAGGCCTCCGGACGCGCCGCGCGCACCAGCGTATCCACGGCGGCGGGATCGAGCATCTCGAAGGCGTGCGGCGTGACGCCCGCGGCGGCGGCCGGCGGACGTAGATCAGCGGCTTCGACGGTGTGCCCGTGGGCGGTAAGTTCGGCGATGGCGTGCCGTCCGGCGAAGCCCCCCGCGCCTGTCACCAGTATGCGCACCGGTAACTCCTCAGCCGCGGGTGGCGTGGCGCAGACGGGCGATGTCGGCGTCCACCATCATGCGGGCCAGGGTTTCGAAGGATATTTCCGGCTGCCAGCCCAGCACACGGCGGGCTTTGGAGTTGTCGGCCAGCAGGTGATCCACCTCGGCCGGCCGCATGAAGCGCGGATCGTGCACGACATGTTTCTTCCAGTCGAGGCCGGCCTGGTCGAAGGCGATTTCGATGAACTCCTTGACCGAATGGGCGATGCCGGTGCCGATCACATAATCGTCCGGTTGCGTCTGTTGCAGCATCATCCACATGGCGCGCACGTAGTCGCCGGCAAAGCCCCAGTCGCGGCAGGCGTCAGTGTTGCCCATGCGCAACTCCGTCGCCAGCCCCAGCTTGATGCGGGCCACGCCGTCGCTGATCTTGCGGGTGACGAACTCCTTGCCACGGCGCGGACTCTCGTGGTTGAAAAGAATGCCCGAGACGGCGAAGAGGTTGTAACTCTCGCGGTAGTTGACCGTCAGATAGTGGCCGTAGACCTTGGCCACGCCGTAGGGACTGCGCGGATAAAAGGGCGTCAGCTCGGTCTGCGGGACTTCGCGGACTTTGCCGTACATTTCGCTGCTCGAGGCCTGGTAAAAGCGCGCCTTGGGGCAGGCGTGGCGGTAGGCTTCGAGCATGCGCGTAACGCCCAGCGCGGTGAACTCGCCGGTCAGAACCGGCTGACTCCAGGAGGTGGGCACGAACGACATGGCTGCCAGGTTGTAAATCTCGTCGGGTTGAATCCGCCCCATGATGTCGATCAGCGAAGGCTGATCCAGCAGATCGGCCTGTTCCAGCGTGATGCGGTCCTGAATGGCCGCGATGCGCTCGAAGTTCTCGGTGCTGGCGCGGCGGACCATGCCGAAGACCTGATAGCCCTGCGCGAGCAGATGCTCGGCAAGATAAGATCCGTCCTGGCCGGTGATACCCGTGACGAGGGCCTTTTTCATGGGCGTGTTCTCCAAGTGCGATGCTTCATGGTTCGACAACAAAACGCTTAATCCCACGCTTTGCGAATCAGCGCGAGTCCCTCGACGATCTCCGCGGCGGCGATCGTCCTGGACGGTTCGATCACGCGCAGTATATCGCCAGCCGCGACATTGCGGAAGCCCGGAAAATTCAGCTTGCCGCGCGGCGGCATGAGATGGTCGCCGGCGGGCGGAGCGACGTCGTGGACATGCATGCCCGCCAGGTAGGGTCGCAGTCGCTGCAGCCAGCGCAGGTGGCCGCTGAGCCCGAGGTTCTCGCGTATCTGGCCATGGCCCAGATCGTGCCAATAACGCAACCAGGGCGAGGCGTAGCGCTCCATCAGTTGTTCCATCTCGATTTCGGTGGGGATGGACTCCCAGGAGGGCAGCAGTTCCAGCGCGAGCCGGACACCGCGGGACTCGGCGACTGGCAGCAGTTCGTCCAATCCGCGATAGAGCCACTCGATCTGTTTTGGCGCGGCCTTTTCCCGCGCTTTCAGCAACTTCAGCCGCAGTTGTTCGCAGTGGCGCTGGTTGGGTTGCGCCTCCGCGCAGGCGGCGATCAACTCCGGCGTGAGCGCGCGCATTTCCACATTGCCGGCATGGACGACGACGACCCGCGCCCCGACTTCGGCGGCGAAGCGCAGCGTGCCGCCGAGGTGGCGCACCGCCAGCGCGCGGATGTGTTCGTCGGGATGGGCCAGCGTGTAAAGTTCGGGGTGCGGCGTCGGCGCGCCCACGGGCAGGGGACAGACGGCATGCAGACTGCCGACCTTAACGCGCCCGTCGGCCACGCAGCGCCGCACGCCGGGAACGAGGTCGAGCGTCAGATCGAAACCCAATTCCACCTGCCGGAATCCCAGCGCCAGGATTTCCTCGATCATCGCCTCGCCCGAGGTGTGGCGTCCGGCATTCCAGCGGGTCGTGAGACTGTAGGCGTTATTCAAGTGTTTTCAGCCTAAGCAAAAGGCTTCCTGCGACAGAATTGCTGCCGTCAGGAAGCCCTGGTTGCGAACGTGAGACTATAACTCGCGCAAGGCACGGGCGCCGCGCGCCCTCGAACGCGCCGCCTTGCGGCGCCTGCGTTCGCTGGGTTTCTCGAAGTAACGGTGAGCCCGCACTTCCTTCATCAGGCCTTCCTTGTCCAAAATCTTTTTCAGACGGCGGAGCGCCTTATCGACGGTTTCACCTTTGCGTACTTTTACTTGAGCCACGGGACAAATCGCCTCCCTTCACGAGTAGACCCCGCGGCTTGCGCCGGATGGTCCT
Source organism: bacterium (assembly GCA_025360745.1). Lineage (GTDB taxonomy): Bacteria > Verrucomicrobiota > Kiritimatiellia > CAIKKV01 > CAIYGI01 > CAIYGI01. The sequence continues at coordinate 23,129 of JANYBP010000089.1, forward strand.
CGTTGAAAGGTCATCTATATAGGGAAAGAGCGGGCATCTGTCAAGTTCGGTCAAGTTCGATGAATGATCCGCTATATAATCCGTGGTGAGCGCCCGCTTTTTTTGCCATAATTACCGCCGGCGCGCGACCATTCGAGTCGCCGCCGGTTGAAGATGCACAAATGGCTGATCATTCAGGTGGCCGGTTTGGGGGCGGACTTCGTGCGCCGCTGGCGCGGGGAGCGTCCGCTGGCGGGTTTTACCGTGCAGCGCCTTGTGCCGGCCTTCCCGGCGCTGACCTGTCCGGCGCAGGCGGCCTTCCGCACGGCCGCGCCGCTGGCCGCGCATGGCATGCCCGGCAACGGCATCTACCTCCGCGAGCTGCACAAGACGCTCTTTTGGGAACAGGCTGCGGCGCTGGTGCGGGGAGCGCGCATCTGGGATGAGTTCCGGCGGCGCGGCGGTCGCGTGGGACTCTGTTTCTGGCAGCAAAGCATGGGGGAATCGGTTGACCTGCTGCTCACGCCGGCGCCGATTCATAAACATGGCGGCGGGCTGGTGGACGCCGTCTATGCGCAGCCCGTTGATCTCTACGAGCGGCTCCGCGGGCGGGTGGGGCGGCGTTTTCATCTGCGCCAGTACTGGGGCCCGCTGGCCTCGGTGCGCGGCTCCGGCTGGATCGCCGAGGCCACCGCCGCGCTGCTGCGCGAGCCCGATGCGCCGGAACTCTGCCTGACCTATCTGCCCGGACTCGATTACGACCTGCAGCGCTTCGGCCCCGAAGATGCGCGGGCCGGTCGCGCGCTGGATGCGGTCGAAGGCCAGATCGCGCTGCTCCATCGCGCCGCCCGCGAAGACGGCTATACGACCCTGATCTTCGGCGATTACGCCATCGCGCCGGTCCGGCGCGCGGTTTTCCCCAACCGCGCCTTGCGGCAGGCCGGCATGCTGCGTGTGCGCGAGGTGCAAAGGCGGCTGTATGCCGACCTGCCCGCCAGCCGCGCCTTCGCCGTGGCGGATCACCAGGTGGCGCATGTCTACGTTTCCGATCCGGGCACGCTGGCGGCCGCCGCCTCCGCCTTGCGCGCCACGCCCGGCATCGCCGAAGTCTGGGATCGCGCGGCGGCCTCAGCGCGCGGTGTAAACCATGCCGCCGGGGGCGACCTGATCGCCGTCGCCGCGCCCGATGCCTGGCTGGCCTATCCGTGGTGGGAGCGCGACGCCGAGGCGCCGGATTACGCCCGGCATGTGGATATACACAACAAGCCGGGCTATGACCCGCTGGAACTGTTCTTCGGCTGGCCGCCCGGCGGCGTGAGCCTCGATGCGGCGCGCATCCGCGGTTCGCATGGACGCGTGGGCGGCGCCGAAACCGAGACCGCTTGGGCCAGCGACGGCGAGCTGAAGTTGGGTGGGGGCCGTACGCTGCTGGATCTGGCGGAGGCCATGCGTCGTGGCCTGGAGGAATGACGTGGAAATTTTGACGCAACATCTGAATGTGCCGTTCGATTACCCGGTGATATTCGATGCGGATATCCTGAATCCCGCCAATCCCGCGCTGGCCGCCGCCGTGGATCGACTGCGCGAAGGGCGCCGCCATCGTCTGCTGGCGGTGTCCGAGGCCGGACTTTTACGGGCCTGGCCCGATCTGGGGGCGCGCCTGGCGGCCTATGTCCTGCGACATGCGGACCGGTTGGAACTGGTGGGCGACTTGGAAGCGCTGCCCGCCGGCGAGGCGTCCAAGCAGGGCTGGGACGGAGCCTTTCAGGTCATGCGCTGGATTCAGGCGCGTAACCTGGACCGGCAGAGCGTCGTGCTGGCGCTCGGCGGCGGCGGACTGCTCGACACGGTCGGTCTGGCCGCGGCCCTGGTCCACCGCGGACTGCGGCTCGTGCGCGTGCCGACAACGGTCCTGGCGCAAAACGACGTGGGCGTCGGCGTGAAGAACGGGATCGACCTCGATGGCGTCAAGAATCTGATCGGCGTCTTCGCGCCGCCCTTTGCCGTGCTGGTGGATCATGACTTTCTGGCGACGCTTCCCGACCGCGAGTGGCGCGGCGGCGCCGCGGAGGCCTTCAAGGTGGCCTTGCTCAAGGACGCGGTCTTCTTCGACTTCCTCTGCCGCGAGGCCGGGGCGGTGCGGCGGCGCGATACGGAGGTCATGCGTCATCTGGTCCGGCGCTGCGCCGAACTGCATCTGGAACACATTCGCACGGGCGGCGATCCCTTCGAAATGGGCAGCGCACGCCCGCTGGATTTCGGACACTGGTCGGCGCATCGATTGGAGGTGCTCTCCCAACACGCCGTGCGACACGGCGAAGCGGTGGCCATCGGCATCGCGCTGGATACGACCTATGCGGCCCAGGCCGGCTGGGTGACGCCGGCGGTGCGCGAAGCGCTGCTGCGTGGCCTGACCGAATGCGGACTCGCGATCTGGCATCCGCTGCTCGAAACGCGCGGGACGGACGGCGGCTTGGCGATTCTGGACGGGTTGGAACGGTTCCGCGAACATCTGGGCGGGCGCCTGACCCTGACCTTCCCGGACGGCATCGGGCGGCGGCGTGAAGAACACGCCATGGATCACGCGGCGATTACCGCGTCCGCGGCTTATTTGCGAAACTGGCGGACAAAGAAATAGGCGACATACGCGCATGGTCAAGATTTGGGAAGGCAACACGCTCCGGGTTATGCGTCGGAGGAAATTCTTTCGGCGGCCTTCGTTCGTCGCCAACTTCAGAAGAGGATGCCGCCAAGGCGGATCGACGTCGCCGCCGCGCCGCTGGTACGCCGGAGCGATGTGGTAAGCCGCCCTCAATGGGCGTCCTATCCCGAACCGTAAAAGCCTTATGCATGCGCCCGGCACACGCGATGGTCATTTGACCTACTGTCTGAATATTCATCCCGGCGAGAGTTGGGAGGATGTGAAGGCGGCGGTGACCCGGTATGCTACGGCCGTCAAGCAACTGCTCTCGCCGGACGCGCCCTTCGGTCTGGGGCTGCGTCTGTCGGCCGGCGCGGTCGAGGAGTTGCGCCGCTCCGGCGGCGCGGCGGCCTGGCGCGATTGGCTGACGGAACACGGTCTGTATGTCTTCAGCGTGAATGGATTTCCATACGGCGCCTTTCACAGCGTCCCGGTCAAGACCGGCGTTTACCTTCCCGATTGGCGGATGCCCGAGCGGCTTAACTATACCCTGCGCCTGGCGGAACTTTTGGCCGAACTCCTGCCGGAGGGGCAGGACGGCAGCATCAGCACCGTGCCGGGTTCGTACAAAGCCTGGCTGAACGGGGTCGAGGATCAACGACGGATTGCCGGGCAACTGGCGGCGGCGGCGGCCGCGCTGGCGGCACTGGAACGGCGCACGGGACGGGAAATCCATCTGGGTCTGGAACCGGAACCGGATTGCATGCTGGAGACCACCGGCGAGACTGCGCGTTTTTTCAGCGAGCGCTTGATTCCCGACGGGAGTCCGGTCGTAGGCGCGCTGATGGATTGCGCGATGCCGGAAGCGGAAAGGCTGCTGCGGCGGCATGTGGGCGTCTGCGTGGACACCTGCCACCTGGCGATCCAGGGCGAAGAACTGTCGGCTAGTCTCGAAAGTCTGCAAAACGCCGGCATCAGGTTGTCGAAATTACAGTTGAGCGCCGCCCTCAAGATAACGGGTCCGGCCCGCGCGGCGGAGTTGGCCCCTTTCGCCGACCAGGTCTATCTGCATCAGGTGAAGGCCTGGGATGCCGCCGGAGAGCGGCACGCTTATGCCGATCTGCCGGAGTATCTGGCGGCCTGCCGGAACGGCACGGCGCCCGGCGGCGAGGCGCGCGTTCATGCGCATGTGCCGCTGGACTGGCGCGGCGGCGGAACGATCCGCACGACGGCGGATGCCCTGACTGCGGGACTGCGCGATCATGTGCGGCGCCTGGAACATCCGCACCTCGAAGTCGAGACCTACACCTTCAGCGTTTTGCCGGCCGCCCTGCGCGCCAGGCCGGTGGAACAGAGTCTGGCCGCGGAACTGCGATATGCGCTGGCCTGGCTGCGGGGTTGAGAACAGTTTCGCATGACGCTTGACACCATTCGCGATCAAACGCATCATGAGGGCCGTGTTTTTGCGGGGGGGACCCAAATGATTCGAGCCAAAGTTATTGGAGCCGGCGGCTACGGCGGCGTTGGCATGATCGAGTTGCTCAACAGCCATCCGGACGCCAAACTGGCCTGTCTGGTTGACACCTGCGACGTCGGCACACCAATCAGTCGGCTTTATCCGCATCTGGCGGGCTTTTGCGATCTGCCGATCGTGGCGCCGGACGATCCGGTCGCGAACGAACCGGTGGATGTCGTGTTTACGGCGACGCCCGACGGCGTGGGCATGAAACTGGCCCCGCAGATTCTGGCGAGCGGCGCGAAGGTGGTGGATTACAGCGGTGACTTCCGGTTCAACACGGCGGAAGCCTATGCCGAGTATGCCACGCGCATCGGCCGCGAGCCGCAGCACGCCTCGCCGGAGCTCCTGCCGCAGGCCGTCTACGGACTGGCCGAGTTGCACCGCGCGCGGATTAACAAGAACACGCGGCTGGTCGGCAATCCCGGCTGTTTCGCGGCGAGTTGCATCCTGGGTCTGGCGCCGGCGGCCAAGCACAATCTGATCGAACCGTTCAGCGCAATCTGCGACTGCAAGACCGGCGTCTCGGGCGCCGGCAAGAAGCCCAGCGCGGTTTTTCATTATCCGGCGCGCTATGACCACATGAACGCCTATAAACTGGCGGGACACCAGCATGTCTGCGAGATCGAGCGCGAGCTCGGACTACAGGCCGGCCGCGAGATACGCGTGACCTTCACCGCCCAGGTCGTGCCCGTCTGCCGCGGCATTCTGTCGTGCCTGTACGGCCAGTTGACCCGCGACCTGACCGCCGCGGAGGCGGTCGGGATTTACCGCGAGTTCTACCGCAACGATCTCTTCGTGCGCATTTACGATCGCAGCGCCGCGATCGGCTCGATGCATGTGCGCGGCACGAACTACTGCAACCTGATTGTGGATGTGGACAGCCGCACCCGCAAGTTGCGGGTGATTTCGCACATCGATAATCTAGTCAAGGGCCAGGCCGGCTCGGCCGTCCAGAATATGAACCTGTTGTTCGGACTGCCGGAAAATGCGGGACTGGCGCGGCCGGGACAATATCCCTGAACCGCGCGCGAATGTATAAGAGAAACTGGAAAGGCGGAAGACTATGACGGAACATCGGATTTCACAAGGAGGAACCATGGAAGAGCCAAAGACGATCATCGCGGACGATGTGGAAATCACCGGTAATGTCAAGTGCACCGGCGGTGTGCGGCTGGCGGGACGCCTGGCGGGCGACCTGGCCTGCGGCGGCGACGTGCTGGTCGAAAAGACCTCGCAAGTCAAGGGCAACCTGACGGTGAACGCGATCACGGTCTACGGACGCCTGGCAGGCAACATCGTGGCCAAGGACCGGATCGAGCTGCGTTCCGGCGCGCGCGTGATGGGCGACATCAAGGGCAAACGTCTGATCGTCGAGGACGGGGTAAGTTTCGTGGGCAAGAGCGAGATCAACGCCTCTGGCGAGGATGTCGGCGCGACCGGCTCCGAGTCCGTAGACAATGCGCCGGCGGCGGCCGAGGCGGAGGAAAACAGCGGCGCGGGCGGCTCGTCCGGCAGCGTCAACAGTTTCCGCGCGGGCCGCGCATCCCCCTTGTTTGCCCGTAAATAATCGAAGGCCCGGGCCCGGCGCGCTGCGCGCCGGCGGGGCGATGCGATCATGGCAGTCAAACATGGCTTGGGGCGCGGCTTGGGCGCGCTGATGCAGGAGACTCCGGCGCCGGCGGCGGTTACGTCGGCGTCTGTGGAAGCATCCGCGCCGGTGGGTGCGACCACGGCGGGCGATGTGGTGCGGCTGCCGCTCGCGCGCATCCGGCCCAATGCTTTTCAGCCGCGCCGCCAGTTTGCTCGGGAAGCGCTGGATGAACTGACGAACTCCATCCGCGAACATGGTGTGTTGCAGCCGCTGCTGGTGCGCCGCGCGGGCGACGACTACGAATTGATCGCGGGCGAGCGCCGTCTGCGGGCAGCTGGCGAAGCCCAGCTCACCGAGGTGCCGGTGATCGTCATGGACGTGCCGGACCGCGCCGCGCTGGAGCTGGCGCTGGTTGAAAATCTGCTGCGCCAGGATCTGAACGCGATCGAGGAAGCCGAGGGTTATCGCAACCTGGCCGAGAAGTTCGGGCTCACGCAGGAGGAGATCGCCGCCCGCATCGGCAAGGCGCGCGCATCCGTCACCAACTCGCTGCGTCTTTTGGGCCTGCCGTCCGAGGTCCGAGCCTTTATCTTCGAGGGCCTGCTTTCCGCGGGCCACGCCAAGGTCCTGCTGGGCCTGACCAACGAGGCGGAGCAGAACCGTCTGGCCGAAGAGGTGGTCCAGGAACGGATTTCGGTGCGCGAGTTGGAGCGCCGCGTCGCGCGCCTGCAGCACGCGCCGCGCAAGCCGCGCGAACAGCGTTCGGAACTGCCGGCCAGTCACGTCGCGCGCCTCTCCGAGTGGCTGCACGAGCATTTTGGAACCAGCGTACGCCTCCAGCCCTGCCGCACCCTGGCCAACGGCAAAAAGACCAAGGGCACGATCGAGGTGGATTTCTATTCCAACGAGGACCTCGACCGCATTCTCGGGGTGCTCGGCATGAACGACACGCTGTAGCGTCGGCCTTCCGCACAAGGTTGGGAACGATTAAAAATGCCCGCAGTCAAGCCCAACGTAATCCTGATCTGTGTTGACCAGTGGCGCGGGGACTGCCTGGGGATCGCCGGTCATCCCGTGGTCCGGACGCCGTATCTCGACAAGCTTGCGCTGGAGGGCGCGCGCTTTTCGCGCGCCTACGCCGCCTGTCCTTCATGCATCGCCGCCCGGGCCTCGCTTTTCACCGGGCTGCGGCCGGAGACCCATGGGCGCGTGGGTTATCAGGATGGCGTGCCATGGAATTATCCGGTCACGCTGGCCTCCGAGTTCACGCGCCAGGGCTATCAGACGCAGGCCGTCGGTAAAATGCACGTCCATCCCGCGCGCAACCGCGTGGGCTTCGAGAACGTGCTCCTGCACGATGGATTTCTCCACTTCAGTCATGACGCCCATCCCCGCGATCATGATCTGGTTGACGACTATCATCCCTGGCTCAGGCAGGAGCTTGGGCGCGATGCCAACGATTTCGAGGACGGTTTGAACTGCAACGCCTATACCGTGCGTCCCTGGGACAAACCTGAATACACGCATCCGACGAATTTCGTGGTGTCGCAGTCGATCGACTTCCTGCGGAAAAGGGATCCCACCAAGCCCTTTTTCCTGTTCATGTCGCTGCACCGTCCGCATCCGCCGCTCAATCCTCCGGCCTGGGCGTATGAACTCTACAAGGATTTGAAAATGCCGCCCCCGCCGGTGGGGGCGTGGAGCGAGATGTTTGCCGGAGATGCGCAAACAGGGCGACCGGACCTCTGGTACGGCAAGGTTTCGCCGGAGGCGCTACAGGGTGCGCGCGCCGGTTATTACGGGCACATGACCCATATCGACCACCAGATCAACAGGTTTCTGGAAACGCTACAGATGTTCGGACAATGGAAAAACAGTTATGTCTGCTTCGTCTCCGACCATGGCGACCTGATGGGCGACCATAACCTGTTCAGGAAGGGCCTTCCCTACGAAGGATCCGCAAGAATTCCGCTGATTCTGAGAGGCCCGGAGGGGAGCGATATCAAGGCGAATTCTGTCAGCGGACAGGTTGTCGAGTTGATGGATCTGATGCCCACGCTGCTGGAATGCGCCGGTCTGGAAATTCCCGTGTCGGTCGAGGGACGCAGTTTCCTGGCGAACGCCCGCGGCAGGGATGTGGAACTTCATCCCTACATACATGGCGAACATGGATCTCCATACCAGGGCTCGGTGCATTACCTGACGGACGGCCATCAGAAATATGTCTGGTACAGCGGGAACGGACATGAGCAGCTTTTCGATCTGGACAGGGATGCGGCGGAGTTGAACGATCTTGCGGCGTCCGCCAAAGACGCGGGCAGCCTGAAAAAATGGCGTGGCGCGATGATCGCGGAACTCAAAGGCCGTGAGGAAGGCTTCTCCGACGGAAAGAAACTGATCGCCGGACGTCCCGTGAAGGCGGTCCTTTCCTCGTGTAAATGAAGAACCGCTAGCGTCCCACAGGGACGCTAAGGCTGAAGCAGTTTAGGCTGAAGGCTGTTAGGTATAATTGCATGCGAACGAACTTCAGGTGTCGTAAATGACGTGCCGCGAAATCGAACATGAATACAAGTATTTCCTAACACTCTAACAGCCTTCAGCCTATCAACCTGCATCCATCGGGATGCTACTGATTATAGGATACAAACTGCTGATTCTAACCTTCCACGCATAATACCCGCGCCGCTTTAGTTGGAATTTGAACTCGGCTTGCGTGCGGCGACAAGACGGTGTATCGTCCCGCCATGAGCGCGAACGGATGCCGTCTTGGGGTAAACATTGACCATGTCGCCACGCTGCGCCAGGCGCGCGGCACGGCCTACCCCGATCTCGTCGCCGCGGCGCAGGCCTGCCTGGCGGGCGGGGCCCAGGGGATCACCATTCACCTTCGCGAGGACCGCCGTCACATTCAGGACCGCGACGTCTATGCCCTGCGCCGGGAGCCCGGTGTGCGGTTGAATCTTGAAATGGCGATTGTGCCGGAAATCGTCGCCATCGCCGTCGCTGTGCGGCCGGACGAGGTCTGCCTGGTGCCCGAGCGGCGGCATGAGTTGACCACCGAGGGCGGTCTCGATGTGGCCGGGCAGGCGGCGTCTGTTCACGATGCGGTTGACGCGCTGGCGCGGGCCGGAGTCCAGGTGAGTTTGTTCATCGATCCCGAACCCCGCCAGATCGAAGCCGCGGCTTGCAGCGGGGCGCCGGTCATCGAATTGCATACCGGGCGCTATTGCAACGCCGCGGAGGCGGACGCCGCCGCCGAACTGGCCCGCCTGATCGAAGGCGCGCGCCTGGCGCACCGGCGCGGACTCAAGGTCAACGCCGGACATGGACTCAGTCTCGACAATCTGCATGGCATCATGAGCGTGCCGCATCTGGACACGCTGAACATCGGGCATAGCATCGTCTGTCGGTCGGTTTTCATCGGGCTGCGCCAGGCGGTCGCCGAGATGTCGGCGGCGCTTTCGCGGTATGCCGGAGGTTTGCCGTGACGGACGCGGCGCAGGGCGGGCGTGTGCTCGGCACGGGCGTGGACCTGGTGGAAAACGAGCGGGTGCGCGAGTTGCTCGATCGCTGGGGCGCCCGTTTTCGCGACCGCATCTATCTGCCCGCGGAACAGGCCTACTGTGAATCCAAGGCGGCGCCGTGGCTTTACTACGCCGGACGTTTCGCCGTCAAGGAGGCCGTTTCCAAGGCTTTTGGCACTGGCATTGGCGAAGGGCTCGGCTGGTTGGACATCGAGGTCGTCAAAGATCCGCGCACCGGCGCGCCTTCGACGCGGCTGGGGCCCTTGGGCGCGGAGCTGGCCCGCCAGCGCGGCGTGGCGGGCGTATTGATCAGCCTTTCGCATACCCGTCATTTTTCCGTGGCGCACGCGCTGCTGGTTTCATAAATGAAGACCATTACCACCGAACGCATGCGGGAGATCGACCGGCTGGCGGCGGACGAGTTCGAACTGCCCGGCGAGGAACTCATGTACCGCGCCGGCCACGGCGTGGCGATTCTCGTCGAACGGCTCTGCGACCGCCACCATTTCATGGATCCTTTCATTCAACTGGTGGCAGGCCGGGGCAACAATGGCGGAGACGCCTTTGTGGCGGCAAGAATTCTTCACGAGGACGAGCATGACGTCGAATTGCTGCTGGCGGGTAACGCCGCCGAGATTCGCGGCGATGCGCTGGCCCATTTCAGTAAAATGCGGGCGGCCGGGGTGCCTTTCCGAGAACTGCCCACCAGGCAGGCGTGGGACGACGCCATCGATGACGCCGAACCATGCCAGATTCTGGTGGACGGGGTTCTCGGGATCGGTGTGCAGGGACCGCCGCGCGGTCCGGCGGCGGGCGCCATAGGCTACATCAACAGTCTGGCCGATCGCGCGCTGGTGGTCTCGATCGACGTGCCGTCGGGACTCGACGCCGACACGGGCACGGCGCCGGGGGATGTGGTGACGGCCGATCTGACGGCCACCATCGGATTGCCCAAGCAGGGCATGTTGATGCCCGATGCGCTGCCGGTGATTGGCGCCGTCGAGGTGATTTCGCTCGGCATCCCTGAGGAACTGACGAACACACTGCCGGCGGGGCTTGAACTGCTGACCATTGCGGACGTGGCGCCGCTCTTGCCGCGCCGGGCGCGTACCGCGCACAAGGGCGATTTCGGCCATCTTCTTGCGATCGGCGGCGCGGCCGGCTACGCCGGGGCGATCGCGCTCACCGGGCGCTCCGCACTGCGATCCGGGGTCGGCCTGGTATCCGTTTGGGCGCCGCAAGGAATTGTGCCGGTGGTGGCGGGGGCAATGCTCGAAGCCATGACCCACGGCGGACCGGAAACGGAAATCGGCAGCCTGCGCGCCGACGGTTGGAACGCCTGGATCGGGCGCCTGGCGGGATTTCAGGCCGTGGCGGCGGGGCCCGGACTTACGCGCCACGCCGAAAGCGCCGGCCTGGTGACCCGTCTGCTCGAAACGGTGACGGTGCCGCTGCTGCTCGACGCCGATGCGCTGCATGGGTTCGCGGGGCGTCCCGAGGCTCTGCGACAGGCGGCCGGGCCGGTGGTGATCACGCCGCATCCGGGCGAGATGGCGCGGCTGCTCGGATGGACCGTGGCGGAAGTGCAGGCCGATCGTTTCGTGGCGGCGACGCGCGCGGCCGAGTTGACGCATGCCGTGGTGGTCTTGAAAGGCGCGGGCACCCTCGTGGCAGCGCACGATAGTCCGCCGCTCTACGTCAATCTAAACGGCAATCCCGGCATGGCCGCGGGCGGCATGGGCGACGCGCTGACAGGACTGATAGGCGGATTCCTGGCGCAGGGGCTGGCCCCCTTCGCGGCGGCCTGCGCGGGCGTCTTTGTGCATGGGCTGGCGGGTGACTGCGCGGCGGCACACCAGTCCCAGGCGGGACTGACGGCCGGTGATCTGATAGATGAAATCCCGAATGTCATGCGGGATATTCAAGGAAGATAAGCATATGAAGGAACTCGAAGAAGGCGCTGTTTTGAAACTTGATTTCTCCAAGATTGCCAAGATCGCGCGTGTGTGTTCGGATGTGATTCCCGTGGCGGTACAGGATGCCGATACGCGGGAGGTGATCCTGATTGCGTATACCAATGCCGCGGCTTTGCAGAAGGCCATTTCCGAGCGCACGGCGATCTTCTGGAGCACCTCGCGCAACGAACTGTGGGAGAAGGGCAAGACCTCCGGCGAGACCTTCGAATTGCTGGAAGTGCTGGTGAACTGCGAGCAGAACTCGCTGGTCTACCGCGTACGCCCGCGCCGCGGCCGCATCTGCCACACCAGGAACGCCCAGGGCCAGCCGCGCAACTGCTATTACCGGCGGGTGAATTTTCAGACCATGGCGCTGGAAAACCTCGATCCGTAAGAACCAACATGACGGAAATCGCCGCCAAATTTTCCAGCGGGTGTGGCGCGCCCTCCGGCCGGCCGGGCGCCTCCCGGTATTGGCGGCTGTGGCTGCCGGACCTGCTGGTGCTCGCGGCGTTGATGGCGGCGACGCAGTGGTTTTTCAGTGACGGCGCGCGCGACATCGTCTGGATGCGTCCGCTGTTCACGCCGGGTGTGGAGGAGGGCTGGACGCAGCATCAGACGCTTTTCTGGGCCTGGCTCAAGGACGTGCTGGCGCCCGTGCCGGCGCTGGCGGTGGTGGCGGCATCCGTCTGGGTGCTGTGGCGGGGATGGAAGCATCCCCGCTGGACGCGCTGGCGGGCGCATGCGCTGTTCGTGCTCTTTGCGCTCAGTCTGGGCCCGGGCCTGGTGGTCAACGGTGTGCTTAAACAGGCGTGGGGGCGCCCGCGTCCGCGGCAGGTGGAAGCCTTTGGCGGGGCTTTGCAGCATCGCGGGCCGTGGGAGCGCGGACAGGCGGGACAAGGCCGGGCCTTTCCCTGCGGACATAGTTCGATCGGCTACTACCTGACGGTTTTCTATTTCTTATTCCGCCGCCGCCGCCGCTGGATCGGGGCGCTGGCGCTGGCGGCCGCCATGGCATATGGCACCCTGGTCGGTTATGGGCGAATGCTGGCGGGAGCGCATTTCCCGTCGGATGTGCTTTGGTCGGCATGGCTGGTGCTGCTGGTCAATTGGGCGCTGTATTATTTCGTCTTCAATCTTCCGGGCCGCGAGGACGCCCTGGCAAGCGGCGCGGCGCCGCCGGCCGGCCGAACGGCGTCATGGCGGGTTTGGCTGGGCGTTCTGCTGGGCGTGGGGGCGCTGGGCGGAGTGATGCTCGGAATGCCGGTTTATGACGAGCTTTCCTACCGCTGGCCGCCCGCGGGAGAACTGGCGATCGCTTTCGAAAACGCCGATCTGACCGTGCATCTCGACGAAGGCGACAATCAAGTGCGTCTGGTGGGAACCGGGCGCGGCTTCGGCGTGCCGGGCAGCGGTGTGCGTTGTCTTGTCGCGCGCACCCCGGATGCAACCGGCAAAGGCGAAAAGTTGGCGCTACGTTTCAAACGAGTTGGATTGGTCACCGATCTCGATGTCGGAGCAAGTGTCTGGATTCCCGTGGACGGATTGCGGAAACTGACGATCCTCGGACGGCAGGGGCAGGTTCGCATCGTCGCCAGGCATCGTCCAAGCGAGGGACTGCGGATCGAATTGGCCTCGGGACAGGTGGTCTTGCCGCCCGAGTGGGGCGCCGATCGAACAGGCGTCGAGGTCGTGGCGCCGCCGAAAAATGTCTCACCTCCTTGAAAGTTCCACGATAAACACGGCTCCTCCGCCTTCGCGCGGCTCGAAGCGCACCTCCCCGCCCAGTTCGCGGAGCATACGGCGGGCCAGGCTCAGTCCGAGCCCCGTGCCGGACTGACTGGAGGTAAGCGTGTCATCCACGCGATAAAAGGTTTCGAAAAGACGCGCGCGATGCTCCGGCGGAATTCCGGGCCCGCGGTCGAGCAGCCTGATCGCCGCGCCGCCGTCGGGGCGGGGGACAAGTTCAACGCGCAACTTACCGCCCGCGGCGGCATACTTGGCGGCGTTATCGAGCAGGTTGAGCATGGCCTGTTCCAGGGCGTCGCGATCGATGGCGACCGTGATGGGAACATCTGGCAGGGCGGCCTCCAGTTGCAGCCCGGCTTCCTCGATGCGCCGCCGCTGATCCTGCAGCATGTCGCTTAAAAACCTGCGCAGTTCCAACGGCTCCACGCGGTAATGTTTGCGATGCTGATCCAATCGGCTGAAATCGAGGACGTTGTTGACCAACCGTGTCAGCCGCTGACTCTCTTCCACGATAACCCGTAGATAATGCCGGCGTTTGGCTTCGTCCGGCACGCGGTCGGCGGCGAGCAGTTCGGCGTAAAGCCGGACTGTGGTGAGCGGGGTTTTCAACTCGTGCGAGACGTTCGAGACGAAGGAACTTTTGCGCTGGGCGTCGCGCATGTGGCGGCGCGCCTGACCGAGCAGAAGCGTGGCGCCGGCGACGATGGCGGCGATAAAGAGCGCGGCCAGCGTACCCGACAGCAGCGCCATTCCCCGGCTGGCGTCAGCCGTGGCGCCTGTGCCATAGAGCGCGACCTCCCAGTGCGGCAGGTTGGGCGCGAGGCTGATGGTTGTCAATTTGCGGGTGCTGGCGACGATCTCCTCCGCCCCGCGCTGGTGAACCACCTTGTCGGCGTCATCCATCAGCGCATAGGCGTAGCCAGGCGCGGCGTGCGGCGGCAAAGCGCCCACCAGGCGCGCCAGCAGTGCGGCCATTTCGATCTCGACCCCGTAGGCTGTGTAGCCGTCCGCGGCCTGCGCCGGCCGCACCCAGGCTAGCAGATGCAAACGGTTATCGCTTACCCACGGCAGCCACCCGGCGCCGGGAGTCTTTAATTTCTGAACGCGGGTGGTTTGCGCGAGCGAGCGGCGCACCTCCTGCCGCGGGGAAGGGACAGGCGCGGGCTCGCCGAGATCGCCGCGCGGTGGATCCCATGCGGACTCCGACTGAAAGAAGGCGGCGTAGCGGCGCAGGAAGGCGCGCTCCTCGTCGGTCAACGACTGGCCCGGTTCTGGCAACAGCGGATTGCCGTCCGGCCCGAGTATGAACACATTGCGCACCAGCGGATTGTCGTGTTCCCACGCCTCCAGCGTGGAGCGTAGCCGGTCGCGCGGAATGGCCTGGAGTTGCGCGAGCAGCCCGTTCTCCAAATCCTGAACGGCGGCGGAGACCTGGTCGGCGATCAGGCGCGCCTGCGACTCGGCCGCCGTCTGGGCGGTGCGGGTCAGCCGTTCCTGCTCGTGCCGCAACAGACGGGCCAGCAGCGCGCCGGTGATGACCGTCGGCACGAAGATCAGAAGCCAGTAAAGGAATACCGCACGCGAACGCATTGTTAGTCTTTTTCGGGCGCTACTCGTCAGTCCGGTCGCTGAAATTCATCTTGGCGTAATTCCGGATCTTGAGGTTGTCGAACACGACACCGCCGGATGAAAGCCCCTGGCGCTCCAGTTACGCCCATCACTTCTGGGACTCGTAAAGGTTTTTCACCTCCTCATTCGACAATGCCCGGTCGAAGATCATGGTTTCGTCGATCAGCCCCTCCACATATAGCCCCTCGGCTTGACCGATGGTAAGTGGCGCCTCGGCCGTGGGGACGGGCGCGCGATTACTGTCCGTTGCAACACAAAACCCGTCAACGTAAGTGTTATAGCCGTTTTCACTGCGGGTAACGGCTAAGTGGTACCACTTGCCAACCTGCGGCGTCCATGGATAGGCCGCAATTCTATAGCTCGCGCTGTTGGGATTATTGATATGGAAGTACAAGTCGCCGTTGGAAAATCCGAACACCCACTTGTTCCTTTGCCCTCCGCCTTCGTCGTGTCCGATCAACATCTGCTCGCCGGAGGGAAGCGCATCCAGTTTGAGCCATAGACAGATCGAAAATGGCTTGCTGCCGAATGACCAGGCTGCCTGGTCCGGCGTCTGGAGGTAGCCCAGCCGTTTTCCGACCTTATATGCACCACCAACCCGTCCATTAGGATTCCATAGCGCGCCATTGACGGTTCCGTGGTTGCCCTTGCCGCTCCCGTCCAACACCTTGCCGTTCTCGTCACGGTCGAAGGCATAATACAACACCAGCCCCTCTTTTAGCCCGTCCGCCATCTTCCCGCCGGTCAACACAACGCGAAGCCCCTTAAGGTGTTCAGTGCCAATCGTCACTTTGCCGAAGAGCGTTTCAAGCTTGATCGTTTCAAGATTGATGACACCCTTCAGTTTGTCGCCGTTCCGTAAGTCTACAGATGCCGTTTCATGATCTTCGCCGATCTTGATGGCGAGGATTTGTTTTAGTTGGAGATCAATTTTGGCGTAGGAGGTCTGCACCGGGACCGATTCGAAGCGTGGGACCCCTATGACTCGCGAACCGTCGCTCAAGTCGAGTTCGAGGCGAACCTGCGATTCCTTGGTTTCGTTTTCCGCCCAGACCGCGCCGACGAGCGTAACGGTCAAAAGCATCGTTCTGCAGAGCGCTGTCATATTCATGTCATCCTCCTCATTCCATGGCTTGTTTCGGCTTTTTTGAAACCAGATACTATTCCACCACCAGCGCGGTGCCGTCATCGAGCACGACGGTGACCTTGGCGCCGAGGGCCAGGTAATCCTTAAGTTCCGGCTTGTCCTTGAGCAGCTTGAAGTATTCGTCGCTGCCGAACCGCACGCGGATGGTTTTCATCTCCTTCTTGAAGGCGTTGTCTATCCATCGGCCGTCAATCAGCGTAAAGACCTTTTTGCCGGCATGTTTGACGGTGGCGATCTCGTTGGCGATGTTGTCCCGGCCCTTGTAGTCCTGAATTGCCTGGCTCATTGCGATCGCATTGGCGCCGGAATTCTCGCGCATGGCGGACGACTCGCCTGCACCACGGCGGGCATAGAGTCCACCCAGAGCGCGCGTAGGCCTGTCTGATATCCCTGCCCCGGAAGCTGCGGAGGAAACGGAGTCGAGAGGCGCCCCCGCCGCCGCCGCGATGTCGCCGCTGCCCATTTCGAATACCGGCGCCAGCTGCGGTGCAGTGGGTTGTTCCGCGTATGCTTTGGACCCGGCGGCGACGGGCGAACTTCTTTGTGACGCCGACCTGGAGGTCTTTTGGACATACAGGAATCCATCGCTGTCTTTCGCCGCGGATGAAGGACGGCCGTTAAGATCGCGTTCGATACCGTGTTGGGCGTAAGCCTTGTCATCCTCGAGCACCAGGTACGAGGTATAAGGAGTCATGATGCCATATTCGCGGCTGAGGCGGACAACCTCGCCCTTGAGCTCGGCGTTTTCGCCGCGCAGGCGGATCTCGTCCAGCAGGAAGCCGACGCGACGGGTGGCCCACAAACGCGGAATGAAGTTATTCTCGGATTGCGCCGCGGGGAAGGCGCCCTCGTAAACGAATTCGCGCTTTTCTCCGTTCACTTCTCCCTGGAGGCGTATGACGGAATCGCCGCTGCCCTGATAACGTCCGAAGACGGTGATCTGGTCGCCGCTGAACAGGTCCGGCAGCACCCCTGGGTGCATCATGGAGGTTTTAATCTTATCCACCTCGACGCGGACCTTGTTCAGCACGGGATTGCTCATTTTGTCGGCCAGACTGGAGACCTTCACCTCGATGTCTTCGTCGGGCGCAACATATTGCGGCAGGCCGCCATGCTGGCCGGCGAGCTTGTCGAGCAGGTGGGCATTGACATCTACGCCGACCCCGAACACGAAGACTCGGACCCCGGCCTTGTTGCCCTTGCTGACGTTGCCAAGAATGGTGTCGGGATCGGTTTCGCCGATCGTGGGCCGGCCGTCGGTGAGAAACAGGATTATGGCCGGTCGCTTGCGCTCGTAGTTCATCGCCAGGGCGGCGGTCAGCGCGTCGTTCATGGCCGTGCCGCCCCGCGCCTCGACCTTTCGGATGAAGGCCAGCGCCTCCTCGCGGCTACGGGTGTTGACCTCCACCAGCGACTCCTTGAAGGGCGCGACGTCGGTGCTGAAACCGATGATGTTGAAGCGGTCGCCGTCGTGCAGCTTCTTCACGCAATACTCCAGCGCTTTGCGCGTCTGCTCGATCTTGCTGCCGGCCATACTGCCGGAGGTGTCGAACACGAAGGTCAGATCCTTCGGCATGACCGTTTCCGGGCCGGCTACGGACGGCGTGAGCATCATCATGAAAAATCCCTTGTCGTCCCCGGCCGCGTGGGTCAGCAGGTTCAAGCCGAATTCTTTTTGCGAGACGGTGTAGTACAGGACGAAATCGCGATCCAGCAGGGCCGCATCCTCCTCAAAACCGATCACCGCTGCCTTGTCGCCTTTGCGCGAAATGCCGACCTTGTGAGACGGGGAGTAGACGCTTTTGATGGGCAGCTTGGAATTCAGGCGCACGGCGACGGTGAAATCCGCCAGTGTGCGGGAGGCCTTTTCGCCGGTCTTAAGCGGATAGATGTACTTGTAGATTCCGCCGTCGAACGCCAGTGTCTGCGAATACTCGAGTTCGATTTTCTGCAGGCCGTTGGCGGGCACGGGAAAGACGCTGACGCGGAAGAGGTTGCCGCCGATGTATTCCAGCAGCCCGGGGTCTTTCAAGCGGCGCACGATATCCTCGTAGGTGCGCCGGGCTTTGTCCTTTTCCACGAGTTCGCCGCTGGCGCGTTTGCCGTTGATATACATGGCGAAGTCGGAAACGCTGGCGTTTTCCGGCAGGGGAAATACGTAAACCGCCTCCAGGTCGCGATTGACGCTGTTTTTGAAGACCTGCTCGATCCGGGCCGTGGCGACGCCATCCTTGATCTGAATATCCACCCGCTGGCTTTCGATGGCCAGCGCCGGGATGGAGTCATCCTTGGGAATCAACATGCCGGATGCAAAAACAGGCGCCGAACTTGTAATCAGGATGCAGGCCAGCGCGAACAAGTAACGATTCATGGCGGTTCCTCCATTGCTGTTTCCAAGATAAAGACGTCTGTGGCGCGTATATGCTTCAAACAAAATTCCCCGTCGTCCTTACTCGACGACCCCGAGCGGCATGAGTTGCGGACGGACCGGATGAGGCAAGTCTCGGCCCTTGGTGAATACGGCGGCATGCACCACTTCTCCGGAGAGGATCAGCGCGTTTCCGTTAAGGCCGCCCCGGATGCGATATAGCCGACCGAGACCCGGCGTGTCGCGCAGATCGAGGCTGGCGGTACGGATGCGATCGAGCAGGCGCTGCACCTCCTCGCGTCCGATAGCTGGCGATGGCCCGCCGCGCTTGGCCCCGTCGTCCCGCTCGCGGAACAAGGGCTGAATCACGATATCGCTGCCGTAGGAACGCACGATCTTGTCCCACAGCCGTGAACACAAGCCCGGATCGGCGAAGATGTCGCCGCCGAGAATGCGATCTCCGCCGACCACGATCAGTCCCGCTGTACGGCTGGTCCGGCACGCGCGGAACTGTCGGACGCATTCTTCAAGACGATTCTTGATCTCCTTGTCCTCGAAATAGGCCTGGTAACTGCGTGTCTCCGATTTTACCTCTGCCTGCCGGAGTTTGCCGTCGATTTCGCGCCAGATGCTATCCTGGGATGCTGCTACGGCGGCCATTTCGCGAATGCCGGGAGCGGTCATGGTGTTGCCGCTCTTGAACGTCGTATCGGCGGCCTGCCAACGGTCCTGTTCACCGCAGTACACCGCGACATCGATGAATGCTGAGCGGGACGGCAAAAGTACATCGTCGCGAACGACGCGGTTCTGGCGGCCGCCGATCAGGATCTCGCCAGCCATGAGCAAAACCGGGCGGCGTCCCTCGTTGCCAACCTGGACAAACGAGACCTGGCCGACCTCCTTTTCGCGGATGTTGAGATCATGGTGGGCGAGCGCTTCGTCGAGTGTCATGATGTCGGGGCCGGACCCATGGGTGCGTAGCACCAGCGGGTACACCGTCAACCCGCGATAGGAATAGGCCTCGCCGATCTCAAGGCGCGTTGCCAGCGCGACGAGCGGATTATCGCGGCCGGGGAGCGGCGCTGGAAGAATGCGTGGCGCGGGCTCCGGATGCGTCACGGCGTCGCCCGGATTGGATTCCAGATAGGCCGCCTGCGCCGCGATGGCCATGGCGAACGTCGTCAAAACCACGCTGCGCGCCAAGACAGTCGGGATGTTCATATTAGTTTAACCCGGCAACCGGAATTATGCGGTTGATCATTTCACGGAAATATCCGCGTCGAGAGGCGTGTTTCCATTGATATAGCCGTTTATGCCGGCGCCCACATCGAAGTCCACGGTATCGCCTTGCGCGACTTCTATCTCGAGCGCGAACGGCTCGTCTTTGCGGGTGTCGGCGACACTGAACAGTTCGATCGAATTGTGAAGTATCCTGACGTCCACCGATCCTGAGTCGCCGGCTCCGAATGTGCCTTTTACAACAACTTTGCAGGATCTCGGCGCCTTCCAGCGTACGACGCAATGACTGCCGTTGGACCCGGCGTGCAAGGACACCTCTCCAGTTTTTGCGGCATCAATTACGTGGTTACTCCGGTTGATCCAGACGACAGGCGCCTCAGGATCCAAGCGCCAACCTTCACCACCGCGCGATTGACATTTAGACTGGAAGTTAGTGAATGCCGTTCCGGCATCCGCGGTCCAGCCGTAAGCCCACGGGCCGGTGGGATTATCGGAAGTCGAAAACTCGGCGCGCAAGTTCCAGTTTGTTTCGTTGCCATGGACGGTCAAGGTTCGCACATGCTGCGAGGCGATTTTGACTTTTCCCCATGAGGCTTTGATGGCCATGGAAGAGAGATCCACGATGCCACTCAACCGGTCTCCATTATTCAGCGATACCTCGGCTGTTTCCTTGGCGGCGTCGAACACCACTTTTGTCACGTTCATTAACGGCAGCTGTATCTTCCCAAGCGTGGAGACGAGTTTCAGTTCATTAACGGACGGCGTTCCAACCAGGTGGGAACCATCCGTCAGATCCAGCACAATCGTCAACTCCGCTTCTTTTGCGGTTGTTTGCTCCGCCGCGCCGGCCGCCAGTCCCGCCAATAAGCCTGCCGTCATGAATGTCGCCAGGTATAGATTTCTCACGCTGTCCCCTTTCGCTTTTAATTTGCGAAGCACACTCTTCGTAAATGTCCACCCGCAAGTCACACTCTACAATGCCCGTAAGTTCGGATTTGCGCAAGGCTGTGATTTACCCAAAACCTCGCCTAAGGACGTTGCGACCATGTTGCTGCCAAGTTTTTCGCCCTACGCCCACGCGGTGACGGAGGCCCTTCGCCCTCCAAGAAACGTTATCGAGACTTGCTGGAGGAATCTTCTGGAGGGCGGCAGGCCTCTGCCGCCGCGTGGGCAAAGTGTGAAAAGCAAGTCCACGAATGGGTGCATCCTCCATAGGTTGGGATTTCGGTTTTACTGCCCTTCCGCAGGTCGCCTTATTTCGGCAACGATATTTTCGGAAACGTGTGACAGTCCCGCCACTTCGGCGGCGCGTTCTTCACCCGTTCTCCCAGATCGCGGTCGTCAAACTGGATGCGAATGGCCTTCCCCGACCTGGGCACGACCAGAAATGCGTACGGAACGACCTTATCCGCCTTTTCCATCGACTGGTAAGTCAACCAATCGAGCCCGATTACGATTTCCGTTTCACCCGCCGTGCCGGCGACGAAACTCAGGCCCGCAGCGTTCCACCTGGAGCCGCCAAGGACAGCTATGACCATGCACGTCCGGAAATCGACAGCCGGGCGCTTCTAAACCGCAAAGCCGAGGGGCGTCTTCCCAACACTGCTGGAGTGTTGAGCCCATATATTACGCCAGGCCTCCTCGGACACGATGCGTTCGTATGCCGCAGTCGATATGCCGCTATCTGATCCACTCAGTACGACGTAGGGAGAAAAGTCGTCTGCAGCGCATGCAGGCCGGATTAGTGCCGACACCAGCGCCGCGAATGAGATGATGAATGTTCTTCTCATGCTGGGATGCTCCTCCCAGGCGAGCACCGTTACTCAGTGCGTCGCCTGCTGCTGGTTGATGGTCTGGTATTCGTCGGCGCGTAGGGCTTTGCGCGTGGCGCTGGGCATGGCGGCGCCGCTCTCCATTTGTTTGGCGGCGGCTTCAAGTTTATCCGCCCGCTGTTCGAGTTCCGGCGCTCTGTATTTAGACGCGGCGCCGCGTAATTCGCCGGCCTTGCTTCGCAACATCACGGCGGCATCCTTGGCGCGTCCCTGATCGTTGAGGCTGATGGCCTCGGCGTTGGCCGCGACCGACACGTTGACCACGATGTCGCGCTGCACGCTGGCGTTGGCGGAATGGGTCACTTCGTCGGTACGCCGGCTGAAACTGACGCTGGCGGTTTCGCGCGTCTCGCCGCGTTTTTGCGTCGCCGCGATCTCATAGCGTACGGTGGCCGTGGCGACCGGGCGCCGATGGCCGTCGCGGCCGGCGGGGATTTCGATCTCGACCAGCGCGAACTTCTCCTGCCCGCCGTAAAGCTGGCTCAGGTTGATTTCGACGCGATCGTCCCGCATGCGTCCGTCGCGGCCGATGATGCGCAGCGGGCGCACGCCGTCGGGAAACTCGATGGCGATCGTCACGTCCTTCGCGACCACGTTCAGCACGTCGCCGATTTCGGCGGCGAAGATGCGCGGCAGGTCGGCGCTGGATTCCACGAAGTAGGTGTTCCCGTCGCTTTCGCGCGCCAGCCTGGTCATCAGATCTTCATTGTAGTCCGTGCCGACTCCGACGGTCGTGACGGCGATTTGTTCCTTGCGCAGCGAGATGCCCAGGCGCGCCAGGTCGTCGGGCGAACTGGGCCCGACGTTGGCCTGTCCGTCGGAAAGCAGCAGGATGCGGTTGACGCACTCGCGTTCCAGATTCTTGCGGATCTCGGCGGCCGCCTGGCTGACGCCGCTATAGAGCGCGGTGTTGCCGCTGGCACGAATCGAGCGGATGCGGCGCTCGATATCATCGAGGTTCCGGGCGCTCTGCGCGGGGACCAGGGTTTCGACCTCGTTGTTGTAGATCACGACCGAGGCCAGGTCCTGGGGGCCAAGGCGGCGCAACGCCTCGATGGCGGCTTCCTGGGCCTTGCGCAGTTTCTCGCCGCCCATCGAGCCCGAACGGTCGAGTACCAGCGCCAGGTTGACCGCCGGGCGCTCGCGCGCCGGAGGTTTGGCGGCATCGAGCGAGATTTTGATGACGGCTTTCTGCGGTCCATCGGCCGGCAGTACAGCGCGGTCGAGTTCCATGTGGCAGGTGATCGGAGCACCGGCGGCGGTTGCGGCGGCGCAGGTGGCGCCCACGACGAGCGCGGCGAGCGAACGAAGCGACAAACGGTTCATGGCAATCTCCTTTCTTTTCTTTTCAAAACCAGACCGGGTGTCCGGCCTGACTGCGAATAGGAAACCACAATGCGCCCGTGGTGTGGTCAGGGAGATGCCAGAAAGATGTCAGGCGAATGTCATGGGTTGAACTCGTAAGCCAGCAGCGTCAGGCCGCAAATGGCGGCGGTTTCGACGCGCAGCACGGCCGTGCCGAAGCGCACGGCGCGGGCGCCGGCGCGGCGCGCGGCCGCGTATTCGTCCGGCGAAAAATCGCCTTCGGGGCCGATCAAAAGCGCCACGCGCCGCGGCGCCGCCGCGCGCACGGCGGCGGCGACTTCGCGAAACGGCGGGGCGTCGGGTTCCAGCGAGCCGATGAAGAGCGCGTCCCAATCCCCGCGCGTCAGCGTTTCGGCGAAGGGCGCCGCCGGCAGGATGCGTGTCAGCCAGGGCGTTCCGCACTGCCGCGCCGCCGCTTCCGCCAGCCGCTGCCAGCGCGCCGCCTTGCGCTCGATGCGCTCGTCGGCCAGCGACACCACGGTGCGCGCGGTTTGCATCGGCTGCACCGCGGTCACGCCCAGTTCCACCGCTTTTTCGATCAACCAGTCCATGCGCGGCGTCTTGGGTATGGCCTGCAGCAAAATCAACTCGACGGCGGGCGGGGGGTGTTGCACAACGCTGCGCACGCGCGCCGTGAGTGCGCCGCGGCCGGGTCCGGCGACCAGTTCGGCCTCCGCTTCGCGGCCGGCGCCGTCGAACAGCGTGACCTTCGCGCCTCCGGTATGACGCAGCACATCGCGCAGATGGTGCGTGTTGTCCGCGTCGAGCACGACCGCGTCCGAATCCCAGCACGCGGGGGGAACATAGCAACGCGGCGCGCTCATGTTCGCGAGCTATTTCGCCAGATCCCGTTTGCGCTGCATCAGCCGCGCGGCGCGTTCGCGCAATTTGCGGGCGTGGGGGTAATTCTCTTCCGAGGCCAGGGCGCTCAATTCGGCGAGCAGTTTTTTCTGGTGGGCGTTCAGGTGCACCGGAACTTCGATCAGCACGCGCACGTGCAAGTCGCCGCGTCCGCGGCCGTCGGAGCGGGCGACGCCGTGGCCGCGCAGGCGGTAGACTTTGCCGTTCTCCGAGCCGGGGTCGAGTTTGAGCCGCGCCGGGCCGTCCAGTGTCGGCGCCTCGACCTCGCCGCCCAGCGCCGCGATATCCAGCGGCACCGGCACATCGCAGACGAGATCGTCGTCGGCGCGCTGGAAAAGCTCGTTTGGCCGCACCTGCAGCACGACATAGAGGTCGCCCGCGGGCCCCCCGCGCACGCCCCCTTCGCCGCCGCCGCTCAAGCGCAACTGCGCTCCGGTATCGACGCCGGCGGGAATGCGCAAAGTGAGCCGCCGCGTTTGCCGCACCCGTCCCGCGCCTTTGCAGGCGCCGCATGGTTTGGTGATCAGGCGGCCCGCGCCCCGGCAGACGGGGCAGGTCTGGCGCACCTGGAAGAAACCGTTGATGCTGATCACGCTTCCGCTGCCGCCGCATTGGCGGCAGGCTTCCTCGCCGTGGCCGGCCGCGGCGCCGCTGCCTTTGCAGGAGCCGCAGGACTCGTTGACCGGCACGCTGATCTCGCGGGTCGAGCCGAAGACGGCCTCCTCGAAATCGATTTCCAGATCGAAGCGCAAATCGGCGCCGGCTTGCGGTCCGCTGCGCGAACGCCGTCGGCCGCCGCCGTCACCGCCGAAGAACGAGCTGAAGATATCCTCCAGATCGGGAGCGTGGGTGAAATCGCGGGCGTAATCGAATCCGCCGGGCCCGAAGGCCGAGCGCAGCCCGTCGTGCCCGTACCGGTCGTAGGCGGCGCGCTTGTCGGCGTCGCTCAACACCTCGTACGCTTCACTGATTTCCTTGAAGCGCGCTTCGGCGCCCTTGTTTCCGGAATTGCGGTCCGGATGGTACTGCATGGCCAGTTTGCGGTAGGCCTTTTTGATTTCGCCATCGCCGACTTCACGGCCGATGCCCAGAACCTCGTAGTAATCGCGTTTTGCGGCCATGGTTTAGCTTTCGCCATCTGGCGCGGCGGCGGGCTTGTGCGCGTTGTTTGCCTGAGGTTTGACAGCGGCGTCCGGCGGCGGCCCGCTGGAGATGATAACCTGGGCCGGGCGCAGCATCGCATCGCCGATGCGATAGCCGGCGCGGGTTTCCTGGATCACATTTTCCGCGGCCACCTCGGTCGAGGGAAGATAGGCCAGCGCCTCGTGCCAGCGCACGTCGAAGGGCTGCCCGGCGGTTTCGATGGGCGTGACCGAAAACTTGCGCAGCACCGCTTGAAGTTCATCGGCCACCAGGCGAAGGCCCTTGATATGGGCCTCGTCCACCTTTTGTTCCATCGCATGCCGCAGTCCCAGATTAAGGTGGTCCAAGGCCGGCAGTAATGCCAGCAGCACGCTTTCCACCGCGCGTGTATGCCACTCGTCGCGTTCGCGCAAGGTGCGCTTGCGGAAGTTGTCGAAATCCGCCTGCAGCCGCATCAGCCGGTCGCGCAGTTGCGCCACCTCCGGAGACTCCGCTTTGGGCGCGGCGTTATCCGCCGGCTGGGCGGCGGCGGGCTTGGCCGATGCGTCGGGCGCGGCCGCTTCAACGGTCGCCGCCGGCGCTTCGGCCTTAGACTTGGGGTGATGACTCATTCCAAACATCCTTTCTTTAGCGGTTGGGTCAGATTTTTACGTCTGGCCCGCGTGCTTGGCGACCGAGTCGCGCAGGTAGCTCAGCACGTCCTGAAAACGCCCCGCGTTGGCCGGGTGCAGCGCTACGAGCGTTTCGTGCGCCTGTAGCATGGTGGCCTCGGTCGCGCGGGGATTGGCCATGGGCTCGATCCTCTGTAGCGGCGGCGTGAGCGCGGCATCCGTCGCTGCGGGGTCGGTGGGTATCAGTTCCGCCAGCCCCAGCGTATCCAGCAGCGCGCGGTTCTTTTCGCTCAACTGCACCATGACCAGTTGCCCCGCATGTTCGCCGATGCGCACGGTCAACCCCGCCACCACGCCCATAAAAGTGCTGTCCATGCCGATGCAATCCGCCATATCGATTACAAAGCGCTGACAGCCCTCTTTCAGGGCCAGTAAACCGAAATCCTTGAGCGCCGGGCCCATTTTATAGGAACCCTTGCCGATAACCCTGACAAAGGCGTTCCGGGACTCGATGGCGACTTCGATCCGATTCGCGGTCTGGTTGTCCGTGTTGACGCTAATCATACTCAGGCAAACTCACTCAACGAAGCAGGTTAGTTTACAGTTCCCAGAACTTACCGTCAACGCATTCCGCATTTATATTTGAAAAACGCCGCTCGCCATGCCACAGTATATCCATGAGCACGACGGATTTACCGAACCTCCCGGCGGCGGAAGCCGGAGCCGGCGTCCGCAAAGACCCGCGGGCGAAACGTTTCGCTGTCGGCCTTGCCGGCGGGGTGGGGCGGTATGGCGTCATGCGCGCGTGTTGCCTGGGCGCGGCGCTGGCAATGGCCATGCCGGCGGCCCCCGCGGCGCGCGCCGCCGTGGAGGCGATAGAGCTCCCCGACGGCTTCCCCGGGGAACTGCTGGAACGGCTTGTGCAACCTAACGATCAGGATTTTCAACAGCTCTGGACCATCGTGCAGCAGGAACTGGAGAGTGGCTCGCTCGAAGATCTGGCCTGGATGCTGCCATACGTGCGCAATGCCGCGGCTTACATGAGCACGCTCGAAGACACCGCGCCGCTGGCCGACTGGCTGCGCCAGCGGCTCGATTACTTTGAAGCCGCCGACGAGGTGGTCAGCAAATTCCCGCCGCCCAGGCCCGCGCCCCACGCGCAGCTTCCCGTTACCGTCGCGCCCAGGCAGAAGCCGCCCAAGCTACAGCCTGCGCCCGCCGCGGTGCAGACGCAGCGCGGCGATGCCATACACAGCGCGCGCGCCTGGAAACGCAAACTGGCGTCGCGTCCGCCGCCCGAGAACGCCGTGGAACTGGCGCCGCAACTCAAAACCGCCTTTCGTAACGAGGGCGTGCCGCCGCAACTGATCTGGATCGCCGAGGTCGAGTCCACCATGAACCCCGACGCCCGCAGTCCCAGCGGCGCCGCCGGGCTATTCCAGTTCATGCCCGCCACCGCCCAGCGTTTCGGGCTGCGCACCTGGCCCTTCGACGAACGGCGCAATCCCAAAAAATCCGCCCGGGCCGCCGCGCAATATCTCAAACTGCTGCACCGCCAGTTTGGAACGTGGCCGCTCTGTTTCGCCGCCTACAACGCCGGCGAAGGAGCCGTCGGACGCCTGCTCAAGGGCTCGAGTGCGCGCACTTTCGAAGCCATCGCCGACCGGCTGCCGATCGAGACGCAGATGTACGTGCCCAAGGTGCTGGCCGTCGTCTCCCTGCGCGAAAATGTGGACGCCCTGCAACTGCCCGGCCCGACGGCGGACGACGCTCCCTGGCCGCCGCCGCCCGCGACCCCGCTCTGGGCCGCCTTGCGCATCAATCCGCCGCCGTTCGTCGTCGAGCGTATGGATGGCGAGTGACGCGAAGGTGAGAGGTGGGAGGCGGGGCGGGAGTTCAAATTTTCGCCTAGCGTTGTTCTGACGTTTCATTCACGGGCATTTCGCCTTACGTCCACGCGCCTCCGTCGCCGTGCGGGCATGCGCGAAAGAGATGTCAACAGCATGGCCGCAACGTGCTTAGACGAGGATTTGGACCTTTAAACGCAGCCATACTCATTTTGGCCGCTTGCCGAATACGGGCGACACGGCTCGTGCTCCGTAGCGAAGCGCTACTTCGCGGAACAGCAAGCCCGGCCCCCAGAAGACAAGGCGCAACCGTAACGATTCGCGGATCGGCTTCGGTTTCCGGAATTGCGAACGTTCTGTGACAAGGAGTCTTAACCCGTCTTTCCCCGTTCGCGGGTAAACCGGCTTATTTTGGAGGGGTGGGCGGCGTTTGCCCCTTTATTTTCAAGGGTCTGACTTTCAAAACCGGGTGTGGGGCAGACCTTGCCTGTTGACCGGGGAATTTTCCGTGC
>JANYBP010000091.1 GCA_025360745.1 bacterium
GCACGGAAAATTCCCCGGTCAACAGGCAAGGTCTGCCCCACACCCGGTTTTGAAAGTCAGACCCTTGAAAATAAAGGGGCAAACGCCGCCCACCCCTCCAAAATAAGCCGGTTTACCCGCGAACGGGGAAAGACGGGTTAAACAAAAATCGAAAGCCCAGACGATTTGCGATCAATTTGGCAAAGGTTTTCGACCGATTCAAAAAGTTCAAGCGGCATTTGTGGCGCGTTCGCTGCCGGATGAAGCATTGTGCGCCGTTCTTTGGGAATACAAAGACCGTGGCAGGAAAGGTTATGATTTGACCGAACGATTCTTCTCCCTGTTCCGTTCCGTGTTTCCCGATTTAAAAATCATCGGCCCGAAACGTGCGGGCAAGGATGTGTTGTTGGGAGAAGTTTTTAAAAATTACCCCAAGCCGGACCGACCCGTGGATTTTGTCATTTACGACGCCGCCAGGAAGGAAATGCTTGCGATCGGACTTGCGCGTTACGATTCCGACAGGGGTGGCGCACAGGAAGATGACCGGACGGGCGGCTATCATCATTGCGCCGATGAAATTTTGAACTACGCGAAGAAGCGTCGGCTTCGAACAAAAGTCATTTTTATCAATGACGGACCGGGGCTTTTGCTTGGCTCGATGTGGAATGACTACGCTCATTTGGAGCGCAGTCGTCCCGGGAAAATCCTTGTCGCCACTTTGCGGATGATTCCAGAACGGATCACGCGGGAATGGCTATTCTCGTAATACCATTATGGCGACTGGAGTTCCAAAATCACGCTGGCAAGGTCCAAACCACGCGAAGGCGGGGAATGGAGTCCATGCGAACAACACGGATGTCAGGCTGGTTTACGAAGGGAAAAAACCCGAACGCGAAATACTGCTGACTCCGGGCGCGAACTGCCTTCAACTTTGGCCGGAACGTCCCGGTGAGGAATCCAATCGCCTTTATTCCGGCGATAATTTGCAGATTCTGGCCATGCTGCTTATAGATCCGGCCATCCGCGGTAAAATCAGACTAGTTTATATCGACCCCCCTTACGCCACCAGGAGCGTTTTTCAGTCTCGCAACCAGGCCGATGCTTACATGGATTTGTTGGAAGGCGCACACTATTTGGAGTTTCTTCGTGAACGTCTGATTCTCTTGCGTGAACTGCTGGCCGACGACGGTTCTATCTACGTTCACTTGGACGATAACATGGCGTTTCTTGTGAAAGCGGTCATGGACGAAGTGTTTGGACGCGCCAATTTCCGTAGCTGGATCACCCGCAAGAAATGCAACCCGAAAAACTACACGCGGAAAACTTACGGCAATGTGACCGACTACATCCTGTTTTATACAAAGGGTGAAAACTACGTCTGGCATCGTCCCGTGGTTTCTTGGACGGAAGAAAAGGCGGACAAGGAATACCAGTATGTTGAAGCGTCCACGGGGCGGCGCTGTAAAAAAGTTCCTGTTCATGCGCCAGGCGTACGCAATGGCGAGACGGGCCAAATGTGGCGCGGAATGAAGCCCCCGCCCGGAAAGCATTGGCAGTATTCACCGCGCACGCTCGACGAGATGGATGCAAGGGGGGAAATTTATTGGTCGCCCACCGGCAACCCGCGCCGAAAAATATACCTTGATGAAAGCGACGGCATGGCCGTTCAAGACCTCTGGCTGGATTGTCGTGATGCTCACAACCAGAACATCGCTGTTTCCGGCTATCCAACTGAAAAAAACTCTGTCCTGCTGAAGCGAATCGTCGAAGCTTCGTCGAATAAAGGCGACCTTGTGTTGGATTGTTTTTCAGGTTCAGGGACAATGCTTAGCGTGGCTTCGCAACTTGGCCGTCGTTGGATTGGCGTGGACAACAGTCGCGAGGCAATTGCCGCGACGCTCCGTCGTTTCGGCAAAGGACTTGAGCCAATGGGCGATTTTGTCGGTAGAACTTCGTTCGCGGATGAAGACGAGGATGTTTCGGCCATGCTTCCGCTTTTCGAACCGGATGATTTACGAAAGAAATTGACGAAAGTCACTCCCCCGCATCAAGCCATCAGGGATTTCGGGTTGTTTGTCCAGGAACCTTATCACGGCGAGTTTCGTGGTTTGCTTGGGCGATGGTTGGAATGGACGAGCGAAGCGCAAATTCTCCAAATTGCCGAAACCGCGCCGCCTTATGGAATTCAAATAGAGAAGAAACCCGCGAAAAAAAACCTCAAGTTCGAAAACGCCACGAAATACGTTGTTCGTCGAAGGCGTGGCCGTTGATTGGTGAATGACGTTTTCGGGTTCATGGGCCGACATACCGGTTCTTGTTCCAGCGCCCTTTGGTGATGATGCCGTCGGGGCGGGTGAGGACGCCCTCGCCGTCGGGAACGCCGGCGCGCCATTCGCCCGTGTAGATCGAGCCGTCGGCGTAGTGACAGACGCCCTTGCCGTAAACCAGGCGGTCGGCATGCCAGATGCCTTCCAGGCGGTCGCCGTTCGCGAGCACGTTGGTTCCCGTGCCCGCGCGCTGATCGTCATGCCAGAGCCCTTCATAGCGGTCGCGATTGGGGTATGTGCAGACCCCGTAGCCTTCCCGCCGGTTGTTTTGCCAGGCGCCGGCATAAACTTCGCCGCCGGCATAATCCTGCGTGCCCTGTCCGTTACGTTCGTATCCCAGCCAGGCGCCGGTGTAACGGTCGCCGTTCAGGTCGGTGAGCGTGCCCTGCGCCTTTGCGCCGGATTTGAGCGGCGTGCCGACGTACGTGCCGCCCCTTTTCAGCACAATCGTCACGCTGCCGGGCGGCGGCGCTGGCAGGGCCGCCTTCGGAGGGGGGGCGGCATTGACGACGGTCGGCGCCGCGTTCGAGACGGCGACGGCTGGAGGAGGATTGGAATCACCGAAGAGCCGTCCCAAAAAGCCGGGTTGGTTTGGCGTGAGCAGCCGGATGGCGTCGCGGGCGTTGGATTGGCGCGCGAGATCGAGCGGGGTTTTGCCGGCGGCATTGGTGGGGGACGGGTTGGCGCCGTTCTTGAGCAGCAGGCGCATGAGTTCGACCGCGTTGCCGTTGGCGGCCCAGTGCATGGCGGTGTTGCCGCTCTGGTTGGTGGTGTTGACCCGCGCGCCGGCTTCGATCAAAGCGCGCGTCATGGCGGTATTGGTGTTGGCGGCGGCCCAAAGCAGCGTCGAGGAGCCAGTGTCGTTGACGGCATTGACGTCCGCGCCGTTTTCCAGCAGAAAACGCACCATCTCGGTTTGACCCTGGAACGCCGCCCATTGCAACGGCGTAACGCCGTTGGTCGTGCGGGCGTTGACGTTGGCCCCGAGTTTGAGCAACAGGCGGGCCACGGCGATGTCGCCATTGGCCGCGGATAGATGCAGGGGCGTGGCGCCTTCGGGAGTTTGTTCGGCGACAGCCTCGCGCGGACTGGCATCGATCGCGGCCTTGAGGGCGGCGACATCGTGCCGCCGGGCGGCATCGATGGCCGGCCCCGCCAGGGTTATCGAACTCAGCATGAAAAGAATCGAACTGGACCAAACTGCAATACGCTTCATAAAGCCCCCTTTCGCAGCGGCCGCGGGATCGCGCCGATGCGCTTGTACAATAGAAATGTGTCCGGCATAATGCAAGCCAAGCGCGGACACCCGAACCCTGAACCCTAAACCCTGAACACCGAAATGATCGTCATCGTTGACTACAAAGCCGGCAACCTCACGAGCGTGCAACTGGGTTTTGGCGCCCTGGGGCTGGAAACGCGCGTGACGCGCGATCCCGCGGAAATTGCACGGGCCGGGCGTCTGGTGTTTCCCGGCGTAGGCGCCGCGGGGGCGGCCATGCGCAATCTGCGTGAACTGGGGCTTGTAGCGCCCCTGCAGGCGGCGGCCGCGCGCGGCATTCCCTTTCTCGGCATCTGCCTCGGCACGCAGATCGTGCTGGGGCGCTCGGAGGAGGATGGCGGCACCGAGACGCTTGGACTGCTGCCGGGAGAGGTGCGGCGCTTTCAACCGCTCGTGCCGTCCGACAAGGTGCCGCAGATCGGCTGGAACAGCGTCGCCTTCCGCCGTCCGCATCCCGTGCTGGCGGGCCTGGCCTCGGGCGGCGAATTCTATTTCGTACACAGTTATTACCCGGCGCCCGCCGACGCAACGGATGTCATCGGCGTTACCGAATATGCCGGCGCGACTTTCGCCTCGCTGCTGGGCCGCGGCAACATCGTGGCCGCCCAGTTCCACCCGGAAAAGTCGGGACGCATCGGTCTGCAACTGTTGAAAAACTTCAGTAATTGGGACGGCCAATGTTGACGCGGCGCATTATTCCCTGCCTTGACGTGCGTAACCGGCGCGTGACCAAAGGCGTCCGGTTCCAGAACAACGTGGATCTGGGCGATCCGATCGCTCTGGCCTCGCGCTACTATGAGGAGGGCTGCGACGAACTGGTGGTCTACGACATTACCGCCTCCGCCGAACGCCGGCCGATCGATATCGAGATGGTGCGCGAGGTGGCGCGGGCGATCCATATCCCGTTTGCCGTCGGCGGCGGCATCGCCACGCTGGCCGACATGGAGCGCGTGCTGCTGGCGGGCGCCGAGAAGATATCCGTCAACTCGCTGGCGGTGGCCAAGCCGGCGCTGATCGGCGAAGGCTCGCGCGCTTTTGGCGCGCAGTGCATCGTGCTGGGCATGGACCCGGTGCGGGTGGCCGGGGACGCGCGTTTTCCAAGCGGTTACGAAATCACCACCCACGGTTTCCGCGAACGCACGGGGCTGGACGCCGTGGCCTGGGCGCGGCGCGCGGCGGATCTCGGCGCGGGTGAAATCGTGGTTAATTCCGTGGATGCCGACGGCACGCGCCGGGGATTCGATCTGCGCTTGACGCGCCTGATCGCCGAGGCCGTCGGGGTGCCGGTGGTGGCGTCGGGCGGCGCGGGCAAGCCGGCGCACCTGACCGCGGTCTTTCGCGAAGGGCTCGCCGATGCCGCCATCGTGGCCGGGATGATTCACACCGGCGAATTCACGATCCCGCGGATCAAAGCCGAACTCGCGGCGGCGGGGATTCCCGTGCGCGCGACCTGGTGAGCACGAAGATGACCGCGCCCGCCGAAACGATAGATCGCGTGCCGCTGTGCGTGGACCTGGATGGCACGCTGATCGCGACCGACCTGCTCTGGGTCTCGCTGTGCCAGGTCCTGCGCCGCGCCCCCTGGCTGATCCTGAAAATGCCCTTCTGGTGGCGTCGGGGGCGGGGCTATCTCAAGGCGGAACTGGCGCGGCGGGCGCGGCTCGATTACGCGCGTCTGCCCTATCGCGGCGAAGTGCTGGCCTTTCTGCGCGCGGAGCGGGCGCGCGGGCGGCGGCTGGCGCTGGTGACGGGTAGCCACGAAAGCTATGCACGGGAATTGGCTGCGACGCTTGGATTATTCGAAGATGTGCTGGCGACGACGGCCGAGCTCAACGTTACCGGGCGCCGCAAGGCCGCGCTGCTGGTGGCGCGTTACGGACCGCGCGGATTCGACTACATCGGCAACAGCCGCGTGGATCTGCCGGTCTGGGCGGCGGCGCGGCGGGCGCTCGTCGCGCATGCCCCGGCCTGGGTGCGTGCCCGCGCGCGGGCGCAGGGCAACGTTGAGCGCGAGTGGTGAATGTCAAATTCTCTGGCGAACTAGTGCTTAGACCAGTATAATATGCCAATATGTCGCAACCATCCAAGGCTAAACTGACCAATCAGGACTACAAGACCTACCGGCGGCTGCTGGGTTATCTGAAGCCCTATTACGTGCGACTGGCGGTGGGCATTTTCTTCGGCCTGATCTACGCCGGTTCGAACGGCGCGCTGTTGCTGACCTTGAAAAAGGGCGTCAACAACGTGTTCGGCCTGTCGGCGGAACAGCCCAGTTGGGCGCAGACGGCTCTGGTCGCGGCGCTGATTTTGCTGGCGAGCGCGCTGCGCGGGATCAGCGACTACCTGAGCAAGTATCTGATCCGCTGGTGCGGAAGCCGGGTGGTGCTGGACCTGCGTGCCGCGCTTTTCCGCAAACTCAACGAACTTTCGCTCTCGTACTTCGTCGCCAGCCGGTCGGGCGATCTGATCGCGCGGACGACCAGCGACCCCAGTCTGGTGGAGAGCGCCGTCTCGAACGTGGTCGAGGATGTGGCCAAGCAGCCGCCGACGCTGATTGTGCTGGTGGGCGTGCTCTTCTGGCTTGACCCGACCCTGGCGCTCGGCAGCCTGCTGCTGTTTCCGATCTGCATTCTGCCGGTCACTCTCTTCGGACGGCGCGTGCGGCGCTTTTCGCGCGAGGGTCAGCAGCGCATCGCCGATCTGGTCTCGATCATCCAGGAGGCGATCGTGGGTGTGCGCGTGGTCAAGGCTTTCGGCATGGAAGAAAGCGAGAATGCGCGTTTCGGCCTGCAAAACCGCTCCTTCTTCAGCCGCGTGATGCGCGTGGTGCGCGCGCAGTGCGCCGTTGAACCGTTGATGGTCTTCATCTCGATGGTGGGCGTCGCGGCGGTGCTCTTCTATATCCGCTGGAAGGCCATGCCGTTCGACTCGTTCGTCACCTTCGCCGGCGCCCTGGTGATGATGTACGGACCGGTGAAAAGCCTGAGCCGCGTGCATCTCCAGATCCAACTGGCGTCGGGCGGCGCGGACCGGATTTTCGAGGTGCTCGACACGCCCGTTGAAATCTCGAACCGGCCCCAGGCCCGCCGTTTCGAGGGGCGGATCGACACCATCGAGTTCGACCACGTTTCGTTTGCCTATGGCGCGCAGCCGATCTTGCGGGACATTTCGCTGAGCGTGAGCGCGGGACAGCGCGTGGCGCTGGTGGGCGGTTCGGGGGCCGGCAAGACCACGTTCGTGAATCTGCTGCCGCGCTTTTACGATCCGACCTCCGGCGCGCTGCGCATCAACGGCGCCGATATCCGCGATCTGACGCTGGATTCGCTGCGGCGGACCATGGGCATCGTGACGCAGGACACGGTGCTTTTCAACGACACGGTGATCGACAATATCCGCTACGGCACGCCGGAAGCCACGCCCGAGGCGGTGATCGAGGCGGCAAAAAGAGCGCATGCCGACGAATTTATCCGCGCCCTGCCGCACGGCTACGAGACCCACGTGGGCGATCTGGGCATGCGGCTTTCCGGCGGGCAGCGCCAGCGCATCGCGATCGCCCGCGCCTGCCTGCGGAATCCGGCGATTTTGATTCTCGACGAAGCCACCAGCGCGCTCGATACCGAGTCCGAGCGCGCCGTTCAGGCGGCCCTGGAAACGCTGATGCAGTCGCGGACGGTGTTCGTCATC
Organism: bacterium; assembly: GCA_025360745.1. Taxonomy (GTDB): domain Bacteria; phylum Verrucomicrobiota; class Kiritimatiellia; order CAIKKV01; family CAIYGI01; genus CAIYGI01. The sequence continues at coordinate 7,270 of JANYBP010000091.1, forward strand.
GCGCACCGGCTTTCCACGATCGTGGCCTGCGATCGCATCCTGGTGCTTGCCGGCGGGCGGGTGATCGAGGAAGGCACGCACGAAGCCCTGCTGGCCCGCGGCGGCGCTTACCGTCGGCTCCACGATCTACAGTTCGCCGCGGAGTAGGGCGTATGCGACAGACACCGCGGATACCGTGGACGGCGCCGATCTTGCCGGCTCTCGCGGCGGTTGTTCTGATTGGTCTTGCGGGCCGGGCCGTTGGCTTCGAAATTACCGGCAATCAGAATGCCGGCGGCGGCGCCGTCATCAACGGCGCGGGCGGCCAGACCATCGCCAGGATCTCTGGCGACGGCGTACCTGATGGCACCCCGGACCCCTTCAAATACGACTGGGATGACCCCAACGGCAGTGCGGATCTCTTACTGGGAACGAATAAGATTTACAGCGGCAGCGGCCTGTCCTTCGCGCTCGATCTGGCGCGCGGCGGCGTATCGGGGAACATCACGGGAACGGGCACACAGGCGCTCCAGACCACCTCCGCCACATTGAGCACCAATACCTATCCGACGATTCCCGAAAACAGTATCGCGTACTCCGGCAGTGTGACCATCCGCAATCCTGGCGATATTTCGATGGGTGGCATTTCCACGCGCATCAGCGATGGCGCCGGCCATCAATATCGCGGCAGCATCACCATTGGACAGGACGGGACGGTGGGGCCACGCGCTGGCAATGTGCGCGTGAATTTTTTGAACACCTCAGGCAGTTTGTGGTTTGGCGGCAGCCGGGGCGCCACCGGTGGCGTCACAATCTGTTCTTCCGGCGATGTCAGAATCCAGGACAAGGATGACGACGCCACGGCCGTTCTGGGCGACATTTTGGGTTACTCTCCGCAGGGCGGGGCCGCCGCCACCATCAATATCCAGCACCAGGGCGGCTTTCGGGTTCGCAACATCGACAATTCCATATTAACCAACTGGCCTTCAGCCGGATCGTTCAGAGCGTCATTTACCTCCATTGGCAACGTCATCGGCGCTCCCAATGGCGCCTTCTTTGCCAACAATATCTACACCTTCTTTGGTGTTATCGGTTACAACAACCGTCCGACGGAAGGGAACGTCACCATTGGCGGATATACGAATGTGACGATTGCCGGCGACATCCTGACTTACTGTAATCAGGCAAATAAAGCCGGCGGTTCCGTCGCGATCGCCAACATTGCGGGCGATATCGCGATCGGCGGCACGATCAATCTTAACTCGGTTGGTAACAACGCCTATGACGGGACGCTGGATTTGGCGGCGGCGGGAAATGTCACGGTTTCGAATCTTAATCTGAGTGCGGTTAAGTACGCCGCGTTCGATTCGGGCGGCACCAGCTACATCGCGGGGACTCTGCTGGGAACCAACGGCGCCGCCGCGACCAACAACAATATTTCCAATCTCCGGGCTCCGGCAGGGAAGTACATCTACTACAACCCCGGCAAGAATCCCGGGCTGCTCGGATTGACCTACCGTCTCACGAATCTAACCGCCACCGCCGCGGGCGGTCAACTGACGGCGGGGGCCAATACGGCGCCAGTGGTGGACGCGGGAACGGATCGCAACATCACGCTGCCTGCGACCGCAGGTTTGAACGGGCTGGTGACGGACGACGGACTGCCAAGCGGCATTCTTTATACGCAGTGGAGCAAAATCAGCGGGCCGGGCACGGTGACCTTCGGTGACTCCAATCTGGTGAATACCACGGCGTTTTTTTCGACCAACGGAACCTATGTTCTGCAACTTTGGGCCTACGACACATTGCTGAGCGCCTCGGATACCGTTTCGATTGTCGTGAATCCGGCGGGAGCCAACATGGCGCCGGTGGTGGATGCTGGTCCCGATCAGAACATCACACTGCCCGCGACGGCGAGTCTGGACGGAACGGTCACGGATGACGGACTGCCGGACGGAATCACCAACTCGCAGTGGAGCAAGGTCAGCGGGCCGGGCTCGGTAACCTTCGGGAACTCCAATCTGGTCGCTACGACGGCCAGTTTCTCGACCAACGGCGCCTATGTGCTGCAACTCCGGGCTTCCGACGGCGCACTGAGCGCTTCGGATACCGTTTCGATCGTTGTGAATTCGGCGGGGTTCAACACCGCGCCGCTGGTGAAGGCGGGGCCCGATCAGAGCATTTCGCTGCCGGCGCTGGCCGGGCTGGACGGGACGGTCACGGACGACGGACTGCCCGGCGGCGTCACCAACATACTGTGGAGCAAAGTCAGCGGACCGGGCACGGTGACTTTTGGGAACTCCAACCAGGTCGATACGACGGTCAGTTTCTCGACCAACGGCGCCTACGTGCTGCAACTCTGGGCCTCGGATACGGCGCTCAGCGCCTCTGATACCGTTGCGATCGCCGTCAGCCCGCAGACCAAAGCCTCGATCTTGTTCGATCCGGTGGATGCGACGGTCAACCAGGGACAGACGGCGCTCTTCAGGGTCATGGCGACCGGCGGAACCCTGCTCAAGTACCAGTGGCGCAGAAACTCGACCAATATCACGGCGGCCACGAACAGTTATTACGTGACACCGGCTGCCACCCTCAGCGACAGCGGCGCCCTCTACCGGGTGGTGGTCTCGAACATCTTTGGACCCGCCGTCACCAGCGGCGTGGCGGTTTTGAACGTCAGGGCGGGCGGCCCGGCAGACGCTTTGACCGTGTTCGAAACCTCCGGATCGGCCCAATCCGCCCGTCCGGTCTCCATCTCCCGCATCTTTGCCCAGGGTGAGATCGCCAACTTTGCCGCGGCCTTCATCGATTCGACACAGTTGCTGACCCAGTGCGACGTCAAGAACCGCTGGCCCGATAATTCCCTCAAGCATGCCATCGTCAGCTTCGTGATACCCCAGCTTGCCTCCAATGGCTCGGTGTTGGTCAGCTTCGGCAATCAAACCAACGGCAACAATACGGGTTACCTGGATCAAAGCGACATGACTGACGCGGCCTACGATTTCGAGGCGGCGATTCGATTGAGCGGGGCCACGACCAACAACATCAGCGCCAGAGACATGCTCGAAGCTGGTAAGTGGCGTTACTGGCTACAGGGCCCGATCATGACCGCCGTGATTATCGAAGACCGCTCGACGAATCGCGCCTATGACGTGGATATTGGCGACGGCAGCAAAGCCCTGCACCCCATCTTTGAAGCCTGGTTCTATCCCGACAACAAGACCGTTGACTGCGGCGCCACGATCGAGAACTGCTGGGCCAGCAGCCTGAGCAATAACAGCCTGCGCGATTTGAGCTACGACCTCGAATTAACCAGCGGAAATTCCACGCCCACGACAAAATATACCCAGACGTCAGTTTTGCACCAAGGCAAGACCCGCTGGCAGAAACGCTTTTGGGTGGCAACGGCGCCCGCAACAATCCGTATCGACCACAATCTGGACTATCTGATTTCCACCAAGGCCATTCCCAGCTATGACACCTCCGTCCACATCTCCGAGCCGCTCATAAACCAATACACCAATTGGCCAATTAACACCTGCCGGATCGGCGGCGATAACGCCACCGGCATAGGCAGTTATAGATATAATCTGTCCGCCAGCGTGCCTCAGCCATGGCGCGGCTTGGATTCCACCTGGGACATTCTCTATCTCTATACCTTTGACGACCGCCTCCTGCCGGTGATGCTCGACAACGCCGACCTGGCGGGCGGTATTCCCTACTTCTTGCGTGAAGCCGATACACTGGCCGGCAGCGGCCACTATTTCGACAAAGCCGGCACGACCGGCACATTCGGCCTGCCGGTCAGCATATATGCCCGCAAGACCGTTTCATTGGGCGACCTGGACAAAGCGTCTTCCGCTCCGGCGGACCGCATCCGCCATGGGCCGCTGAGTTATGCCAACTGGACCTCCAACGATCTCAATCGGGCCCAGATGCCCGATCTCGCCTATCTGCCCTATCTGTTGACCGGCCGCTACTATTATATGGAGCAACTGGCCCTGGAAGCCGCCTATGCCATTGGTTGGACGAAGGAACAGTGGGGGATGGGGCTGTTGCAGGATGCCGAAATGCGCGGCGCCGCCAACGCCATGCGCACCGTTGCCTATGCCGCCTTCATAGTCCCGGATGGCGTGATGCGCGACTATTTCGAGGACTCGCTGCTCAATACCATCGCCTGGGAGACCGGCCGCCGCGACTTTCCGCTGACCTTTCCGGGCCACCAGCAGGCGCATGGCTCTGCCGTATCGAACAAAGTCTGGGCCACCGGCGCCTCTCCGCTCAGTCTTTGGAGTGCGGGCAGTACGGGCCTTGTCAGCGCGCCGGTCAAGACCGACGGCTCGGTACGGCGGGCGGAATCAACGGCTGAAGTTCACATGCTGGCGGAAGCGCTCGGAATGAGCCGGGGATTTGGGTTCCCGGGCGCCGAACTGCTGCTGCGCCAGATGGCGCAGTACGATGCCAACCTGCTGCTGAATCCCGTGGTCTCTCCGTACCTGATCGAAGCCGACCGGCAGGCCGCCATAGCGGCCGACAGCGATTGGATTCGGGCCTGGGATGAACTCAACAGCTTTTACGATGCCTTGCCCACGGCCTGGCGGACGGGCCAGGATGTCGATGGCGGCAACGGCTTTGAGGCGCTGGCGGCGATGTCCTTTTTATATCCGTACGAAGACGAGCTTGGCGGATACCGCGCCTCGGCCGCCTACGACTACTTGAAAGCGAACAAACCGGAGCAGGACAAGTTCGGCACGGTCAGTCCGAAATGCGCGCGCGTGCCGCCGGCGACCGCGCGGTACGCGCATCCCGTGCTGGCGGCCATACCGCCCAACATGGCCTTCGATCTGGGGGCTTATCCCTCTTATTATCCTCCGGGTGGAAACAACGAAAATGGCATCACGGACTACAGTGGCTTTACGTACGACACGACCCATCGCTGCATGCTGATGTTCGGCGGCGGGCACTCCACAACCTTCGCCAACTATGTCATGCGGCTCGAGCTTACGACCGGCTCCGCGCTGCAATGGAAAGCGGATTACCCGCGCACGCCCCGCGAGGCCATGGTGACGACCAATCTGGCGCCCCAGGGTTATTGGAAGGATTCGGGTCTGCCGCTCACAACTCACACCTATGACCATCTGGTCTGGCACCCGCCGACCGGCCGCTTTCTCATGCTGCGTCCGACCACACAGATGTTAGGCGACAATCTCACCACGAATATCCTCAATATTTCCATCGTCACTGACCCGCGGCTGTGGCACTACGATCCGGAACTGCGCGTTTGGACCATGGGGCCCAACGCCAGCGCGCAGGCTGGGCAGGTGTGGCCAAGCAATGGGGCGTCGGAATACGACCCGGTCAGCGGCAATGTCATTGCCATGGATCCGTATGGCATCTGGACCTATGTGCCGGAAACACAGCAGGCGACCAAGATCAAACGCTACGCCGACGGCAATGTCGGGATCGCCAACAACCTGGTGTACTTTCCGCCCAACGACAGATTTTACATGATTTCACAGGGGAATCCGACCCGGGTGTTCGAAGTCACGCTCGACCGGACAATTTGGACGAACTCCAACTATGTCGAGGTGCTGGGCATCACGAATGCTCCGGTCAGCCAGGAATCCGGTTTTGCCTATGACCCAAACCGGAAGGTCATCGGCGGCGGAGTGAGGAACGGACATTTCTACACCTACGATCCCCTGACGAAGGCCTGGAGCGACTACATCATGGACTCGAGTTCCGGGGCCATCGGAACGCAGGCCTTCCACGCGCTGGCCTACGACTATGTGAACAGCGTATTTATCTTCATTACTGACGGCCCTTCCGAACGCCACACCTGGGCCTATCGCCTGGGGCGGAACGGTACGACCGCCTTCGTTGATACCGATTCCGACGGCTTGTCCGACTACTGGGAAATCCAGCACGGACTGAATCCTAACAAGTCTGACTCGGATAACGATGGACTGCCGGACGGCTGGGAGGTCGCGCACGGGCTCAGCCCATTGTTGCCCTCCGGCGTCGACGGCGCTCTCGGCGATCCCGATGGCGATGGCATGGATAATTTGTCCGAGTACATCGCCGACACGAACCCGCGCGACGCCCAGTCCCGTCTGGAGATCAGCGGGATCAGCCTGCTCCCGGAAGGGCTGCGCCTGAACTGGAAAGGCGGGCAATTGGCAAAACAGTACATCCAGACCCGTCAGAACCTGAATTCCACCAGCGAGGTCTGGACCTCAATCTTCACCAACGCGACACTGCCGACCCCGCTGACGAACTTCGTCGTGGACGCCGGAGCCACCAACAGCGCCCTGTTCTACCGGATCAAGGCGGCGCGCTAAATTTGGCAAGCCTTTTGCGGCCGCGGTCATTCAATAAATGACTGCACACGGACGGGCTTGCCGCCGCGCGCCATGGATACATTCGCCGCGTGTCCCACCAAAATCGCCTGCACCGCCTCTTCCAATGGCGCCATGCGTTCCGTTGGTTCCGCATCCCACGGACGGTCGAAAAGGTCATGCTGAAGTTGCGGGTCCGATCCGCCATGCGAACCTTCCAGTTTGGGAAGCGGTATATCCCGTACGCCCTCTTTCGGGCGATAAAGCGTCACGCTGGTGCCCATGGACTTTTCCATGCCCTGCACCGTGACGTTGCCGCCCACCCAGTTGGTGCTTGTCTTGGCGCAGATCTCAAGCCGGCCTTCGGCGCCTTCAAAATGCAATTGCCAGCCCTCGTACGAGGCAAAAGCCGAGAGGGTGTAGGCGACATGCACGCCGTTCTCGTAATTATAGAGCACGTTCATCTGATCCTCGATGTCGATCGCCATGTCGAAGATGCAACTGTCGCGAATGTAGCCATCCTTGGATTCCGCATCGAGATACAAGGCCCGGTTGCTCTCGTTCTTCCAAAGGTCGATAAAATGATCGCATTTGGCGGAGTGCTGACATCCCATGCAGCGTTTACCACGGAAAGGCCCGTTTTTTCCGTAGAACAGCAGGGCGCCCTGAGCCACCAGCGAATCCGGCTTGGAATCCGTCAGCCAGTTCAAGGCGTCGAAATGATGGGACGCCTTTTGTATCAACAGGCCGCCGGAGTTCTTTTTCAGGCGGTGCCAGCGCCGGAAATAATCCGCCCCGTGCCGGCGATCCAGCGTTTCGATGAAAACGATGCTTTTCAGCGCGCCGATCGCACCCTCTTTGATCAGGCGCTTGCATTCGGTCACTTCCGTTGTGTAGCGCATGTTGTGCGTCACCCAGCAGCGGGCGCCCGAAGCCCTGGTCTTTTCCGCGACCGCCAGTATCTTGCGCGCCTGTTTGGCATCCACGCACAGCGGTTTTTCGGAGAATACGCGCTTTCCCGCTTCCAGTCCCCTGACTATGTATTCGGCATGCGTGCTGTCCTGCGAGGCGATGATCAAACCGTCGGGTTTGAGTTCCTTCATCATGCGGCTGAAATTCGTATAGCCTGGAAGCGCCGTCTTGAGGATCCGGTTCGCGCCGTCGATCCTGGCGGGATTGCGGTCGAACAGCCCAACCAGTTCCGAATGAGTTGTGAACGTATTCAAAATCGGCTTGGCGAACATGTGAATGCCGCGGGCCCCGGCGCCGATCAAAACATACCGCTTGCGAATAGACATGCTGCATCCCCACAACTAAGCGTTTCAGGTTCTGTCGACAATTCCAACAGCCAGCCAGCGACTGCTCGCGCATCAGCCTAATGGAATCGATCGAGAGTTGAAAGGTATTCGTTTGTTCTTTTGCCCGGAAGCCTCGCTAGGTGAGGATTTGGCATGGCGCTGGGCGCTTGTTGCGGATGGCGGCTTTGTGTCAAACTAAAGGCCGAACAAGCTGGAGAACGAGCGTGCTGGTGCTGGGCGAAAATAGTTCGTTGGTGCGGCGGGCGGTGAAGTACGCGCGGTTACGCGTGCGATCCGACGGCGGGCTGGAGGTGGTGGCCCCGCACGGCATGGCCGGGGCGCGGATCGAGGCCTTTATTGCGGCCAAACAAGACTGGATCGAGGCGCAGCGCAAACGCTTCCGGCAACGGACGGCGGCGGTCTTCGATCCGCTCTCGCTGGAGTTGCACGGGCGGCGTTTTCGCATTGAATACAGTCCCGCGCGGGGGCGTTATGCGGACGTGGACGAGGCGGCGAGGACGGTCAGTTCCGGGCTCGATCTGGCGCAGCCGGAGACGCGCGCGGCCTGGCTGCAAAACTATGCGCGGCGCTTTTTGGGGGTGCGCTTGCATGAGCTGGCGCGCCTGCACGGTTTCGGGTTTGCGAGGGTTTCCATCCGCAACCAGCGCAGCCGCTGGGGGAGTTGCTCGGCGCGCGGCACGATCTCGCTGAACTGGCAGCTCGTGAAGACGCCGTATTTCGTGGTGGACTATCTGCTGCTGCACGAACTGGCGCACACGCGCTGCATGAATCACGGCGCCGGTTTTTGGACGCTGGTGCGCTCGCTTTGTCCCGAGCATCGGGCCGCGACGACCTGGCTGCGCGCGCACAGTCCGGGGGACGGGGAGTTGTCTCAGCCCCTGTGAATAGCCGTTGCAACGTGAGGGCAGTCCGCCGGAAGTTTTGCAAAAAACGCGACAGAGGAATATAAAACTGCACGGCAACGAGGGACGAGAATCAGGGGGCAGCTTGGCATGAAAATTCGCTATCGTTGTCCGTACTGCGGAACGCGCTTCGCCCCACCGGTGCGGGCGTTTTGTCCGCATTGCGGCCGCGCCATGCGTTTGCCCGCGCCGGTGCTCGCCGCGGAGGGCCGCAGGGCGCGCGCGCGCGGCGACCGGTTGGGCCGCAAGACCGGCGAACGCGAATCCGCCTGGGCGGCCTTTTTCAGGTCGCCGCGCCAATTGCCGATCTTCGGGGCAATGATGCTGGCGCTGGCCGTGATATTTGTCTCGATACAGCCGGGCGGGGAATGGGCGCCGCGGAAACGCGTCGATCCCCGGACCCGGGCCTTGGAAAACCTGGATGTCTTGCGCACCGCCTTGGAACTGTTCCGCCGTGACGTGGGCCGCTACCCCAGTGCGGGCGAAGGGCTCCCCGCGCTGCTGCACGAAATCCCCGCGCCGGGCTGGCAGGGGCCGTACATCGTCAGTCTTACCATGGATCCATGGCGCCACCCGTTCCGCTACGCCGTGGACGGCGCCAACGTGACGCTTTACGCCCTGGGCCCCGACGGGGTGGCGGGCAGCGCCGACGACGTGCCCGCGCCGCCGGTGGACTGGGCCGCCGTGGAGTCCGCCGCCGCCGAACCGCACTCCATGCGCGTGCATCTGCTTGCGCCGCCCAAACGCTAGGACTTCTTACTGGCGAATGGGATTGGCGAATGGGATGTGGCGAATGGGATGTCGCGAATGGGATGTCGCGAATGGGATTGACATTTTCCGCGCAAGCGGGTATTTCATATCCCTTTCATGCGCGCCCGCATTCGCGGAATTTGCGGGCATATAGCGCGCGCGAAACTGGCCGACATTCCGGTGATCCGGGCGTCGGAGCGCGTGCTGGAGAAAGCCAGCGAGCCGGTTTGTTTATTTGCACCTAACGAACAAGGAGAACGGTAATGGCGACTGAATCGATGCTGGAAAATGCGCGGGTGAATTTCGATCGCGCGGCGGCGACGCTGGGCGGCGTTTACGATGCGGAGTTGTTACGCAAATTGCGCTTTCCGAAAGAACGCAGCGAACTGCGCCTGACGCCGCAGTTGTCGGACGGAAACGTCCACGTTTTTACCGCGTACATCGTGCATCATAACAATTCGCTGGGCCCGTGCAAAGGCGGCATCCGCATGAGTCCCACGGTCACGCTGGACGATATCACGGCGCTGGCCATGGAAATGACCTGGAAATGCGCGCTGATCGGCGTTCCTTTCGGCGGCGGTAAGAGCGGAATTGTGGCCGATCCCCGGCAACTCGCCCCGGACGATAAGCAGACGCTGGTGCGCAATTTTACCAGGAATGCCCACCGGCACATCAATCCGCTGGTGTACATACCGGCGCCGGACATGGGCACCAACGAGCGGGATATGGGGCACATCAAGGATACCATCGCCTACTCGAACGGTCATGCGACGACACAGGGCTGCTACGTGACCGGCAAGCCGGTTCTGCTGGGCGGCATACCCGGCCGTGGCAAGGCCACGGGACGCGGGGTGGCCATCGCGTCCGATGCCGCGATGAAGCACCTCGGCGCGGATCTCAAGGGCGCGCCGGTGATTGTCCAGGGTTTCGGAAACGTGGGCGCCGTTACCTGCGCGGAACTGGCGGCCCGTGGCGCCCGGATCGTGGGTGTCTCGGATATCGCCGAGGCGGTGTACGACGAGCGGGGACTGGATGTGAATCGCCTGATGGAGTTTGCGCGCGCCAACGGTTCGTTAAAGGGCTGCGGACAGGGGCGCGTTGTGAGCCCTGAGGGGCTGCTGGAAATGCCCTGCGTGTTGCTGGTGCCGGCGGCCACCGGGAACCAGATCACCGCGGGAAACGCCGAGAAGATCCAGGCGCGGGTGGTGGCTGAAGGCGCCAACGGCCCGACCACGCCGGACGCGGACGCCATCCTGCACAAGCGCAACGTCTTCGTGATCCCGGATATTCTATGCAACGCTGGCGGCGTGTTCGTTTCTTATCTTGAATACACGCAGGAAACGCAGCAGGAACAGATGACGGAAGAGGACGTGGAAGCGCGGCTGGAGAAACGCATGCGCGACAAATTCAAAATGGTTGTCGCAACCGCGGAGAAGAAACGCCTTTCGACGCGCGATGCCTCCATGCATCTGGCTCTGGATAGCGTCTGTGCCGCCACCGTGGCGCGCGGCAATCTGCCTTGATCCGGGGAACCCATGGAACACCAGAAAAAATTGGACGTGCTGATAATCGGCGGGGGCATGATCACCAACGATCTGATCCTGCCCTCCATCTATCACCTGCAGCGGCTCGGAACGGTCGGCAAGATCCGCGTCTGCGCGCTCAACTCGGCGCCGCTCAAGGCGCTCAGGGAAAGCCGCGAGATCCAGGAGGCCTTCCCAGGGCAGGATTTCGAGGCCTTTCCGCCGCTCTCCGAGCCCGGCGACCGGATGTTCCCGAATCTCGCCATGGAATTGCTGGCCAAGACCCCGCCGCGGCAGGTCGTCGTGGTCGCGGTCCCGGACCAGTTTCACTACGAGATGGTCAAGGCGTGCCTGCGTCACGACCAGCACGTCTTGTGCGTCAAGCCGCTGGTGCTGAAGTACGAGCAGTCCGCCGAACTCGAGAAACTGGCGCTGGAGCGGGGCCTGTTTGTGGGGGTGGAATACCACAAGCGCTTCGACCGCCGTTCGCTGGTGGCGCGTCGGCAATACGCGCTGGGTCATTTCGGCGAGTTTATCATGGGCGAGGCCAAACTGATCGAGCCCTACTACTACCGGCATTCCAATTTCCAGAACTGGTTTACCGCCGCCATGACCGACCCCTTCGTCTACGTGGGCTGTCACTACGTGGACCTGGTCTACTTCATCACGGGCTTGAAGCCGGTTTCGGTTTCGGTTTCGGGCGTCAAAGGCAAATTCCCCAACGGCAAGGAAGCCTACATGTGGTCCAACGGCCGCGTGCGCTATGAGAATCAGGCCTTGCTTTCGGTGACCGACGGCCTGGGATATCCCGATGCCGGCGCGGGCAGTAACGACCAGGGCCTGATCATGTACTGCGAGGGCAAGGACTGCAGCGGCATGATCCAGCACGACGACCAGGATCGCGGCGTGCGGCATTGCTACGTCGACCCCATCGGCGTCGCCGGCTCCCGCTACAACTACGTGAGCCCCGACTTCTACCGCCTGACGCCCTGGGAGGGGCGCGGGTTCAAGCCGATGGGCTACGGCTACGATTCCGTCGCCGCCAGCGTGGAGACGATGGCCCGGATCGAAAACGAAACGGCGGGGATGGCGGAGGCCGCGGCGCTCGCCAAACGGCGCGAAACGATCCGCGAAATCGACAAGGCCGGCATCATCGCCACGCCCGCCAACAGCTTTATCAACGAACTCGTGGTGGAGGCCGCCCGCATGTCCATCCTGAGCGATGGCGAATGGGTGAACATTGTGTACGGATCAAACCCGCATGCCGAGAAAAGGACCCGATAATCATGGCTGAATACGACCTGACCCCTGTCAAAATTCCGAGCGTCAAGACTCGCTACCGCACGATCAAGACGGCCCTGCCGGTGCCGGAATCGTTGCCGATTTTCGAGGCCCTGCGCCACTCCGAGCCTCGCTCCATGTCCGGCCAGCCGCCGATCCTCTGGCACAAGGCGGAGGGCGCGACGGTTTCCGACAAGTGGGGCAACCAGTGGATCGATTGGTCGTCGGGAGTGCTGATCACCAATGTCGGCCATGGCCACCCCGCCATCCGGAAGGCGATTCAGGAAGTGCTGGACCGTCCGCTGCTGTCGACCTACGTCTTTCCGCACGAAGGCCGGGCTAATTTGACCGACGCGCTGGCCGCGCTGGCGCCCGATCCGAAAAGCTACCAGGCGTTCCTGCTCAGCACCGGCAGCGAGGCCACCGAGAACTGCATCAAACTCTCCAAGACCTACGCTTTGGAAAAACACGGTCCGCAGAAGAAATACTTTGTGACCTTCAACGGCGCGTTTCACGGCCGCACCCTGGGCGCGCAACTGGCCGGCGGCATGCCGCGCCTGAAACGCTGGGTGGGCGCCCTGGATGCCACCTTCGTGCAGGTTCCATTCCCGGATGGCTACAAGAACACGGATGTATCGTTCGACCTGTTCCTGAAGACGCTGCGGGACTTGGGCGTCGCGCCCGAGGCGATCGCGGGGGTGATGGTCGAGAGCTATCAGGGCATCGGACCGGACTTCATTCCGGTGGACTACGCCCAGAAACTCGCGGCGTTCTGTCAAAAGCACGACATCGTGCTCACGATGGACGAGGTGCAGGCCGGCTTCGGACGCACCGGAAAAATGTTCTGCTTCGAGCACTACGGCATCAAGCCCGACCTGATCGCCTGCGGCAAGGGCATCACCTCCTCCCTGCCGCTGTCGGCGGTGATCGGGCGCACGGACATCATGTCGTTGTATCCGCCCGGCTCGATGACCTCGACGCATTCGGCTTCGCCCCTGGCGGTAGCCGCCTCGCTCGCGAACATCAAGGTGCTCAAGGACGAGAAGCTCGTGGAACGCGCGGCGCGGCTCGGGGCCTGGTTTGTACCGGAACTGGAACGGATACAGCTCAAGTACCCGCAGGTGCTGGGCTGCTGCCACGGCAAGGGCCTGGTGGCGGGCATTCAGGCCGTCAAGGCGGGCGCCAAGACGCCTGATCCGGAGCTGGCCCTGCGCGTCAACGTCGGCTGCTACCAGAAGGGCCTGCTCATGTTTGCGCCGGTCGGCCTGGCCGGCGAATGCATCAAGATCGCGCCGCCGCTGAGCATCGAGGAAGATGCGTTGCGGGAATCGCTGGCGGTGTTCGAGGAAGTCGTCGACCAGATTATGCGGTAACCGCTTTGGCGGAAGCCATACCGAAACCATGGGCGAAACCACAGGCTGCCCCAGCGCCGATATTCGCGAGTTAATCCGCCATATCGGCGCGCGGGTCACGCTGCGCGGCTGGCTCTACGGTAAACGTGCCGGGGGCAAGGTCGTGTTCCTGGTCGTGCGCGACGGCACGGGCCTGGCGCAGTGCGTGGTCGAGGCCTCCAACGCCGCCGCCTTCGCCGCCGCCGAAGATCTATCGCAGGAATCCTCGCTGACGCTGACCGGCACGGTGCGCGCCGAGGCCCGCGCGCCCGGCGGCGCCGAGGTTGCGGTGGAAACGCTCGATGTCTTGCAGCGGGCCGAAGCCTACCCGATTGGTCGCAAGGCGCACGGCGCCGACTTTCTCTTCAGCCACCGCCATCTCTGGCTGCGGGCGCCGCGGCAGACGGCGCTGCTGCGCATCCGCCACACGGTCGTACAGGCGGTCCGCGCTTTCTTCGACGAACGTGGCTTCACGCTGATAGATACTCCGATCCTGGTGCCCGGCGTCGGCGAAGACCGGCAATCGCTTTTCACGGTGGACTACTTCGGCGCCCCGATCTACCTGACTCAGACCGGCCAGCTTTACCTGGAAAGCGCCTGCCTGGCGCTGGGCAAGGTCTACAGTTTTGGCCCGACCTTCCGCGCCGAAAAATCCAAAACCCGCCGGCACCTGACCGAATTCTGGATGGTCGAGCCGGAAATCGCCTTTGCGGAGCTGGAGGAAGTCATGGCGCTGGCCGAGGGCATGGTGACCGCCGTGGCCGCCGCCGTGCTGGCGCGCCATCGCGACGATCTGGCCGCGCTGGGGCGCGACGCGGCGGCCCTGGCACGCATCGTGGCGCCCTTCCCCAGGCTGACCTACAGCGAAGCCGTGGATATCCTGCGCGGTCCGGAAACGCGCGCGCGCATGGAGTCCGGGATGTCGGACAGTCGCACGCAACTCCAGGCCCGCATGGACGAACTGAAGGTGGCCGAAGCGGAAGCCGCCGCGGCGCGCAAGGGCTGGAAGCAGGAACAAGCCGAAACCCGCGCGCGGGAACTGCGTGAAACGGTGCAGGAACTGGAGCGGGAACTGCGCGTGGCGCCCGAACATCTGGCGCTGGCGCAGAGTTTCGAATGGGGCAAGGATCTGGGCGGCAGCGACGAGACCATCCTCTCCCGCCGTTTCGACCGCCCCGTGTTCGTAACCGAGTATCCGCGCGAGGCCAAGGCCTTTTATATGAAGGTCAAGCCCGAGGACCCGCGCGTCGTCTGCAACTTCGACCTGCTGGCGCCCGAGGGCTACGGCGAAATCATCGGCGGCAGCCAGCGCGAGGAACGGTTGCCCGTGCTGCTGGAAGCCATGCGCGCCAAAGGGCTGCGGCCTGAGGATTACGACTGGTACCTGGATCTGCGCCGTTACGGCAGCGTCCCGCACGGTGGCTTCGGTCTCGGCATCGAGCGCGTCCTGACCTGGCTCTGCGGCCTCCAGCACGTCCGCGAAACCATTCCCTTCCCACGCACCATGGGGCGCGTGCAGCCGTAGGGTTGGTGTTAAGCCTCGCGTTTTTTGCACATGCTGCTCGACGCGGTAGTATCAGAATGGTACTATATGCCTGGAAAAGTTAGAGAATCGATTCGAGACTTGGAACGCGCCGGCTTTGTCAACCGCGGCGGGAAGGGTGGTCACCGGAACTACCTGCATCCGCGCGGCGTGCGTATCACCGTCAGCGGGCATGCGGGCGACGATGCCAGGCGCTATCAGGAGCGTGACGTGGAGAACGCGCTTCAGGAGGCCCAACCATGAAAAGCAGCGATCGCTACCTCAAGATCGTCGAATGGTCCGACGAGGACGGTTGCTACGTCGGCGCCTGTCCGGGATTGATGCGGGGCGGCGTCCACGGTGACGACGAGGCGAAAGTGTACGCGGAGCTTTGTCAGGTTGTGGAGGAATGGATCGCCATCCACGCGCAAGACGGCGCGCCCTTGCCGCCTGCAACGGTCGGCCGGGATTACTCGGGGAAATTCGTGGTTCGCGTGGGCAAAGATCTCCACCGGGAGTTGGCGATTCATTCCTTGCGCGAGGGAGTCAGCCTCAATTCCTACTGCGCAAAGGTGCTGCGCGAGGGACGGGCTGCTTACGGAAGTCCGAAAACGCCGCCGCAGAAGCGATGATGCGCGTACTTTGCACAACGCTGCATTACCACAACCTGCCGGTGAACCAGCATGCTGTTCAGGGCTGGCAGACGAGTTCACTACGAAATACGCGTAAGGCGCGAAAATCGCAACAAGAAGAGCAACTGTTTTTCACGCGGAGGCGCGGAGAACGCGGAGGAATACAGCATGACAACGGCTCAGCGGCAGAACCATTGATTCTGCCTTGGCTTGCCCAAGCAAGCCCCTTTCGCGTTTTTAGCGTGTTTCGTAGTTGAATCTTCTTATTCTAATCCATGCTGTCAGTGTAACTGGGCCTATACCTGGGCCAGAATTACCACGTAGTTCTTGCCGTATTTTTTCGCGCACTTGGGGCAGGTCGTGTAGTAATTGAAGTTCCTTCCCATCCCACGGCTGGGGATCGAATTTCTGGCAGCATTCATCGGGATTGCGTTCGCTCATCTGCCATCCTCCTGTTTTCGCTTCTTCCTGCATTTCCCGGGGAATATTCATTCATTGGCCCTTGGTACGGTATGTGAAGCGAAGCCAACGACTAAGCGAGTCGACTAAGTGTAACCGATCAAGCATGGGACTAAGCGTCATCGCTTACTCTTGCCTCCCCACACTTAGTCCCGCACTTAGTCGGTTACGCTTAGTCCCCCACACTTAGTCGCTATCTACTTCTGACTTCTGACTTCTGTCTTCTGCCCCGTCACAATATCTTCAACTTCGGCAAATCCTGGGTATCCACGGCGCCGACCAGGCGGTGCTCGGCGTCAACGACGGGCAGGTCGTCGATGTTGTGGCTTTCGAAGAGGCGCAGCGCCTCGACGACCAGTTGGTCGGCGCGCACGGCGATGGGGTTGGCGGTCATCAGCTTGGTGACGGACATCGGCACAATGTTGCGGTGATGCGCGACGGCGCGGCGCAGATCGCCGTCGGTGAATATGCCGAGCAGGCGGCCCTTTTCGTCCACGATGGCGGCGGAGCCGGCGCGGGCCTTGGTCATGGCGAAAATGGCGTCCTTGACCTTGGCGGTGTCGCGCACGCGGGCCACGCGGGCGCCTTTGCGCATGATGTCGCTCACGCGCAGGGTCAGCGTGCGTCCGATGGCGCCGTCGGGATGCAGGCGGGCATAGTCCTCGCGCTTGAAGCCGCGCGCCTGGAGCAGCACCATGGCCAGCGCGTCTCCGAGCGCCAGCGTGGCCGTGGTGCTGGCGGTGGGGGCGAGGTTGAAGGGGCAGGCTTCGCGTGGCACGGCGGCGATCAGGCGCAGGTCGGCCTTGCGCGCGAGCGCGCTCGCCGGGTCGCCGGTGATGGCGACGATGGCGACGTTCAGGCGCCGTACGGCGGGCAGCAGCTTGAGGATTTCCTCCGATTCGCCGCTGTAACTGAGCGCCAGCAGCACGTCACCGGCGGACAGCATGCCGAGATCGCCATGCATGGCCTGGGTCGGGTTGAGCAGCAGACTGCGGCTGCCGGTGCTGGCCAGGGTGGCGGCCAGTTTGTCGGCGATGTGGAGATTCTTGCCGACGCCGGTGACGACGATCGTGCCGCCGGCTTTCAGGCGGCGGAATATCATGGCGACGACTTTTTCAAAGGCCGGATCGAGCGCCGCCCGTACTTGTTGCAGGCCTTCGATTTCGATATCGAAGACCTCGCGGGCGCGGGCCAGCCAATCCATCGGCGCCGCCGCCCCCCGGCGCTTGCGTGAATTTGATGTGGTCATATGCGCAGTCTAGCACACGGCCGGTGAAAATGTGGAGTCTGAATCCTCAGCAATTCTCATTAAGATCAAACGGATATTGTCGAAATCGCTATCGGGATCGCTATCGGGTTCGAATCCTGACGCTTTCTGCGATTTCGATCCCGATCCCGATTTCGATCTCGAGGGGGAAAGCCAAATTATTATTGCTGCTGAATCCTAATGCCAGGTTGTTGGGCGCGCAGTCTTCGGTTGTTTGTTCACCCGCCTGGCTGGCAACTGCCCGCCAGCCAGCCGCTGGCCAGGGCCCAGGTGAGGTTGTAGCCGCCGCAGGGACCGTCGAGGTTGACCAACTCGCCCGCGCAGTACAAGCGCGGACGCCGCCGACAGGCCAGCGTTCGCGGGTCGAGTTCATCCAGGGCCACGCCGCCGCGCGTGAGCATGGCGTGATCCCAGCCCTCCGTGGCCTTGATGGTCAGGGGCGTCTCGGCGCATAATGCGCAAAGCGCATCCAGTCGTGTTCGCGGCGCGCGCGCGGCCGTCGTGTCGGCCAGTCCGGCCAGGCCGCAGAGCGTTTCCGCCAGTTTGCGCGGCAGTTCGCCGGCCAGCAGACTGGGCAGGCTGCGGCTGCCGTGCTTTGCACGCCAGCCCGCGATGATTCCGCGCCATGCTGCCAGGTCCAGGTCCGCCCGCGTACTCAGGCACACCGCCACCGGGCGGCCGTTTGCCAGGCGCGCGGCAATTTCGCCAGAGAGGTTCAAGACGGGTGGTCCGCTGAGTCCGCGGTGTGTAAAGAGCACCGGACCGGCCAGGCCGTCGCGTGCGCATCCCTTGGCGGCGATGCGAATGCGCGCCTGTTCCAGCACCAGGCCCGGCAGTTGCCGCGGCCAGTCCTCGGCCGTGATCAGCGGCACGAGCGCCGGCACGGGCGGCACGATTTCGAGGCCGGCCTTCCGCGCGAGGCCAAAACCCGATCCATTGGCGCCCAGCCCTGGGTACGAACAACCGCCGGCGGCCAGGATCACGCGCCCCGCCGTGAGCGAACCGGCCGCCGTTTCGACGCCCGTCACCGCGCCGCCGCGCACGATCAGCGACTTGACCTCGCAGTCGCATTGAAGCCTGGCGCCGCCGCGTGCGGCGGCGTACCTGAACGTCTCCAGCACGTCGCTCGATCGCTGCCGGATGGGAAACACGCAGCCATCGGCCTGCGCGATCGTGGGCACGCCTTCGCGCTCGAGCCAGAGCCGGATGGCGGGCGGCCCGAAAACGGTCAATGCCTGCTGCATGAAACGGCCATGACGCCCGAAAGCCGCCATGATCGTTTCGTCGTCGTTGGATGTGGTGACATTGCAGCGGCCGCCGCCGGTGATGAGTAATTTCAGGCCGGGTTGCGGCATGCGCTCGCAAACCAGCACACGCTGGCCGACAGCGCTAGCCGCCACGGCCGCCGCCCAGCCCGCCGCGCCGCCTCCGACAACGATGGTGTCCCAATCCATTTGTTGATCGCCTGCGCGATACGCGGCCCGCACGACCGCGCGGTGCATGCTTTAGAACAGGGTGTAAATGAAGGGTGCGGCGCTCTGGGTGAGGAATACCAGCGCGGACAGGAGCAGCAGCACGAGCACGAGCGGCACGATCCACCAGATCTTGTTTTCCCAGGCGAAGCCCAAGCACTCTTTCAGCAACCGTCCCAGATAACGCAGGAATCTCATATCTCGCTCCATTTTCGCCGTGCGGGTCGCGTCGGCGATCTATCTCAGTCCATCACGTAATCCTGTTTCCAATTGCCCTTGTCCTGCCATGGCGGCTGGGCGTTCTTGTCGAGGATGAACGACCCCAGCACCAGCGTGTCCATCTCCGTTCGCATGAAGCAGCGGTAGGCGTCCTCCGGCGTGCAGACGATCGGCTCGCCGCGCACGTTGAACGAGGTGTTGATGATGACTCCGCAGCCGGTGCGCGCCTCGAAGGCCTTGACGATGCCGTAAAAGGCCGCGTTGTCCGGCGCGACGGTCTGAACGCGCGCGGAATAGTCCACATGGGTGATGGCCGGCACGTCGGACCGCGCCTGATTGATGCGCTCGCGGATCGGCAGCGTCTGCGCCTCCGCCATGCCGGTGCAGCGCGCGGGCTGGACCTGGGCGACGAGCAGCATGTAGGGCGAGGGGCGGTCCAGTTCGAAGTAATCGCCTGTCCTTTCGACCAGGCAGACCGGGGCGAACGGCCGGAAGGATTCGCGGTACTTGATCTTGAGGTTCATGATCGACTGCATCTTCGGCGAACGCGCGTCGCCGATGATCGAGCGGTTGCCGAGCGCGCGCGGACCGAACTCCATACGTCCCTGCAGCAGGCCGACGACGCGCTCGCCGGCGATCAGCTCCGCGATGCGGTCCGCCCATTTCGCGGGATCGGTGAATTTCTCCGCCGGGTAGCCTTTGGCCTTCAGGTAGGCTTCGATCTGGGCGTCGTCGAAGAGCGGACCGAGACTGGTGTGGCGCATGCGGTCGTGGACATTGTCGGCCGTGCGCGGCTGGCGTTCCACCTCGTGCCAGACGACATAGGCCGCGCCCAGCGCGCCGCCGGCGTCGCCCGCGGCGGGCTGGATCCAGATGTCCTTGAAGATGCCTTCGCGCAGCAGGCGGCCGTTGGCGACGCAGTTGAGCGCCACGCCGCCGGCCAGGCAGAGATACTGCTCGCCGGTCAGTTCGCGGGCATGGCGCGCCATGCGCAGCACGATTTCCTCGGTCACGACCTGGATCGAGCGCGCCAGGTTCATCTCGCGTTCGCCGATCGCCGACTCGGCCTTGCGCGGCGGGCCGTCGAACAGCCGCGCGAAGCGCTCGTTGGTCATGGTCAGACCGTCGAGGTAGTCGAAGTAGTCCATGTTCATCCGGAAACTGCCGTCGGCCTTGAGGTCCAGCAGGTTCTTCAAGATGCGGTCGACGTAGGTCGGCTGGCCGTAGGGGGCCAGGCCCATCAGTTTATATTCGCCCGAGTTGACGCGGAAGCCGGTGAAATAGGTGAAGGCCGAGTAAAGCAGGCCGAGCGAATGGGGGAAGCGCATCTCCTTGAGGATCGTGAGTTCGCGGCCGCGCCCGACGCCGATCGTGCTGGTGGCCCATTCGCCGACGCCGTCGAGCGTCATGACGGCCGCGCGCTCGAAAGGCGAGGGATAGAAGGCGCTGGCGGCGTGCGACTCATGGTGTTCGGGGAAGTAGAGTTTGTAACTGCCAGGAGCGACCCCCTGCTTTTCCAGGCCGGCCTCGATTTCCATGGGCAGCCAGAGTTTTTCACGCAACCAGATCGGCAGCGCCATCATGTACGAGCGCAGGCCGCGCGGCGCGACGCTCATGTAGGTTTCGACGATGCGCGCGAATTTCGGCAGCGGCTTGTCGTAAAAGGCCACGGCGTCGAGTTTGCCGGGGCCGACGGCGCCCTCGGCCAGGCAGTAGCGGATGGCGTTGACAGGGAAGCGGGCGTCGTGTTTCTTGCGCGAGAAGCGCTCCTCCTGGGCGGCGGCGACGATCTCGCCGTCGCGCAGCAGGACGGCCGCGGCGTCGTGGTAATGGGAACTGATGCCGAGAATGTTCATGGTATTAAAACTGCCGTGAATAATAGTGCGGTCCGGGAATCGGTTTACGATCGGTCCAGTACGACGTCCGGTCAGGTTCCCAGCGGCGTTGCATCGGATCCCGGCCTCTGAGGCGCAGGAAGAAACGGCTGGGGACGAACCAGATATAGAAAAGCGGCGCGAGCAGAAGATAGGTTGTGGAGAGGGTGACGATGCGGGTCAGCGCCTGTTCCAGCCGTGCGAGCAGCGCGTAGAGAGGCGGGGCAAAAAATCCGCCGACGACCGTGATAACGGCGAAGCCGCAGACGACGGAGGCCAGCCGCGGGGCGCGCAGCCAGAAAGTCAGCAGGGCCGCGACGGCGCACATGACAATGGCGCGGATGGCGGCGCCGCGCCTGCGGGCGGTGGCCGCGTCGCCCGGCAAGGTCGCCGGGGCTTGCCAGTTCCAGATGGCCGCGGAGGCGGGCGTGTTGGGATCGTGGGCGGGAGAAGATGCGGTCATGATTTGGTGTCCGGTTTTGTGGCGGCGTGGTTTTTCGCGAGCGCCAAGGGGCAGACAAAGAGGATTTCCGCCTTGGTTACGGCATGGCGTTGGCGGCTGGCGCGCAACACATGGTACAGATTCATCAGCAGCGACTTTTCGTACGGATCGTTGCCGGCATCGCTTTCGGCTTTGTCGAGGATGGCGACCTCCAATGAGTCAACCGCCGTACCGGGAGGAATCGCCAGCAGATAGCGGGTGGGCGTGATTTCCACCAGCCGCAGCCAGGGAATCGATCGTAGACTGCGGCTGGGTCCGACCACAATCAGGGACTGGCCTTTCGCGACATCCACGGTTTCGACCAGCGGCTCGTTTTTGCCGTTGCAGCGCACGGCGGCGTCAGTTGCCTTGACGATAGCCCTGGCGCGGTCGCTATCGATCACCGCCAGATGCCGCAGGGTCCGTTCCGGCAAGGTGACCGTGACCGGACGCCGGGGTCCGGCAAACTTTGGCGGTCGGCCGATGGCATTGGGGGTCGCTTTCATTGCTTAACTTCCATGTGCTGGAGGATAGTGTCAGAAGGCGCCAGCGATGTCTACGATTATCCAGCGATTATCCGGCAATTCTCACTATGGCCACATGAAGTGCGGTCGGGACGGAGCCCGACCCTCCAAAAGTTCAAAAACCCGCCGTTTCGTCGCCTGGAGAGACGACCTCCGTGTCGTCCGGGCCCGAGGAAGCGGCCATAATGCGAATTGCTGCTCCCGGCCACGTTCTAGTTGCGCGCGCGGGGTAATCTTGCTAATATTAGGGAGTGGGCGGCGACATGTAACCTCCAGCGACACAAAGGAGTGCGGAAACGATGAAAAAGAGCGTTGTTCTATTGCTTGCGGCGGCGATCGTTCTGAGCTCGATGACGGCGGCCAAAGCGTCGTTTGTGAGTCTGAATCAGCAGTGCAATTTCACCTATTCGGCGTCTTCTTATTTCGCCTTCATTTACGATTACTCGGCCGGGCTTCAGGAAAGCGCGACGTCCGGATTCATCAGCGCCAATAGTTCACTTTCGTTCATTGCGCAGCTTTATGCCGCGCCGACGATCACCACGCACGTCGCCTATATCTACAATTCCAATGTCGGCAGATATACCGAGGCGATGGCGTATCTGGACCAGAACCTGTAATGTTTGTCCGTTCCGAAATCAGCATCACGCGCGGTTGCCGCCGCTTAGTCGCTCCCTGTCGCCGCTGAACCCGGCGAAAATCGAGTCCGGGCTCACCGCCGCAGGCGGGCTCCGTTATGCCGGTCAAGTCCGCGCTTTTTAAGGAGAAACAGCATGCGTTTAACCAGGGTTTGCATGGCGATCACGCTCGGCGCGTCTTCCCTCTTGTGCGGGGCGATTTTTGCCGGGCCGCTCGAACTCCAAACTTCATGGCACGAAGATTACCGCGGCACGCCGCGGCTCGATTTTCCGGATGACGCCGCATCGAAGGCGAAGTCCGCCGGAGAATATCTGCTGGCTCAAAGCGCCCGGTTCAAACTCCCGGCCGATTTGTCCAATCTGGAACTCGTGACCGTCCGGCAGAGTTTGCTGGGCAGTCATACGCGCTACCGGCAGGTGCTGAATGGATTGCCCGTGGAGGGCGCGGAAATCGTGGTTTCCCAGCGCAAAGCGGATGGTTCCGTCTATCAGGTCTACAACAACACTTATCCCGTCATCGCGCCGGCGCCGCCTTCGAAAGCGCTTGTCGGCAAGGACTTGGCCCTGCAGAAGGCCTGGAACCACCTGCGCGTGCATGGCAGCTTGAGGACCAAGCCACGGGCGGATTTGATGTACATGCCGGTCAAGACAGGATTCCGGCTGATTTACAAGACTTTGCTGGTCGTGGATGCTCCTTGGGGGTACTGGGAACATAAGATCGACGCGCAGTCTGGCGCTGTGATCTCGGTGCGGCGGCACGAAATCAGCGAAAAATACGCGCCCGACCAGGTCCCGGATTTCTCGGCCTACCAAGGCCCCGTCGCGTCCCTGCAGTCCGAGTTGCTGCGTTTGGAGAGCGCCGCCGCCCAACCCGCCCCGAAGGTAGCCGCGCCGTCCAATAAGACCACGGTGGACGGAACGGCCCTGGTCTTCGACCCCGACCCGCGCACGGCGCTGGCCAACGACGCGCTGATAGACTCCAGTCCGGCGGTCTCGTTCAATGCCTCCTATGTCAGCAGAACCCTGCGGCAGATCACCCTCGACGCGGGGGTCTATTACCTGCAGGGCCCCTGGGTTTCCATCACCAATATCGCCTCCGAATTGCCGGCCACGCCGGTATCGACCACCGCCAACGGCAACTGGACGGCCGTGCGCGGCAACAACGCCTTCAACGACACGATGTGCTATTTCCACATCGATCAAAACCAGCGCTACCTTCAATCGCTCGGTTATTCGAACACGACCTCGATCCAGGCGGGGCCGATCCCCGTCGATTCCGACGGCCTCAACGGGGACGACAACTCCCACTACGTTCCCTCGCAAAACCTGCTCGCCTTCGGACACGGCGGGGTGGACGACCCCGAAGACGCCGATGTGATCCTGCACGAGTATGGGCATGCCATTACGTTCGACACCACGCCGGCTTTCGGCGGGGGCGATTCCGGCGCCATCGGCGAGGGCTTTGGCGACTATTGGGGCGCCTCGTACAGTTGGACCTGCGTCAACGGCTCGACCTATCACCCGGCCTGGGCTTTCTCCTGGGACGGTCATAGCGTCGACTCCTGGAGCGGACGCTTTCTCGACCGGACCGACCTCATCTACGACCCCAGTCACACCTACGTGGCCCATGAAACCATCAGTGGTGTGGACAACTATTCGGACCAGCTTTGGAGCACGCCGCTCTATCAGGCATTCCGTGATTTGATCGGTTTGGGCCGACCCCGCGCCGAGATGGATACGATCGTCATCGAATCCTTTTTCGGCATCGGCGGCGGAGTGAAAATGCGCGACATGGCCAACGCCACGGTCAAGGCGGCCATGGAACTGTACCCGGCCGGACCGCATGCCATGGCTTATTATACCCGCTTTGCGAATCAGTCGCTGCTGCTCGCGTTCCCGCTGCCCGATCCGACGCTGGTCTATCCGGCCGGGGGACAACTTTTGACGGCGGGCGCGACCATCAATGTCCAGTGGAACCGCAATGGCGCGCCGGCCAAAGCGGCGGCCCGCATCGAGTACACCAGCCAGAGGACCGGGGGAAGTTCGTATTTCTACGATCAGGTGGAATCCGGCGTCAATGGCTGGGTCACCGGCAAGACCGGCGGTTCGGACTGGGTGATCGCCTCGACGGGAAGCCATAGTCCCACCCGAAGCTGGTTCGCCGCCGACGACGCTGTCATCGCCGATCAGTATCTGACCCGCTCGAATATCGCCGTCAGCAACGGCGCGGTTCTTTCGTTCTGGCACTATTACGAGCTGGAAGATTCCTATGACGGGGCCGTGGTCGAAATCAGCACCAATCGGACGACCTGGGCCGACCTGGGCGGCTTCGCCAGCCTGAACGGCTATAACAGTACGATCAGCGGGGATTGGGGCAGTTCCATCGGCGGACGCGGCGCGTTCAGCGGTTCGAGCGGCGGGTTTATCGAAACCAGGATTCCGCTCGACAATTTCGCCGGACAGACGGTCTCCATCCGCTTTCGCGAAGCGGACGACGATGGGGCGGCGTCCATCGGGTGGTGGGTGGACGACATCAGAATTTCCGTCGATGCCCCCTGGAGTCCACTCGCCACAACACCCACCAACACCTCCAGCTATGCCTGGACGCTGCCGGCGGTTCCCGGCACGAATTATGCCGTGCGCTTGAAACTCACCGGCAGCAACTGCACAGATTCCGCCTGGCTCACCGGCGCCGCCTTCACCATTGGCGGCAGCACGGCCATTACCTGCGTCGTGACCTTCGACCCGCAGGGCGGGGCGGTCACTCCGACAAGCGCCACGGTGACGAACGGCGCAACTTACGGAAGCTTGCCGACGCCCACGCGCACGGGCTTTGTTTTTGGCGGCTGGTGGACCGGAACGGGGGGCGCCGGCACACAGGTGACCCCCGCGACCGCCGTCACGATCACAACGGCGCAGACGCTGTACGCCAAGTGGACGGCATCGCCCACCTACACTGTGAGTTTCGACGCGCAGGGCGGGACAACCCCCAGCCCGACTTCCATGGTCGTGACCTACGGCGCGCCCTACGGCGCCCTGGCGACCACGACACGCGGGGGCTACACATTCGGCGGTTGGTGGACCGGGGCCGGTGGAACCGGCGCACAGGTAACCTCCACGACAACCGTCACGATCACGTCGGCGCAGATCCTCTACGCCAAGTGGACGATCACGAGGATCGTCGAGTTGAGCGGCAACCTGGACTTCGGCGGCGTAACGGTGGGCTCGACGGGATCGGCGACGCTGACGATCGGCAACTCGGGCAGCGCGACGCTAACGGTCAGCGGCATCGCCTATCCCGCCGGCTTCAGCGGAAACTGGTCCGGCACGGTCGCGGCCGGAGCTTCGCAGGATGTAACGGTAACGTTCACGCCGCTTTCGGCGGCCGGCTACAGCGGCAACCTGACGGTCAACTGCGATTCCACCGGCGGAACTAACACCAAGGCGCTCTCCGGCACGGGCACGTCGGCGCCGACAGCGTCGCTGGAGATCAGCCCGCAAAGCCGCATTCACACCAGCTCGGCGGCCATCGGCCAGGCGATCGGGATTTCCGCCAATGTCGCGTGGACGGCCCTGGCCGACCCCGCCTGGATAACGGTCACGGGCGGCGGATCGGGTTCGGGCAACGGCACGCTATTCTACAACGTGTCCGCCAACAGCGGCGGCGTCCGCTCCGGCACGATCACGATCGCGGGCGGGGGGCTCACGCGGGTCTTCGCGATCGCCCAGGCCGGGCTGGCCGGATCGTATGTGAGCCTGAGTCAGCGCTGCAATTTCACCTACGCCTCGTATGCATATTACGCCTTTATTTACGACTATTCGTCCGGGTATCAGGAAAGCGTGACGCCGGGCTTTATCGCCTATACCAGCTACCTGCCATTCACCGCTCAAAACGCCACCGTGATGACCACGCATGTCGCGTACATCTACGACGCTGGCGCCGGACGTTATGTGGAGGCGTTGGCTTTCCTGGATCAGATGCTGTAGTCGCCGGATCCGACAAAACAGTACAAATTGGTTGCGCGTTTGGGGCTGGTCTGCTAGGCTGGAAACAGTTGGTAGTGCCATGGTGGCGCTGCCGGAGCATAACAAAGGAGTACGGAAATGAAGAAAAGTGCGATTCTGTTGGTCGTGGTCATGATGATTCTTGGCGCGCTGGCGACGGCGAAGGCTTCATGGATGGACGTGAATCAGCGGTATTATTTCGCCTACGCCAACGGTTCGGCGTATTACGGCTTCATCTACGACTACTCGTTAGGCTATCAGGAAAGCAACACGGGCGGATTCATCAGTTATAGCGCTTATCTCACGTACGTCGCTCAAGGTCCTGGTTCCGGCTACACCACGCACGTGGCATATGTCTATGATTCCGTCTCCGGCCGTTACGTCGAGGCCATGGCCACGCTGGATCATATGTTGTAATCGGCGCTTTCCAATCGAGGTCCGATCATAGAGTCCTAGCGCCGAAAGGTTTATTCTGAGAATTCACTGGATGATCGCCGGCGGTATCCTGCTGGCGTTGAATTTATCTTTCGGCAATTCCGATAACGCGGTGGCCGACAAAAAAACCTCCGCGTTGTCGGGTTCCGTCTCCGTCGCCCCCAGCGGTAACGGCGATGGATTTCACTATGAGCAGGTTCCCTCCACCCCCGGGGTCTATTCCGTCACTTTCTCCGACAACGGCGGGATCGTTTTGGTTTCCGACTCGTTTCTTGGGCTGGTCATTAATCACAACGGGATGACCCCGGACATCAAGCGCAAGGCGCTCCGCTCCTATCCCGAAATGGTCGCCACGAATTTCGACACGATCGTAAATTCCACCTTTCCGGATCAAACCCAGGCGCAGGCGGGCGCGCCGTTCGAAGGTTTCCAATGCACGGACGTCAACGGCTCGCTGGTGACCGTGGCGCAGGACAGTCTTGCTTCGCCGTATGTGCGGGTGACGGTGAAGGACAAGAACGGCCAGACGGAATCCTTCACCATCAATCGCAAGTTCGTTGACGACCTGCTCCGTCAGGAGGACATGGATGCCTCGCGTCTGGCCTCATCCATCACCACCTTTCCCTTCCGTCTTCCCGAAGACAGCCGCTTCGGATTCGCCAATTTGTCGCGCGAACAGTTGACCGACATCGTCCTGCGCGTGCCCGCCTTTCAGCGGCAGGAAATCATCCGCATGCCGCGCTTCTACCGCGAAAAGGCGCCCGAGATCCTCGCGAAATTGAGCAATGCGCCGCCGCGATTCGATTCCGAGACGGTTGTCTCCAACACCCCGGCGCCGGCCGGCGCGCAGGATCGCCCGAACATCCGCCGCAGTCCACCCCCAGCCCTCGACAAACCCGTTTCGCGAAAACCGAATGCGCCGCCGCCCAAGGCCGATCGCGACAGTACCCATCCGAATTGGCTCGGATGGTCCGGCTGGGTGGTCGCGGCCGCCGCGATTTTATGGGCCTTAAGCCGCCGGAAACGATGATCGGACGGCGGCGTTGATCGCCGTGCTGCGTGTTTGCGTCATTACGCCATGCGGCGCTTTTGTCCTTCCGGACAAACCTAAATCGTCATGGCTTGCATGATGCCTATGTCCGGCATCGCGCCTTGAATGGGATCCAGGGATGCCCCCATTTCCGCTCAAAATAATCACGGTTCCGGTCAAATAGACGCTGATATTCCTGAGGGGCGAGCTTCGAAAAACTGGCCATTCCGTAGTGATGCACAAAGATGTCCTCACAACAAACAACACGCAGCCCCAACTTCCGCACGCCCTCGGCATAATCCACGTCCTCGAACATCCCGACCCCGTAGGCCTCGTCCAATTCACCCGTCCGGGCAAACACTTCGCGGCGGAAGGCGACGCAATACATCGCCAGCACCGGGATATCGAAGATCCGCCCCGCATGCGCCGCGCCATAATCGCGCGCGAATCGTTCCATCCCGGCCAGCGTGCTATAGCCGGTCTCAATGCGCGCCTCGTTGCCGGTCCAGTTCGTGACCGGGCCAACCAGGCCGAGGTCCGGCTGGGCCGCATAATGCACAAGTTTTCCCAGCCACTCCGGCGGCGCCACGGTGTCGTTGTTGAGCAGCACCAGCGTTTCGCAGTCGTCCAGCAGGCGCAGTCCTATGTTGTTGGCCGCGGCAAACCCCAGGTTCCGCCCGTTAAACACAACCTTCAAGCGGGGCTCGCGCGCCGCCGCCGCGCGCAGATAGTCCAGCGTCGCGGCGTCCGATCCATTGTCCACCACTACAACGCGAAAATTTTGCCAAGCCGTACGCTGGAAAACGCTGTTCAGACATTGCCGCAAATAATGGAGTCCGAAATAGGAAACGACGACGATGCCTACCCGTGGACAAGGCCCGGCGGTGAAAAGCGGCAAAGGCGGCAAAGGGCCGCCTGATGGCAGTAAGCGCAGACGGTCGTCGGTTTCCGATTCGCCGGCCGGAGCGTTCGCGCCTAAACGGCGCACGATAGCTTGGAAAATTCTTTTCATCTTATCTAACATCATGGTTGACAGTTGAGATCATTGATCTCATTTGAATGGGGCGATTTCGACGGATCGAACTCCATCCACACGCTCCCCCCCTCGGTAGAATAACGGCCCTGCATCATGTGTTGAAGCACGTCGTTGTGAAAATGGTAAAGATATGCGCTCCCGTATAGCAGACGGAGACAGGGATTACCCAAGAGCATGGCAAGCAGCAGATATTGCTCTGTCCAAAATATTTGCTTGTCCAACAACCACTCCTTGGGCAGACCAAACGGTAAAAATATATCATGAGCGTGGATTAGCGTGCGATGTCTGAGGAACGGCAGGATGCGGAGATAGAGGTGTAAGCAATCGCTGCCTGTTTTCACCGTATGCGTCGAGTCGATGAACAAAAAATCGTTTTCGGATGTCAACCAGTTATGAAAAGAACTGAGAGGTATGGTTTGAACCTTGGTGGCGATCAACTCCACATCGGGTAAATGTTCAATACAGGGATTCGGATAGGGATCAATACAGATCAGCCTGCCGCAACCGTTCTTTTTAAGCGCCATTTGAGCTATCAAGGTTGAAAATCCGCCGCCCACTTCCACGATGATTTTGGGCTTATAATATCGCAGCACACAATAGTAAACCAAGGCATCGGAGCGGCTAAATTGCGAATTGGTCCAATAGAAGCTCGTCCCGGTTTCCGCGGCCTCATCGCGGGCGGGATTAAATTCCGCGGCATATACGCCGATCTCGTCAACGAAGCGCAACATGGTTTGAGGCTGAAACACACGCGCGCTTAAATAAGGCGCGGATGTGGCCGTCTCATATTCAAAGGAGGTCTGGATATCTGCCACGGAAGGAGTGTTGCTGTAAAAATCGCATGGGAGGACATTGATGCCCTTTTGCTGAAGGACGGCTTTGGTCGCAGATTTGGCATGTGCCAACATCAGCAGCATCGGCATGAGTATTTCCAAGGACAGCGGCACTGGAATCTTGCTTGGAGGATTGTCGAAACGACGCGAGATACGTTGCTTAAGCGCCCGCATCGTGGCGAGGATATAATTGTTGCGTAAGCCTTTCATGTGAGGGAACTCCGGAATTTGCGAGGCATCAAACAATGGCTGCATTTTTGTTCGAAATATGCGGAGAATCTCCCGCGTCAGGTTCCGATCTGGATATCCGTGTCAAACCAAGTGTAATACGAGCATCGGTAACGTATGTTGCGGTTGCGGTCCTTGATCTCGCGCGCCGGATTGCCGACCGCAATGCGCCACGGCGCGATGTCCTTTGTCACCACCGCGCCCGCGCCGATCACCGCCCCTTCGCCGATCGTCACGCCGCCGAGGACGATCGCCCGCGCGCCGATCCAGACATGATCGCCGATCGTCGTCACGCCTCCGCAGGTCGCGAAATCCGGGTTTTGAGGATCGTGATCCATCGAAAGGATGTAAACCTCCGGCGAGATGCTGCAATTGGCGCCGATATTCACGCCCAGACGGCCATCCAGGTAACAGTTGCGGTTAAGCACGGTCTGCGGCCCGATGCTTACCAGCTCGCCCGTAAAGAAACATCCCATGTGGATGCAACACTCCCTTCCCAGCGTATAACGCAGGATCCCCCGGTAATAGGCGTGCCGCAGGGCGAACGAAGGCAGGCGCGCCACCAGATGATTGCCGCAGGCGAACGAGGCCGCGCGCAGCCAACCTTTCAGACTCATACTGGCTCCTTTCCCAGGTCGAGCAACCGGTAAAGATTGCCCAGCCCCTGTTCGGCGATCAGCCGGTTGTCGTAACAAGCCAGCGCCCGCGTGCGCGCCTGTCCGGCCAGCTCCGCCGCGCGCGCCGGATCGCGCAGCAGTTCCACGACCCGCGCCGCGAACGCCTCCGGCCCGTTGGCGATAAAGACCTCGCGGCCGTCCTCGAATCCAAGATCCTCGACCGCAATTGGCGTGGCGACGCAGGGCCGGCGCAAGGCGGAATATTGCACCACCTTGGTGCGCAGGCCCGCGCCCGATATCAGCGGCGCGATGCATACCGCCGCCTTCTGGATGTAAGGCCGCACATCCGGCACGCGCCCGGTCACCACCACGCTGTGACCATCGTGATAACGCTGGATGTCGCGCGGGGGGTGGGCGCCAACCAGCCACACACGCAGATCCGGCACGGCGGTCAGGATCAACGGCCGGATTTCGCCC
>JANYBP010000124.1 GCA_025360745.1 bacterium
TGGAAACCTATCTGGTGAAATTCGCCGGCACGGTCGTGATGGTGACCCACGACCGCTACTTTCTCAACAACGTGACCAGGTGGATACTCGAACTGGAGGGTGGACGGGCCTATCCGTACGAGGGTAACTACGCGCGCTGGCTCGAACAGAAGCAGGCGCAGATGGCGCATGCCAACCGCCAGATGGAATCGCGCCGCAAACTGCTGGAACAGGAACTCTCCTGGGTGCGGCTCAATCCCTCCGGGCGCCAGGCCAAGAGCAAGGCGCGTCTGAAACATTACGAGGAACTGGCGGCGCAGACTGTGGACGTGCGCGACGATTCGCTCGACATCCGCATTCCGCCGGGGCCGCGGCTGGGCGATCTGGTTGTGCGCGCCGAGGGGCTCGGCAAGGTCTTCGGCGAGCGCGTGATCATGGAAAACGTCAACTTCGACCTGCCGCGCGGCGGCATCGTGGGCGTGATCGGCGGTAATGGCGCCGGCAAGACGACGCTTTTCCGCATGATCCTGGGGCAGGAACCGGTTAGCGCCGGTAAATTGACCGTTGGCGAGACCGTCAAAATCACCTCGGTTGATCAGAACCGCGACGCGCTGAACCCCAAGCATACCGTCTTCGAGGAAATCACCGGCGGCGTCGAAACGCTGGAACTGGGCGGGCGTTCCATGAACAGCCGCTCCTATTGCAACCGCTTTGGATTCAAGGGGACCGATCAGCAGAAGATCGTGGGAAAACTCTCCGGCGGCGAACGCAACCGCGTGCACCTGGCCAAACTGTTACGCGCGGGCGGCAACCTGATTCTGCTCGACGAACCGACCAACGACCTGGACGTCAACACCCTGCGGGCGCTGGAGGAAGGCTTGACGAATTTCGGCGGCTGCGCCGTGGTGATCAGCCACGATCGCTGGTTTCTCGACCGCGTGGCGACGCACATCCTGGCCTTCGAGGGCGACAGCGAGGTGGACTGGTTCGAGGGCAACTACCAGGCCTTCCACGAACATCGCCGGGCGCTGCTGGGCGACGCCGCCGACCGCCCCAAGCGCGTCCACTTCCGCCCCGTCCGCCACCAATAATTGCGAGCAATATCCTGAATTCTTGACATTCAATTCTATTGCGTTCAAACGGCGGGCGGCATACCATTCACGGGTTTCACGGATCGGCGCGTGGAATGCCGGTTCAATCACGGGAGGTTGCCTATGCGTCGGATGCTGATGGCCGCGGTGCTTGCGGCGGGGGGCGTAATTTCTTTCACGGCAGGGGCCGTCACGACACCGCTGGTGTCCGAGGCGGGGCTGCCCGTCGTGAAAATGGGGGAATTGTCCGCCAAGGAACTTGGAAAAGGCTGGAGCGGCGCGCAGACTGATGGGGACATCGCCTATCGCCTTGCGACCAAGGGCGGCGAACGTACGTTCAAAGTCAAGGCGTGGTGGGACGCGAAAGCGCTTCGTCCGCCTGAAAACGCGATCTATATCCTCACCGTATACTACAAGGATACGGCCAGGAAGCCGGCGATCTTCTCGTCGTTCATGGGACTAGGCGACATGAGCGTGCTGCATCGCTTCGGCGGAACGGGCGACGGCCAGTGGAAAACCGCCGCCGTGCCGGTCAGTTGGGATTACGTGATTCGCACGCCCGGCGATCGCGAATACGCCTCCTTCGGTTTGACAACCGACGAGGATCTGCCGGTGGCCGCCGTCACGATGAGCCGGGCCACCAAGGCCGACGAGGAGAAATACAATGCCGAGACGCGCGCCTGGGTGGCGGCCGTTCAAGCCCCCCTCGCCACGAATGTGACGCTCAAAGTCGAAGCGCCAAAGTTCAAGGCGCCGGCCAATCCGATCGTCGCCTTCCCCTGGCCGGCCTTGTCCATTATGAAGCAAGACGTCCAGCCGAAAACGGAGCAGATCGGCGCGCCCATCAAGATACGGATGTGCATGAACGAGATCGAGGGCGGTTCATTCGGCGTTTATGCCAATGGCGCGGACCTCGCGGGGGTGGATTACACCGTCAGCGAACTGAAGGGAGATGCCGGCTCGCTGAAAGCCGATGTGATTCGGCGGACGGCGGAATACTGCCTTGTCCAGACGGGTTATCTGAAAACCGCGGCGCACAAGTGGTTCCCGCAGCGGTTGTGGCCGGCTTATCCGGTCAACATCGCCCAAGGTCGGTCGCATTGGTTCCTCGTGAATCTGAGAACCAAACGCGGCGAAACCAAGCCGGGTTTGTACAAGGGCGAAGTCACGATCGCCGCCGGCGCCGCGCGCGCCACGCTGCCGATCCAGGTGGAAGTGCTGCCGGTGAATCTGCTGACGATGGACGAAGCCGGACTGACCATGGGCGGGTGTGTGGCGGGACGGGTTTCTTTTCATGACGTGGCCTTCCAGGTGGATTACAACCAGAACGGGGACAATGCGTGGGTGGCGAGCGTGGCGCCGGAGATGTCCCTGAAGGACGGCAAACTGGTGCTGGATTGGACGTACATGGACGAGTGGATGCGGGGCGCGAAGCAGCGCGGACAGGTCAACTGCGTTTGGTTTTTCGGGGGCAATCCCTATGGTTTTCCGCGCACGATGACGCTGGAGCGGCGACTGTACGACCTGCTGCATCCGAACGACAAAACCGGGTTTGTGAAGAAGATGAGTTCGGAGGAGTGGCGCGATAAGATGCTGCCGGATCTGCGTCCGCTATACGTGGATTTCTTCCGGCAATT
This sequence comes from bacterium, assembly GCA_025360745.1. GTDB lineage: Bacteria > Verrucomicrobiota > Kiritimatiellia > CAIKKV01 > CAIYGI01 > CAIYGI01. The sequence continues at coordinate 2,708 of JANYBP010000124.1, forward strand.
GTACGCGCACTACCAGACGGCAGGCTGGCCGGAGCCGATCGTGACGCCGTTCGACGAACCGGCCAAATTCAGGAGCACGCGGACAGACAAGCGGTATCCCGATTCCATCGGCACAGGTCCCTGGATCAAGCCCCAGTTCAAGGAACAGTGCAAGGCGATCAGGGAAGGCGCGCCGAATTTGCGCATCTACGGTTCCATCCATCACCACGTCGCGGGCCTGGCGTTCATTAACGACATTGACGTCTTCTGCACCAACACGATCGAGGACGATCCGGCCTTGGGCGACAAGGTGCGCGCGGCGGGCCGTACGTTCTGGCAGTACTCGGGCATGTACAAAAACGAGCCGGAGTTCGCCCGGTACACTTTCGGGTTTTTCTTTGGCGCGTACAATTCGCGCGGGTCGTTGTGCTGGGCGTACAATTGGGGCAGCGGATTCGATACGACCAAGGGCAACAACTGGTCTTACGCGTGGCAGACGCCGTTTGACACCATTCCCGCCCCCTATTTCGAAGGCATGCGCGAAGCGTGGGATGACCGGCGCGTGATCGAGACATACAAGAAGTCCTTCGCCAACGACAAGGCTGCGATGGACGAACTGGCGCGCATTTTTAAGGCCGCCGAGAAAAGCAAAACCGACGGCGGCGCGGATAAGGTCGACAACTTCTGGACAGGCATGGACGATGCCGCCAAATTGGACGCATGGCGGAACCGCCTGCTGGACCGCTTGGTCAAGGCCGCTCGAAATTAGCCCCCCCCATGAACGTTGCCGGCGTTGCTTGCGCTTAACAAGCCGTCACCGTTTAGTGTCACGCCTCTTCGGCGGATAATCTCAATGAAATATTGCAATATCATAACCTCAATATAACCATTCTTTGCTTACTCGAACGAGCGAACCATCGCGACAAGACAACGTTGCGACCCATTATCCCAATATATTCATCGCGCTTGACACTCCGGTGCCTCTTTAGTGTTATAACTTCATATGAATACGAAACGCACTGGGACTAAACAGGCGGCGGCGTTGGATCCGCGTCTGGTCAACTTCGACTGGGAGGGACGCAAGGCCGCGCCGGTCGAGCGGCTGATGGAGCCGCACGCGCATTTTTCAGGCAACCGCACTGCGCTCGATACGCTTGCCGGCGTTTTGCGCGACTACCATGTGGAGTGCGTTTTCCTGATCTCGGGAGCGGATGCGGGCAAGGAGTGGTTTCGGGAGGTTGAGCGGCGCTTTGTCGTGGGCCGGAGCGTCATTCCTTTTTACTGGATGGACCTGCGGCAGAACAATCCCGACAGCGTCCAGAAGGCCTATGACCTGGGGTTCTGGGGACTGAAGTTCATCTGCCCGGCGCACGCGTATGACGATCGTTTCTACGATCCGCTCTACGCAAAGGCGCAGGAATTGAAGATGCCGGTGTTGTTCCACGTCGGTTTGCTGGGCAAGGGGAAAGCCGCGATTGCCGCCGGTTGCGGCATGAGCCTGATGCGGGCCGACATGCTGGACACGATTGCCAGCCGCTTCCCGGATCTGCTGATCCAGGGGGCGCACCTCGCCAGCCCGAACATCGCCGAGGCTGTCTGCACGACGCTCTATTCGCCCAATCTGATGTGGGATGCGTCGGGCGGCTGCCGCCATCTGCTGCAGGTGAACCCCTTGCTGCTGGCCGCGCCGCTACAGGGACGGCCCGGTGTCTGGCGGAAATTAATGTGGTCCACGGACACAGTCTCCGGGAAGTTCTCGAAGGAGCATGCGGCTGGCTGGTCATCCCAGTACGAGTACCAGCTTGCGATCTGGCAGGACATCCTCTCGCGCCTGCCGACCCCGCCCACCACCGAAGAGTTGGACGGCTTTTTTTACGGCAACGCCAAACGGCGCATGGACGATATCATCGCCCGGCGCACAGGCGGGAAGCCCGGGGCTTAATTAGTGGATCTTGTTGGCCTCGCGGCGCTTTTCGATGATGGATTCGGCGAGCGCGAAGGGCACGGCTTCGTAGTGCTCGAAGTGCATCGTGAAGGCCGCGCGGCCCTGCGAAATTGTGCGCACGGTGTTGGCGTAGCCGAACATTTCGCTGAGCGGGACAAAGGCATGCACGACCTTGTAGTCGCCCTGTTCGTCCATGGATTCGACGCGGCCGCGGCGCTGGCAGAGCGAACCGGTGACGGCGCCCATGTAGTCTTCGGGCGTGACGACCTCCACCGACATGACCGGTTCCAGCAGTTGCGGATGCGACTGCAGAAACAGCGACTTGAAGCAGGCGCGCGCGCATTCGATGAAGGCGAACTCGTTCGAGTCGACTTCGTGGAATGAGCCGTCATCCACGGTTACCCGGACATCCACCACCGGATAACCGGCGAACGGGCCGTGCAACATGGCCTTGACCACGCCCTTTTCGATGGCCGGAATATACTGCGTCGGAATGCGCCCGCCTTTGACGGCGTTGACGAATTCGAAGCCCGAGCCCGGCGGCGTGGGTTCGATGATCATGCAGACGTGCGCGTACTGCCCGCGGCCGCCGGTCTGTTTGACGTGTTTGTGCTGTCCCTTGATGGGGGTGGTGCCGGCCTCGCGATAGGCGACTTCCGGCCGTCCAACCTGTCCCACCACGGCAAATTCGCGTTTCATGCGGTCCACGAGAATCTCCAGGTGCAACTCGCCCATGCCCGAGATGATCGTTTCCTTCGTCTCGTCGTCGAACGATACCAGGAAGGTCGGATCCTCGTCGGCCAGGGCATGCAGGGCATGGCCCATCTTCTCGTCCTCGGCGCGGCTTTCCGGCCGGATGCTGATGGACATCACGGGCGACGGGAATTCGATAGATTCCAGCACGATAGGGTGGTCTTCGATGCAGAGCGTATCGCCGGTCTTGGTCTGCTGCAATCCCACGACGGCCACGATGTCGCCCACGCTGGCGCTCTCGATGGCCTCCTGGCGGTTGGCGTGCATGCGCAACAAGCGGCCGATGCGCTGCTCCTTATCCTGAGAGCTGTTGTAGATGACCTGTCCGACATTGATCTTGCCGGAGTAGATGCGCATATAGGTCAGTTTGCCCATGTGCTTGTCCGACATGATCTTGAAGGCCAGCGCGGAGAAAGGGTCTTTTTCGGAGTGCTTGCGTTCCTCGTTCTTTTCGTCGTGAAGGCCGATGATGGGGGCCAGATCGTCGGGCGAGGGCAGGTAACGGATCACGCCGTCGAGCAGATGCTGAATGCCCTTGTTCTTGAAGGCCGCGCCGCAGAAGACCGGGATCACGCGCCTATCTATCGTGGCCTTGCGGATGGTGCCCAGAATTTCCGCCTCGGTCAGCGTGGCGCCTTCGATGAATTTTTCCAGCAGCGCGTCGTTCTGTTCGGCACATTTCTCGATCAGGTTGGCGCGCCATTGCTTGGCGGTTTCCAGCATTTCGGCGGGAATCTCGGTTTCCTCGTACGACTGACCGCGATCCGCGTCGTGGTAATGCACGGCCTTCATGTTGATCAGATCGATCACGCCCTTGAAGTTCTCCTCTTTGCCGATCGGAATGACCATCGGCACGGCGTTGGCGCCGAGGGTGTTTTTGATTTCGGTGACGACCTCGAAAAAGTCGGCCCCGGTGCGGTCCATCTTGTTGATGAAGGCCAGTTTTGGGACGCTGTATTTCTCGCTCTGACGCCAGACCTGCTCCGACTGCGGCTGCACGCCGCCCACGGCGCAAAAAAGGCCGATGGCGCCGTCGATCACCCGCAGACTGCGTTCGACCTCGGCCGTGAAATCCACGTGTCCCGGGGTGTCGATCAAAGTCACCCGATAACCGTCCCACATCGTGGTGGTGGCCGCGGAAGTGATCGTGATGCCGCGTTCCTGCTCCTGCGGCATCCAGTCCATGGTCGCGGCGCCGTCGTGCACTTCGCCGATCTTGTGGGTCTTGCCCGAGTAAAACAGAATGCGCTCGCTGCAGGTGGTTTTACCCGCATCGATGTGCGCCATGATGCCGATGTTGCGAATGTGATCCAGCGGTGTCGGTGTCTGCTCAGCCATACGATACTCCTTAACCCTTCTTCCGAAAAATGAATACGCCCCGCGTCCGGCGCTTGCGGTGACATGCCGCGCCTTCCGCCCGGCAGGCCGCAACGGCTGCCAATGCGTGCGCAAAAGCCAAGAATTATAATGTTCACCAAGCGCCAATGCAAGCGCAAACGCGGCGCAAACCGACGCTAGCGGGCGAGACGCACCAGCAGCAGTTCCAGCACTACCGGCGGCGGAAGACTGCTCGACACCAGTTTTTCGTGCGCGGCCACGGCTTGCTGGTGCTTGGTCTGCAGTTCGGAGGCCGTGAATTTACGCGCCTGCCGCACCTCTTGCAGCAGGCGGAAGGGATGCATGGCGCGCGGGCTGCGGCCGGTGGCCTGCTCGATGGCCTGTTCCGCCTCCGCCGGCAAGCCGCTCCAGACCGCCGTTTCATGGTAGCCGCCGCCCTGAACCTTGAGCCACCCCTGGTCCAGCGCCTCGCGCACCAGCGACAACTCGCGCAGATGCCGTATCAACATGCCGATCAGGCGGATCGGGCTTTCCTTCTGATACAACAACTGCCGTTCCAGGGCGATCGCCCGCGGCAAATCTTTTTGACCCACGGCATCGTTCAGATCCCAGGCCGGCGCTTCGCGCGCCAGTCCCACGATGGCGCGCACGTCATCGGCAACGGCCCGTTTTTTGTCGCCGACGTAGAGCGCGAGTTTGTCGATCTCGCTGGCCATCTGGCGCGTATCCGTGCCCGTGCGCGCCACCAGCAGTTGCACGACGGCCGAATCCGCCGCCACCCCGGCCTGCTCCAGCAGGGCGCGGGCGCGCGCCGTCAGGTCGGCCGCCGCCTCCTGGCCGCGCGCGGGCGGATTGAAGGCCAGCACCTTGCCTTTGCTTTCGCAGGCCTTGTAAAAGCGGGCGCGGCGGTCCATTTTGCCGCTGCTGATGACCAGCGGATTGACCTTTTCGTCAGCCGCTTCGATCCACTCCATCAGGTGTTCGAGGGCGGTTTTTACAGCCTCGCTCTTTCCCACCAGTTCGCCGCCCAGGAAATTCACGCCGCGCAGCCAGACCACCTTGCCGTCGCCCAGAAAGCCGCGGGTCTGCACGGCTTCCAACGCACGTTTGAGCGACTGCACCGCCTCATCGCCGTTGCCGGCCATGCCTTCGATGATTTCAAGCCCAAAGGCCTGGTCGGTGGCCGGCATCAGGTCGTCCACCTGATTCCGGGCGCTCTTGCCGACCAGAAACTCGTCTTCGCCCCAAAAAAGATAGACCGGTTTGGCCGCCGCCTTCATCTTCGCTGCCCCCGATTACGGGACTTGCCCCGCCGTACCGTTAGCGGATAGGCTTGTCCGGCAGCAAGATACCTGTTCCAAGCCGTTGATGACAAGCCGTGACTGAACAGGTGGAAGGTGGCAGACGGAAGGTGGAAGGTGGGAGGTGGTAGGTGGAAGGTGGGAAGGGTACACATGATGAAATTAGAACGGATATGGACCTTCCACCCTCCACCCTCCACCCTCCACCCTCCACCTTCCACCCTCCACCCTCCACCTTCCACCCCTTTCTGTAGGCGACACGGAATGAAGGATCGTTTGCCATGACCGTCAGCATTGAAATCGCCAATCGCCAGCGGGCGTTGCGTGTGGATACGCGCGCGGTGCGCCGGCTGCTCGATTTCTTTCTGGCCCGCGCCGCGCGCCATTTGCCGGCGGGTTTGCGCTGGGGCGGCGTGACGGCGCTGCTGGTGGACAATGCCGCCATGCGCCGCTACAAGCAGGCGGTGTTCGGACGCGATGAGGTGACCGACGTGATTTCGCAGGCTTATGCCGCGTTGCCCACCGAGGCGGACGACTTGCGCGCCGGTGAAATCGTCGTCAACGCCCAGCGTGCCCGCGAGCTTGGTCCGCGCCACGGCGGCGCGGCGCGCGAACTCGCGCTCTATCTGGCGCATGGGGTGGATCATTTGACGGATGCCGACGATGACACACCTGTGCGGCGGCGCGGCATGCGCCGGCGGGAACTGCGCTGGTGCGCCGCCGCCGGGCGCTCTGGACTGTTGCGGCATCTGCTGCGGAGCGACGTCCCGTGCTGATCGCCAAGACGGAAGCCATCGCGCTGCGCATCGAGCCGTTTTCACGGACCTCGCACGTGATCGCCTGGCTGGCGCCCGATGCCGGACGCTTCGCCACGCTGGCCAAGGGCGTCCAGCGCCGCCGCAGTCCGCTACAGGGGCAGTTCGATCTCTTCTACACCTGCGAGACGCTTTATTACACGCGCGCCCCGCGCGGGCTGCACATTCTTAAGGAATGCTCGATCGTCAATCCGCGCCATGGCTTTCGCGACAACTGGCGCAAGACGACCGCCGCCTCCTATTTTTGCGATCTGGTCGAGCGCCTTTGTCCCCCCGGACCGGGACATGCCGGGATGTACCGTCTACTGGAGCGCACGCTGGACGATTGGGAAGTGCGCGCACCCACGCCGGCGACGCTGGTCTGGGCCGAGTTGCGCGCCCTGGAAGAATCCGGCTTTGCCCCGCGGCTTGACGGCTGTACCGCCTGCGGCGCGCCGATTACCGGCGCCGCCGCGACAGTCTTTGCGCCCGATCGCGGCGGACTGCTCTGCAGCCGCTGCGTGACGCCCGGCGAAGAGCGACCGGCGATGCCGCCCGATGTGCTCGCCATGCTGCGCGCCTGGCAACGCGACGCCACGCCCGAGATGGTGCGCCGCACCGCCTGTCAGCCCGCTCAGGAACAGGCGGCGGCCCGCCTGCTGGGCGCATTTTTGGCCTATCACCTGGATCCGCTGCCATCCGGCCGCGCCATCGCCCTGGGTCTTCTGCGCGAGGGAGCCAGGACATGAACAAGGAATGATTACCGGTTCAACCGCCGCTGCAGGGCCGCCAGTTCGTCGCGCAGCGACTGCGGGAGGCGGTCGCCGAATTTCTTGTAATACTCGGCGATGTCGGAGGCTTCCTGCTTCCAGCCTTCGATGTCAACCGACAGCAGTTCGCGCATGTCGGTTTCCGGCATGTCCAGGCCCTTGCGATCGATCGCATCGTCGGTTGGCAGAATCCCGATCGGGGTCTCGACCGCCTTGCCGACGCCGTCCACGCGTTCGCAGATCCACTTCAGCACGCGGCTGTTGTCGCCGTAGCCGGGCCAGAGCCACTTGCCGTCGGCGTTCTTGCGGAACCAGTTGACGAAGAAGACCTTCGGCAGTTTGACGCGCTCGCTGCGGCCGACCATGGAGAGCCAGTGCGCGAAGTAATCGCCCATGTGGTAGCCGCAGAACGGCAACATGGCGAAGGGATCGCGGCGCAGCACCCCGACCTGGCCCAGCGCGGCGCTGGTGGTCTCCGAACCGCACGACGAACCCATGAAAACGCCGTGCTCCCAGTTGAAGGCTTCGTTGACCAGCGGGATGCGCGAGGGACGGCGGCCGCCGAAGAGGATGGCCGAGAGCGGCACGCCTTCCGGCTTCTCCCAGTCGGGATCGATCGCCGGGCACTGCGCCGCGGGCGCGGTGAAGCGCGCGTTCGGATGGGCCGCCTTGCGTCCGCAGTCCGGCGTCCAATCCTTGCCCTCCCAGTCGATGGCCTTGGCCGGCGCCGGCACATCCATGCCCTCCCACCAGACATCGCCTTCGGGGGTCAGCGCCACGTTGGTAAAGATCGTGTTGCGCTCGATGGTGCGCACGGCGTTGGGATTCGAATTATTCGACGTTCCCGGGGCGACGCCGAAAAATCCGAACTCGGGGTTCATCGCGTAGAGCCGCCCGTCCTCGCCCACGCGGATCCAGGCGATGTCGTCGCCCAGGCAGCGCACGCTCCAGCCCGGCATGGTGGCCTGGAGCATGGCCAGGTTGGTCTTGCCGCAGGCGCTGGGGAAGGCCGCCGCGATGTAGTGCTTCTTGCCCTGCGGCGAGGTGATCGAGAGGATCAGCATATGCTCCGCCAGCCAGCCCTCCTTGCGGGCCAGCACCGAGGCGATGCGCAATGCAAAGCACTTCTTGCCGAGCAAAGCGTTGCCGCCATAGCCTGAACCGTAGGACCAGATTACGCCCTCGTCCGTGAAGTGTACGATATGTTTCTTGGCGGGATCGGGTTCGCAGGGCCAGGGCGTATCCTTTTGGCCGGGTTCCAGCGGCGCGCCGATGGAGTGCAGGCAGGGAATGAATTCGCCGTCGCCCAGCTTGTCCAGCACCGCCTGTCCCATGCGGGTCGCGATGCGCATGTTGACGACGACGTAGGGCGAATCGGTCAACTCAATGCCGATTTTGGCGATCGGCGAATGCAGCGGACCCATGGAAAAGGGAATCACGTACAGCGTGCGGCCGCGCATACAGCCCTTGTACTGCTTGGTCAGATGTTCCTTCATGGCGGCGGGCTCGGCCCAAAGGTTCGTGGGGCCGGCGTCGTCCTTTTTGTTCGAGCAGATGTAGGTGCGGTCCTCGACGCGCGCCACGTCGCTGGAGTGCGAGCGCGCCAGGAAGCAACCGGGGTGGCGCTCCTGGTTCAGCGGTGTAAAAGTTCCGGCATTGACCATCTCGGCGCACAGACAGTCATATTCGGCCTGCGAGCCGTCGCACCAGGAGACCTGCGCCGGCTGGCACAAGCGCGTAATTTCGTCCACCCACGCGGTCAGTTTGCGATTCATCGTCGGCGCCTTGTTCATAGTTTACTGCTCCTGATGTTGCGAGCGTCCGGCGGGCCGGATCGCGCGTCATGGTTGTGATCTCACAAACCCCGCCTTCCATGCGAATGCGGGGGCACTCTACAACGGTGGAGGCGCGACTTTATCGTGTGGCGCGGCGGCTGACAATCAGAAAAATTGCGGACCAATGTATCGGTGACGCAGGTCGGCGGTTCGTGGCGCAAGCGTCCCGCTTGCGCCCTGGGGTCACTCCACCGCGTCGCTTGCCGACCCATCATGCAACCAGGCACTGTTTGCCGCGTCCGACCAAATCGGCGCGTCCGAGCCGGAGCAAGACGGCGCGGGCGCGGGTTTGGAATTCGGGCAGGTGACAGAGCAGCAGGGCGCGCTGGTCGGCCTTGTCGGCGTCGCTGCGCGCCACCGCCACCGGCGCCCCGGTCAGGGGATCGAACCCTGTATAGTACATGGCCGCGGCCAGGGTCAGGGGGCAGGGATAATAATCCTGCACCTGCTCCGGTTGCGGACGCGCGGCCTTAAGATGCAGCGCAAGTGTCAGCATGTCATCCAAAGTGCAGCCGGGATGGCCGCTGATGTAGTACTCCACCACCGGCTGCTGGGTCTTGCCGGCTTTTGCGGCGGCGGCTTTGTAACGCCGCAGGAATTTGTCCTGAATTGCCGCCGGCGGCTTGCGCATGACGGCCAGCACCTGGTCCACGGTATGTTCCGGCGCGGTTTTGAGGCGGCCGCCGGTGTGATGGGCCACCAGCGCTTCGAGCGTGCCGGGCGCCGCATCGTCCTGCGCGAGGGCCAGGTCGCTGCGAATGCCGCTGGCGACGAAAACATGGCGCACCCCGGGCACGGCGCGCGCGGCATAAAGCAGTTCGCGCCAGGCCCGCGGGTCGGTGTCGAGGTCGGGACAAATGCGCGGCGTCAGACAACTCGCTCTGGCGCAGGGCGTGGCCCGGCGGCAGCGTGTGCCGTACATATTGGCGGTCGGTCCGCCGAGGTCGCTGAGGGTGCCGTGAAATCCCTGCGCCGACTGCACGCGCGCAATTTCATCCAGAATGCCGGCGCGGGAGCGGGAAACGACGGTCTTGCCCTGATGCAGCGCCAGAGCGCAGAAGGCGCAGCCGCCGTAGCAGCCGCGGTGGGTCGTGATCGAGTCGCGGATCATCTCGAAGGCCGGAATGCGCGCGGCGCCGTAGGCCGGGTGCGGACGGCGGGTGAAGGGCAGGGCGTAGAGGGCGTCCATTGCGGCGGGGGTCAGCGGCGCGGCGGGCGGGTGGACGACGAGCCAGCGTGTGCCGTGACGCTGAACGATGGGGCGCGGTGGCGTCGCCGTGGCGTTGCGGTGGATGGCGGCGGTCATCGCGGCAAAGGCCAGTCGTCCGGCCTCCGTGGGCGCGGCGACGGTGTCGAAGTCGGGCAGTTCGATTTCCGTGCTGGCTGGCAGGTTTTTGTCCCGGTCGTCTCCTCCCGGCCGCAACACGGCGGTGCCGGGTATGCCGTCGAGCGCCGCGCCGCGCCGCAGGCGCGCGACGATTTCGGCAAGCGCGCTTTCGGCCATGCCGTAGACCAGCAGATCGGCCTTGGCATCCAGCAGGATCGAGCGGTGAACCTTATCGGTCCAATAATCGTAATAGGGGAAGCGCCGCAGCGAGGCTTCCAGTCCGCCGAGAATCACGGGCACGCCGCGGGCGATCTGGCGGGCGCGGGCGGTGTAGGCGATCGAGGCGTTGGGCGGACGCCGTTCGGCGAGCGCCGGGGGCAGATAGGGATCGTCGCGCCGGCGTTTGCGCATCACGGTCAGACGCGCGAGCTGGCTGTCGAGGTTCCCGGCGGTTATGCCCCAGAAGAGACGCGGGGCGCCGAACACGCGGAAGGCCTGGGGGTCGCGCAGATCCGGCGCGGCAATCACGCCGATGCGTAGTCCCAACGCCTCCAGAAAGCGGCCGATCAGTCCGGCGCCGAAGGCCGGGTGGTCTATATAAGCGTCGCCAGTGACAACGATCGCATCGCAGGCATCCCACCCCCGCGCCTCCATCTCGGCGCGCGAGAGCGGCAGCGGCGGGTGCAAGTTTGGATTCGGGCGTCCGGTGCGCATGCGGTTATCGTAGCAGATTTCATCAGTAATCTGTCTTGCGCCTGCGAGCGTGCGAGCACCGTGCATGGAAAAGCATGTTGACAATCAGGACATAGTGTGTCTAGTATATGTCCATGCAAACGGTTAGCGTAGCGGTATTAAAGCAACAGTTGAGCAACTACCTGCACCGGGTCGAGGCAGGCGAGGAGATCGTTGTGACGGCTCATCGTCGGCCGGTGGCGCATGTGGTTCCTTTGGAACAGCGGAGACCGCATGTGCGTTTCCCCTCGGCGAGCCTCTGCACCCTTACCAGGTTGAGAGGTGTTACACCCTCGGCTGGCCGTACGTCGGTTGACGTGTTACTTGAGGATCGTGCCCGCGGATGAAGGTCTACCTCGACACATCGGTGATCCTGCGCCGGCTCTTGAATGAACCGAAGCCCGTGTCGAACTGGGGCGGATGGAAAGCCGCCTATGCCAGTCGTATCTGGCTGACCGAAGCGCAGCGCACCGTTGACCGGCTTCGTCTGGAGGGGCGTCTGTGCGATGAAGATGTTGCCCGACTGAGAGATGACATCCGGCAGACCGACGCCGCCTTGCACATCGTCGCCGTCAGCGAAGACATTCTCGCGCGCGCGGGAGAACCTTTCCCAACCATGCTGGGAACGCTTGACGCCATCCATCTGGCCTCGGCGCTTGCCGTGCAGGACAATATTGAACTGGACCGGTTTCTGACCCATGACCGCCGCCTGGCTGTGGCGGCCCGGAGCATGGGCTTCGCGGTGGACGGCGTGTAGGGATTGGCGCCCATCAGTCCCAGTCGAATTTCACTAAACCGTGAACGTGGCCGAATTCATAGCAAAGTGGAAAAAAGCGGAGTTGAAGGAGCGATCCGCCGCGCAGGAGCATTTCATTGACTCATCTGCCGACCCGTTAAACATGCACAAAAGTATGCTAATCGCCATGCACCGTGCAACACGATCCACTCACAGCTACCATGAAAATCCTCCGCGCCGCAACGGATTTTCATGGGGGGGGAACTGTTTCGGAAAACTGTTTCGAGAAAAGAGTTTGACGTTCAAGGAAGCGTTGCTTACTTTAACCGTAACCCTGTCCAACAGATAAGGCAGGCACAAGCTAACCACACATGCGAGGAGTGTAGCGCGATGAACAAACGGATGGGTGTTCTTCTGATGACGGTTCTGGTTGCGGCGGGCGCCGGCGACGGCTGGGCCTTGTTCGGCAAGGCGACGACGGAAACCGAATCCGGCAACGCCAAGATGAACCTCGGCGAATACAAGGGGCTCAAGAAGGCCATCGGCTGCAAGGAGTTCGAGAATCAGGCCGGCTGGCACGGACAATGGGAAATCGGCAACAACCTCTCCATCATGCTGGAATCGGCGTTGTTCGATTCGGGGCGTTTCGTGATCGTCGAGCGCGAGAAACTGAAAGACGTGATCGCCGAGCAGGATCTGGTAACCAGCGGCCGCGCGGCCAAGGCCAAGGATGTGGCGCAAACCGGTAAAATCCGCCCGGCGCGCTACATCGGCACCGGGGCCGTGACCGAGGTGGAAGATTCCCAATCGGGCGGCGGCGGCGGCATCAGCATCCGCGGCATCAGTCTCGGCGGAAAGAGCGAGAAGGCCCAGGTGACGGTGATCGTCAAACTGATCGACACCACCACCAGCGAAATCGTGGCCAAGGAGCGCATCGTCGGCAAAGCCAGCCACTCGGGCGTCAACGTTGGCGTCAGCGTGGCGGGCGTGAGCACCGAACTGGGCGGTTTCAAGAAGACCCCGCTCGGACAGGCGGCCCAGGACTGCATCAACCAGGCGGCCGTTTTCATCGCCAAGAAGATGGAAGAATTCCCGTTCGAGGGCAACGTGGTCAAGGTTACCGACGGCGGGCAGGTCATCATCAACCGCGGCTCCGAATTCGGCGTCGAGGTCGGCCAGGCGCTCGTCATGGCCACCGAGGGCGAGACGCTGACCGATCCCTCCACCGGCGCGCTGCTCGGCAAGGAAGAGGGCAAGACGATCGGCAAACTGAAGGTCGCCAAGGTGCTCGAAAAGGTTTCCTACTGCGACGTCGTGGAAGGCGACAAAAGCCCCTTGCCGAACACGGTGGTCAAGGCCGCGAAGTAGCCTGCCGCTCTTCATGGCGCAAAAGAAACAGCGTTTGGATCTGCTCGTAGCCGAGCGCGGGCTGGCGCCGAGCCGCGAGCAGGCGCAACGCTTGATTCTGGCGGGCGCGGTGCTGGTCAATGGGCAGCCCGCGCTCAAGGCGGGACAGGCTTACGCCGGGGACGCCGCGATCGAAGTCGCCGCGGCGCCGCGTTTCGTCGGGCGCGGCGGCGAGAAGCTGGAGGCGGCCTTCGAACGTTTTGGCCTGGATGTGCGCGGGGCGATTTGCCTGGACGTGGGCGCTTCGACGGGCGGCTTTACCGATTGTCTGCTGCAACATGGAGCGGTGCGCGTATATGCGGTGGATGTCGGTCATGGACAACTGGACTGGCGGCTGCGCCAGGACCCGCGCGTCGTGGTGCATGAGGGGATCAACGCCCGCCAGCTCGATCCGGCGCTTTTTCCGGAGCCGCCGTCTTTCGGCGTGGTGGATGTATCGTTCATCTCCTTGACCCTGGTCTTGCCGGCGGTAACAGCGGCGCTGACGCCGGGGGCGGGACTGGTGACGCTGATCAAGCCGCAATTCGAGGCCGGTCGCGCGGAAGTGGGGCGGGGCGGGGTGGTGCGGGACGAAGCCGTGCGCCTTGCGACGATCGAGCGCGTGCGCTCGACCCTGGCCGCGCGGCTGCCGCTGGAATGGCGGGAGGGGATGGACTGTCCGGTCCACGGGCCGGCGGGCAATATCGAATATCTGGGTTACTGGCAGGTGAAGAGGTGAGGACGCCATGAAATGCATCGGACTGATGGCCAACGACCGCAAACCGCGCGCCGCGGAGGCCCTGGCGCGGCTGTGCGAATGCGCGGCGGCGCGCGGCTTCAAACTGCTGGCCAGCGAACAGACGCGCCGCTTGCGCGGCGCCGATCCGGCCCTTGGCGCGCTCGATGCGGACAGTCTCCCCAGGGTGGACGCGATTGTCGTGCTGGGCGGCGACGGCACCATGCTGCGTGCGGTGCGCGAACTGAACGGGCTCGATTTGCCGCTGATGGGCGTGAACATCGGCGGACTTGGTTTTATGACCAGCGTGGCCGAGGCGGACATGGAGCGCGCGCTGGACTGCCTGCGCCGGGACGACTTTACGACGTCCACCAGGACGGTGCTGGATGTCGCGGCGCGGCGCGGCGGAGAGTCGCTGGCGACATTTCGAGCGCTTAACGAAGTGGCCTTGACCACGGGCACGCTGCGCGTGATCACGGTCAGCGTGCGGGTGGACGATGAACCGGTGGGTGAGATTACGGGTGACGGACTGATTGTAGCGACACCCACCGGCAGCACGGGCCATTCGCTCTCGGCCGGCGGTCCGGTGTTGACGCCGAATGCCCCGGCCTTGGCGGTGACGGGCATTTGCACGCATACCCTGAGCGCGCGCCCGCTGGTGGTGCCGGATTGTTCGATTATTCGTGTGACGGTGTCGGTCGCAGCGGGCGATGTCTATTGCACGACCGACGGACAGGTCAGCCGCCCCCTGAGGGCCGGCGACGAAGTGGTGGTGAAAAAAAGCGCGCAGAGCGTGCGCTTTCTGCACCTGCCGGGATACAGTTGGTTCGGCGTGCTGCGCCAGAAACTGCATTGGCGAGGCTCGGTAACGGCGACGGCGTAGGGAAAGGGTGGAGGGTGGAAGGTGGACACCGAACCCTGAACCCTGAACCCTGAACACTGAACACTGAACCCCGAACGCAATTTTTTGAGAAGCGGACAATATGAGTGAGAGCGGGGAGATGCGCAGATGGAATTAACAGGCCGGGTGGCGTTGGTGACCGGCGGCGCCGTGCGCATCGGACGGGCGATTGTGGAAGCGTTGGCCGCGCAGGGCTGCTGGGTTGCGATCCACTATCGCAGTTCCGCGGCGGAGGCGCGTGCGTTGGCGGCGGTTGTGCGGGCGGCGGGAGGCCGGGCCTGGGTGGTGGACGGCGCGCTGAACGGCGCGGCGGATGGAGCGCGCCTGCTGCGGCGGACGCGGCGGCTGGCGGGGCGGCTGGACATTGTGGTGAACAATGCCTCGCGTTTTACCCGGATTCCGCTGCGCGAGACCACACCGGCGGCGCTGGCCGCCGAGTTCGGCACGAACCTCTTTGCCCCCTTCGGATTGACAGGGGCCTTTGCGGCCGAAGGCGGGCGCGGGGTGGTGATAAACCTGCTTGACCGCCGTATCGCCGCCCATCAACCGGGCGCCTGCGTTTACACCCTGACTAAAATGGCGCTGGCGGAATTTACGCGCCTGGCGGCCCTGGAATTGGCGCCGCTGATCCGTGTAAACGCCGTGGCGCCCGGGCCGGTGCTGCCGCCGCCGGGCAAGGGCCAGGCCTGGCTGCGCGAAAAGGCGGGCGTCATACCGCTCGGAGCGCGTCCGACCGCTGAGCAGGTGGCGGAAGCGGTGCTGGCCCTCGTGCGGCTGGAGAGTGTCACCGGGCAGGTGCTGTATGTGGATGGCGGCCAGCATTTGCTTTAAAGCGAAAACGCGCTTGTGTTGGCGGGTCGGCGACGCTATACTTCCATTTTTCAACGACTGCATACAGACGAGGACACGATGAAGAAGGAAGGCCATCCTGAGTACGGCGATGCGGCGGTCACCTGCGTTTGCGGGGCCACCTACAACGTTCATTCGACGGTAAAGAAGATGCACGTAACCGCCTGTTCCGCCTGTCATCCGGCTTACACGGGCCGCGCCACGATGCTGGACACGGCTGGACGCGTGGAACAGTTCCGGCGCAAATACGCCAAGAAGGCTTAGCGCTTTCGCAGCGGGCCAGGGTGTCCTTGATGGACGCGCCTGGCCCTTATTGTGTCCAAATATGATCGACCGCGCCTATATTGACCAGTTGAATGCGCGGGTGGCGGTGCTGGAGATGCAACTGGCCGATCCGGCCACGCCGTCCAATCCCGCCCGCTTCAAGGCGGTGGTGCTGGAACATGCCCATTTGCGGCGGGCGCTGGTCAAGGCCGGCGAATTCGTCAAGGCCGAACAGGATCTGGCCGCGGCGCGCGAACTGGCGGGCGAGGCGAATGCCGACGCCGGACTCAAGAGTCTGGCGGCGGACGAGATTGCGGAGCTCGAACCGCGCGTGCCCGCGCTGGCGCGGGAGTTGATGATCGCCCTGCTGCCGCCCGATCCGGTCGAATCCCGCAATGCCATCCTGGAAATCCGCGCCGGCACCGGCGGCGAGGAGGCGGGGCTTTTTGCCGGCGATCTTTTTCGCATGTACAGCCGCTACGCCGAGCGGCGCGGCTGGAAGGTCAATCTGGTGGACGCGGCCGCCTCCGACCGCGGCGGCTACAAGGAAGTCGTGGCCATGATCCAGGGCGCGGGGGCCTTTGGCGTGCTGCGTTACGAAGGCGGCGTACACCGCGTTCAGCGCGTGCCCGTGACTGAAGCGGCCGGCCGCATCCACACCTCCGCCGCCACGGTGGCCGTGCTGCCCGAGGCCGAGGAAATGGACGAGATCGCGATACCGGCGGAAGAACTGCGGATCGACATCTTTTGCTCCTCCGGGCCCGGCGGGCAAAGCGTGAACACAACCTATTCGGCCGTGCGCGTGACGCATCTGCCGACGGGACTGGTGGCGCAAAGCCAGGACGAGCGCTCGCAGCGGCAGAACAAAGAAAAGGCCATGGCCGTGCTCAAGGCGCGCCTGCTGGATCAACGACGGCGCGAGGAAATGGAGAAGGGCGGGGTGGCCCGCCGCGACCAGATCCGCACCGGCGACCGCAGCGAAAAGATCCGCACCTACAACTTTCCACAGAACCGCCTGACCGATCACCGCATCAACCTGACGCTTTACAGCCTGAACCGGGTGATCGAAGGCGACTTGGACAATCTGCTACAAGCGCTGCGCGAAGATGATTTGAGTTCCAGACTCCGGGCGCAAATGAGCACGATCTGAGTCCGATCTTGACTTTGCGTATGCGTTCGTTTACTTATTCCGCCATGTGTGCATCGCTTAACGAAGGGCGGGACTGGGGGAATAATGCGTAAAGATTCGCGAGCGATAGGGCCTGATATAGGCGCGGTGTACCTGATCGAGCAGGGCGTTACGCCGGCCCGCCAGGAACGCGATCTGACGAACATGGCCCGCGCCGGGATGAACCTCGTCGTCCTCTGGCCTCCCGTCAGCCGCTGGGACGCCCCGGACGGGGTGGGGTTGGCATTCGACTCGGTGGATCGGGTGATGGACATCTGCGGCCGTCTGGGCCTGCGGGCGGTACTGGAACTTGAAGGCCAGAACCAGGCCATGCAATTCGCTCCCGACTACCTGTTCGAGCCGGACATGATGCCGCGCACCAGCATCAAGAGTCAGCATTGGTTGAACTACTATCATCCCAAAGTGGACGCGCTAATCCTCGAATATTGCCGGGCAATTGCCGGCCACTTCAAGGACCATCCCGCATTGTGGGGTTACGATTTGTTCAACGAGGTCGAATTTCACTCCACCGATCCGTATACCGTCGCCGCGTTCCGCCAATGGCTCGTGGAGAAATACGGCGATATCCGGAAGTTAAACCACGTCTGGGGCCGTTTCTACGAGTCGTTCGATCAGATTCGGATGGATACCCTCGCCCATGTATACAGCCAATGGTCCTCGCTGCAGCCGGTTCTCGACTTCGAGGACTTTCGCGCCGATTCCATCGTCCACTTCATCAAGCGTTGGGGAAATGCGGTCCGCGAGGTGGATCCCAACCATGTGCTGATCGCCGACAACTTGTGGTCCATGACCACATTCGACACGGTCGCCCTGGCCAACGACGATTGGAAGGTCGCGGGGGCGGTCGATGTGTTTGGATTGAGCGTCTATCCGCAAAGCTGGAATGTCCGGCTGCGGCGGAATCCGTGCGCGCTGGGTCAGATATATCGCGGAGGAATTTGCGCCGCCGGCGGAAAGCCTGCGATGGTCAGCGAATTGCAGACGCATAATCAGACGGCGCTGGCCGTCGGATCGAGCGTTTTCGACGAGATCAAGCTTTGGACCTGGCAGGCCTTTGCCCACGGGATTTCAGGAATGGTTTACTGGAAATGGAATCCGTTCACGCGCGGACGTCAGGTTTGCTCGCGGGGCATGACCGCGCAGGATGGAACGCCGAACGACCGGGCGCGCCAGGCCTCCGAATGCGCCAGGGTGCTGCGCGACAATGCCGCCGCCTTTGGCCCGCGAAAGATCTACGATTCCGGTGTCGGATTGCTGTATTGCCCAACCTGCGACCGCTTCACCGGCCTGATCACGCCCGACGATAAGGAGCAGTATCGCCGCTCGCTGGCCGGGTGGTACCGTTTCCTTTGGGAACGCAATATCAACCCGGCAATCCTGAAGGCCGGGGATCTGGCCATGGACTATTGGCGGGACATCAAGCTTCTTGTCGTGCCAATGCTGTCCATGCTGTCGCGAAACGATGCGGGGTTGCTCCGCAACTTTGCCGCCCGGGGCGGGAAAATCGTTGCGGATGGTCGGTTCGCGATCATTGACGGGAACGGCTTTGCTTACGAGCACGCCCCTGGCGGGCTGGTGGATCTTTTCGGGTATGAGGAAGTGGATTACCTGGCGCCAAATCCTGACGAGCAGGCTGCCTGCCCCGCGCGCTTCAGTGTGGTCAAACTCGCCGGCGCAGCCGCCTCCGCCGCCAACGTCCGCGGCGATGTTTTGGCCGCGTCGAACGCAGCCACCCTCTATCTTGCGACCCCATTCGGGCTCGATACTTCCAACTTCCGCCTGGCGTCGCTGGTGAATGAATACCTGCAACGTTACGTCGATCGCCGCTGCGAAGTGCTTGTCCGCGGCGACGAGGTCGATGTCACCATCGCGCGCGGGGCGAATATCCTGGTTTGCGCGACCAACTACTCCGACCGGCCGGAGTTGGTCAGGGTGCGGGTCGATACAGCCGGTCCGGTCACCAGTCTGTGGCCGGCGGTTCAAGCCACGGTGACCGCCGACGGAAACGGTTCGACGTTGGAATTCCTCGTCCCGCGCCGCGATGTGGCGGGTTTCACGATCGCATGCAAAACATAGTCGAAGCCGTGACATGGTACGCGGCCTTTCTTTTCTCGGTCACGGCGCACGAGGCGGCGCACGCCTGGTGCGCCAAGCGCGGCGGAGACTGGACCGCCTATCATGGCGGCCAGGTCTCGCTCGACCCGCTGCCGCACATCCGCCGTGAACCGGTCGGCATGGTGCTGCTGCCGCTGATCTCGCTGTTCATGATCCAGTGGCCCTTCGGCTATGCCAGCGCGCCCTACGATCCGCTCTGGGCCGACCGACATCCGCGCCGCGCCGCGCTGATGTCGCTCGCCGGACCGCTTGCCAACCTGGGGATCGCCGTTCTGGCCGGCGCGGTCATCCGTATCGGTGTCGCCGCCGGCGCCCTGGAGTCGCCCTCCTCGGCCGGCATGACGCATGTCGCCGCGGCGGCCTGGAGCGGTGGACTGTGGACCGGCGCCGCCATGTTCCTCAGCATGCTCTTTTCGCTCAACCTGATGCTGGCCCTGCTGAATCTGCTGCCGCTCCCGCCGCTCGACGGCAGCGGGGCCGTGACGCTGCTGATGAACGAGGAAACCGCCTGCGGATTCCGCCGCCTGGTCCGGAACCCGGCCTTCGGCTGGATCGGCTTGCTCGTGGCATGGAACCTCTTTGGTCCGCTTTTCAATCCGGTTTTTACCTTCGCACTGAACATTCTCTACCCCGGCGCGCATTATGGATAGCCGGCCACAAGATTGCCGATATGCAATAAATCACGCGCCATTTTCGTCCTTTCGCTAAGAGGTTCGTTGGGTGTATTTTTGCGGCCTTGTTTCGGTTGCATAACAAAAGAAAGATCAGGCATATGAAAGCACAGTCCTTGCTCTCCGGCATGTTGCTTCTGGTGGCGGTCATCGCGGGGGTTCCCACCGCCCGGGCCGAGGTCAAGTCACCCTGGCTGAGTTCGGATCGGACGGTGGACTGCACCAGTTTCGAGACGATTATCCGCGACTTGAAGATTGCGGATATGAAGTCGGACGAGGAAAAGGCGCTGGCCATGTATTATTTCTTCCGGCAGCGGGTGTTTCACAATCTAAACACCACGGAAAGCCGCGATGTAGTCAAGAATCTCAGTTGTCTGGGCTATACGCTCTGCGGCAGCCAGGCCACCTGCATGCGGGCGCTGCTGGGATCGATCGGCATCAAGACGCGCATTCGGTCGCAGCCGGGGCACACCTATTACGACGCTTTTTACAACGGCAAGTACCACGGCTTCGACACCTTCGCCAATTTCTACATCTATACCCGCGGCAAAGACCGCAACGTGGCGTCATTTGAAGAACTGATCGCGGATCCGACCTTGATCTCGGACGCCGTCAAGGAAGGGCGGGCCTGCACCAACATGTGCCCCTGCGGTGACGACCCTGTGTCGTTTTTGAAGACGCATATCGAGAACGACTACAAGCCGCTCGATATGAAATACAACCCCAGGAATTTCATGCTGCGGGCCGGCGAGGAAATCGTCCGGTCCTGGTGGACGGACGGCAAGGGGATCAAGGGTCTGTACAGTTCGAAGTACGGTCCCGTGCCGTTGCACACCTGCGGCTCGCAGGACCGCAAGGCCGAGCCCTTCCTGTTCAAGTACTGGGAGCCCTATGGCATTCCGGGGCTGGGCGGGAAGTCGATGAGTTATCGCCACACCACCAGCGGGCAGATCAATTATGCCCCCGACCTGACCAATCCCAAGTTCCTGGAAGGGATGGAAGCCACCGGTATCGCCCGCGCGTCCGGTGGACTCGCCGGCAAGGGCGAGTTGGTCATCCCTGTCAGCAGTCCCTACTATATCAGCAGCGGCGTGCTGGTGCTTGAGGTGACCTGCCCCGGCGAAGGCGATGCGGTGACGGTCAGTCTTGCCAC
Organism: bacterium; assembly: GCA_025360745.1. GTDB lineage: Bacteria > Verrucomicrobiota > Kiritimatiellia > CAIKKV01 > CAIYGI01 > CAIYGI01. The sequence continues at coordinate 23,482 of JANYBP010000124.1, forward strand.
GGAGAAGGGCAAGTGGGGCGCCGCGGCGCTCACGGCCAGGGAAGCCGGCATGAAGCAGTACAAGGCCAGGTTCGATGGTTCGTTGTCCGACAATATCCGCCACCAGTATTGGGTCAAGATCGCGATCGACGGCAAGGCCGTGGTCAACCACATCTATCTGCGCACCGGTTTTATGCACAACGCCCAGGCCTTGCCGAATCTGATGCCGGGCGACAACAAGCTGACCTTCGAGGTCGCGAATCCGGAGGCGCTCAAGGAGACGCCGGTGACGCTGGTCTATCGCTATCGCGATGCGCCCAAATGGTCCGAGGAGAAACGCATCGAGAAGACCATCACCAAAAGTCCGTTCGTCTTCGAGGCGAAACTTCCCGATACGGGCGACAAACTTCCCCAGATGCTGGACATGACCTGGACTTGCGGCAAACTGGCCTGGACCCCGGGCGGCGCGGCGCAAGACAGGGTTTTGGCGGATTTCTCCAATCCGGAGGCCGTTAAAAAATGGGTGACGCAAAAAGTGATTGCGCTGTCGCATGACGGCAAGGGTATGCTGATGGATGCCGGCAAGGATGCCAATAATGCCCAGGTGAGCATGGAGGTCGAGGAAAATTGGGCGAATTTCAAGACCCTTGTCCTGGATTTCGAAAACCTGGGAGCGGCCGACCAGCGTCTGGTCTTTCGCGCGCGTTCCGACAAGGATAACAAGGAGCGAACGGATATCGAGATCATGGCGAGCAAGGGCAAATCCTCCGCGCGCATTCCAATTACAGCCTTGAACAAGACCAAGATCAACGCCATCAACAAAATCTACCTTTTGTTCATTGGTGTCCCGGAAACCGGCAGCAAAATCCGCGTCAACAAGATCACCCTCGAAGAAGACCGGGATCTGTGAGGCAAGGCGCATTCTTCCGGTTTTCGCGGCTTGGGCAATACGGGAGTTCCCGTCCAGTTTCCCAGGGCAGACGCATCTAAATTCAGGGCAAGTTGATGCCTGCAACCAAAGCAAACCGCAGATTGATGAATGATGGAGGCGAATTCGTTGACGCTGAGGCGCAAAGCCGCAAAGAATGCTTTCTTGAGTTAAAACCAACCACC
>JANYBP010000130.1 GCA_025360745.1 bacterium
CCCGGCCGCCTTCCTTGCTGAACACCAGCGCCATGGCGATCAGGCCGGTCAGAAACAGCACGGAACTGAAGCCGGGAACGATCACCCGCTGGATCTGAAACACCGCGTAGCGGTACTCGCCGGAATCCTTGGGCTTGCGCAGGCCGTCCGCCAGGTCCTGAAAGTATTTACGCAGCGAGTTCGAGGCGAATATGTCCTTAATACCGCGGTCCATACGCGCCCCTCCTTTCTTAGAGACTCATCACGGATACATTCTTCAAACCATTCTGGGCGCACAGATCGATCACGCGAATCAGGCTCTCGTGCGGCGCGTCGGCCACCGAGCTGATCACGATCGTTTGCGTCCGGCTCATTTCGGCCAGTTTCGCCATCAGATTGGCGAGCGTGGCCCAGGTCACATTCTTGTCGTTGATCTGGTAACCGTCGGTGAAGACGGCGATCCGGATCATGGGTTGATCCTGGCTGTCTTTTTGCTGCGCGTCCGGCGAGGGCCGCGAAACGTCCAGGTTGGTCAACACGTCCATCGGCCGCGAGGTGATGATGAAAAAGGAAAGCAACTGAAAGGCCACGTCAATCATGGCCGTCAGGTTCAGTTCACCCGCCGTAAACGAACCGCCGCGTCGTTTCCTGGAGGCCATAGTGCGGGGCCTAGCCCTTCTCCTTGTAAGCCGCGAACTCCAGCTTCCACAAGCCCACCTCGGTGCAGGCGTCCATCACGCGCTTGATATCCTTGTGCGGGGCCTTGGCGTCGCCGCGGATGATGATCGGCACCGCCTGATGCGAATCGGCGATGGCCTTTCTCAGGATGGCCTTCAGGACGCCCGTTTCCACCAGGGAGTTGCCGAGCAGAATCCGGCCCCGGTTGTCCACGTCGATCGTCACCTGCAGCGGATTCTTCTTTTCCAGGGCCACGCCGTGGGGGGCCATCGCCAGGCGGATGCGCGCATCCACCGAATCGTCCTGCATCTTCACGGTGCAGACGAAGAAAATGATCAACTGGAAGACCACGTCGATCATCGCGGTCAGGTTGCCGCTAAGATAGGTTTCTTCTTCTTTGCGCATCTCGTCGCTTCCGGTTCTGTCGGCGCACCCGTCAAGTTCCGCGGCCGGAGCCCGGCCGCCCGGCGATTATTCCGAGACCACTTCCACGTTGCGCAGGGCCTTGATCAAGTCCATGGTCATGGCCTCCATGTGCAGAATGATCCGCACGGCCTTGTTTTTGAAATAGAAGAAATAGATCATGGCCGGCACCGAGGTGCCCAGACCGACGGCGGTGGCCCACAGTCCGTGCGAAATGTTGACGGCCAGCATGGACGACTGCGCCGCGCCGGCCGCCGTGGTGCCGAGGTTGAAGAAGGCGAAGATCATGCCCTGCACGGTGCCGATCAGCCCCAGCATCGGCGTGGCGTTCGAAATAACGCTCAGGTAGGTCACGCGCTGCAGCGTCTTTTCGCTTTCCAGATCGGCGGCCAGGCCGACCATGTCCTTGATCACGTCGAAACCCTCCTCGACGTTCGCGAAACCCGCCTTCAAAACATTCGAGAGCGGGCTGGGATTCTTGTCGCAGACATTGATGGCCTTGAGCACATCGCCCTGCTCCATGGCCAGGCGCACTTCGTCCACCAGCGACTGCGGCGCGATCTTCGTCTCCCGCACCGTCATGTAGGAATCCACGATCAGCCAGACCGCCACGCCCAGGGCCGCGAACAGCATCGCCCAGATCAACGCGCCAAACCAGCCGGCGCGCAGGATGATGGTCAGGAAGTTCATGTCGTTGTGGTTTTCAGACTGCCTGGGCGCGTTGGGATCCAGCACCGCCGTTCCCGCGGCGGCCGGAGCGGCGGCCGGAGTTACAGCAGCCGGAGCCGCGGCGGCGGCCGGCGCCGGAGCTGCCGCGGCGGCCACGGCGGGCGCCGCTGCGGGCGCGGCCGCCTCCTGCGCCAGAGCCTGATTCCAGAATCCACTGACCGACAGGGCCAGAGCGGCCATCAACACCAACCTGGAGGGGCGAATCGTCATTTGCGCGTTCTCCTTGAAAAAAGGCCTTCGTGAAGCTCGAAACTGGCTGAATATACAGCGCCGCGCGGCGGACTTCAAGCGCAAAAGTCCGACAGCGCAAAAGTCCGACAGCGGGGAGTGGGGAGTTGAAAAGCGTTATTAACGCAAAGACGGTAGAGGCACTGAGAAAACTTCACCGCCAACCGCCCACCGACTCACCGACTCACTACCGCATGCGATCATGCTGGTCATACGCCGCCCTTTCATGCTATATCAAGCGGCACAATCGAAGGAAATCCATGACAACCAAAAAACATACGGCATTGGCAAGATACTCGATCGGAATGGGCGATCGCTTTGGACTGCAGGGGGTCGCGCAGGCGCGGGCCGTGCAGCAGGCGGAGCAGGAGGGCGTGGTCGTGACTCCGGTCTGGAACAAATCCAACCGCGAGCATCAACTGGTCGGCACGCAGCCCGCCGACGTGCGCCGGGAAGCCGACGCCGCCGTGCAGACGCTGGGCTGGACGCATCCCTACTTCGTCGATGCCGACCATATCGGGTTCAAGAACGTGGACGGCTTCGTCGACGCCAGCGATTTCTTCACGCTCGACGTGGCGGACGCCATCGGACACACCGCGCCGGCCGAGACGGTCAACGCGCTGGTCAAGCACCTCTCGCCCTACGTCGGTACGCTGCAGCTTCCGGGTATGGATCAACCGCTGAAGCTGGATGCGGCGACGCTGCAGGCCGCCGCCCACGCCTATCTGGCCGCCGTGCAGGAGGCGGCGCGCCTTTACCGCCACATCGCCAAGGCGCGCGGCGCGCGGCCGTTCCTGGTCGAGGTTTCGATGGACGAGGTCAACCAGCCGCAGTCGCCCGCCGATCTGCTCGTGATCCTGGCGGCGCTGGCGGAGGAGAAAGTGCCGGTGCGCACGATCGCTCCGCGTTTCACGGGGGCTTTCCACAAGGGGGTGGATTACGTCGGCGACCCGGCGCAGTTCGAACGCGAATTCGACGCCGACGCGGCGGTGGTGGCCTTCGCCGTGAGAAAGTTCGGCCTGCCGCCGGACTTGAAACTGAGCGTGCATTCGGGCAGCGATAAGTATGCCATCTATCCGGCCATCCGCCGGGTGACGCGCCGCCGCGAGTGCGGCGTACACCTCAAGACGGCGGGCACGACCTGGCTGGAAGAGGCGGCGGGCCTGGCCGAATCCGGCGACGCGGGTCTGGCCATCGTCAAAGAGGTCTACGCGCAGGCCATGACGCGTTTCGACGAGTTCTGCGCGCCCTATGCGGCGGTGATCTCGATCGACCGCGCGCAGTTGCCGTCGCCGGAAACGGTGGCGCACTGGGAAGGCCGGCGCTTCGCGCTGGCGCTGCGCCACACCCACACCGCCTGCCCGGAATTCAATCCCAATCTGCGGCAACTGATGCACGTCGGCTACAAGGCCGCCGCGGAAATGGGCGCGCGCTATCGCGACGCCGTGACGGCCGCCGAGTCTTTTGTCGGCGCGGCGGTGACGCGCAACCTGCTGGAAAGACACATCCGTCCGCTGTTTTTATGAACTCCGAACCCGACCCTTCGCGCACGGTTTACACCGTCGGCGATTTCACCCGTCTGGTGAAGGGGTTGCTGGAGCGCTCCTTCGGCGACGTCTGGGTCGAGGGCGAGATCTCGAACTTCCGCCGACCGGCCTCGGGTCACGGCTACTTCACCCTCAAGGACGCGGAAGCGCAGTTGCGCACGGTCATGTGGCGCAGCGATATGCAGCGCTTGCGCGCGCCGCTGCGCGACGGGCTGCGGGTGCGCGTCTGGGGCCAGGTCACGGTTTACGAGCGCGACGGGCAGTACCAGTTGATCGCGCGCCGAATCGAGGAGAGCGGTCAGGGCGATCTACAGGCCGCCTTCGAGGCGCTCAAACGCAAACTGGAGGCCGAGGGCCTCTTCAGTCCCGCGCGCAAGCGCCCGCTGCCGCTGCTGCCGCGGCATATCGGCATCGTGACCTCGCCGACCGGCGCCGCGGTGCGCGACATCCTGAACATCCTGGGCCGGCGCTATCCCAACCTGCACATCGTGATCGCCCCCGCGCGGGTGCAGGGCGCGGGCGCCGCGGAGGAAATCGCGGCCGCGATCGCGCTGCTGAACCGGCGCCCGGAACTCGAGGCGCTGATCGTCGGCCGCGGCGGCGGCAGTCTCGAAGACCTCTGGGCCTTCAACGAGGAGCTCGTGGCGCGCGCGATCGCGGGCTCGGCGATACCCGTCATTTCGGCCGTCGGCCACGAGACCGATTTTACGATCGCGGACTTCGTGGCCGACCTGCGCGCCCCCACCCCTTCGGCCGCGGCGGAACTGGTGGTCGGCTGCAAGCAGGCCTTCGAGGAAACGCTGGCGGCCCAGGCGGCGCGACTGACCCGCGCCACACGGCACGGCGTGCTGACGGCGCGCATGCGCTACAACCGCGCCGCCGGCCATTATGTTTTTCGCGAACCCGGCAACGCGGCGCGCCTTTACCGCGCGCGCCTGGCGTCCTGGATGGAGCGGGCGCGGCATGCCCTGACCGGCGGCCTGCGGGCGCGGCAGCAGCGGCTGGACGATCTGGCGCTGCGGCTGACGCACCGCTCCACGCTGACGACCAGCGCGGCGGCGCAGCGGCTGCGGCTGGCGGAACGGCAGTTGGCGGCGTACAATCCGCTGGCGGTGCTCGCGCGCGGCTATAGCGTGACCACGCTCCCCGACGGACGCGTCGTGCGCAGCGCGGCCGAGGCGCCGCCGGGAACGCGGGTGCGCAACCGGCTGGCGGCGGGAACGATCGAAGCGGAGGTGACGGCAAGCTATGACGAAAAAACGCATGGATGAGGGCGCGGCAGAAACCGCGGACGAAACGCCCGGGGACCAGGGGCCGGGCTTCGAAAAGTCGCTGGCGCGGCTGGAGACGATCGTGGCCGAGATGGAAGGCGGCACGCTGCCGCTCGAAACCATGATGGCGCGCTTCGAGGAAGGCCAGCGCCTGGCGCGCTACTGCGGCGCCAAACTGGGCGAGGTCGAACGCAAGATCGAACTGCTGGTCAAACAAGGCGACGCCGTGACCGCGCGCCCCTTCGACCCCGCCGAGGCAGGATCTGAAGAAAAAGGCTAGTCCAGCGATATAGAGCGAAGAGTAAACAGTGAACAGTTGTAAATGGTCAGTGACAGCAATTCGCATTATGGCCTCTTGCGCAGGTCCGGACGACACGGAGGTCGTCCCTCCATTCACGAAAACACCCGTGATTCCCAAGTTTTTGGAGGGACGACCTCCGTGTCGTCCGTATTCTAGCGGCCATAATGCGAATTGCTGTCACTGACCATTTACAACTGTTCACTGTTTACTCTTCGCTCTATATCGCTGGACTAGC
>JANYBP010000008.1 GCA_025360745.1 bacterium
CACCTTCCACCCTCCACCCTCCACCTTCCCCCCTCCACCATGCACCTTCCACCCTCCACCCTGCGCCTTCTTCCCTCCACCCTGCACCTTCTTCCGCCACGCCGTCGGAAGATCCCGCCGCCACGGACTTTATCCGCGAGATCGTTAAAGAGGATTTACGATCCGGCAAACACGCCGCCATCGTCACCAGATTTCCGCCGGAACCCAACGGCTACCTCCACATCGGCCACGCCAAATCGATCTGCCTCAACTTCGGCGTCGCGCAGGAGTTCGGCGGCCGCTGCCATCTGCGCATGGACGACACGAATCCGGCCAAAGAGGAACAGGAATATGTGGAGTCCATTCTTAACGACGTCCGCTGGATCGGTTACGACTGGGGCGCCCACCTCTATTACGCCTCGGATTACTATGCCCGGCTTTACGACTATGCCGTCGAATTGATCCGGCGCGGCAAGGCCTATGTCTGCTCTCTGACTCCCGAGGAATTCAAGGCCTACCGCGGCGCGCCGCCGGCGCCGGGCCGCGAAAGTCCCTCGCGCAACCGCCCGGTCGCCGAAAACCTCGACCTCTTCACGCGCATGCAGGCCGGCGAATTCGAGGAGGGAAAGCATGTGCTGCGGGCCAAAATCGACATGGCCTCCCCCAACCTGCACCTGCGCGACCCGGTCATCTACCGCATCAAAAAGGCGGCCCATCACCGCACCGGCGCCCAGTGGCTGGTTTATCCGATGTACGATTTCGCGCACTGCCTTTCGGACTCGATCGAGGGCATCACCCACTCCATCTGCACGCTCGAATTCGAAGTTCACCGTCCGCTTTACGACTGGATTCTCGAAGCGCTCGATGTCTACCACCCGCGCCAGATCGAATTCGCGCGCCTGAACGTGACCTATACGGTGCTCAGCAAGCGCAAGCTGCTGGAGCTTGTGCAGGGCGGCCTGGTGCGCGGCTGGGACGACCCGCGCCTGCCGACCATCGCCGGACTGCGCCGCCGCGGCTGCACCCCGGCCTCCATCCGCGCCTTCGCCAGGCGCGTGGGCGTGACCAAGTTCGACGGTTACAGCGACCTCGCGCTGCTGGAATTCTGCATCCGTGAGGAACTCAACAAGAGCGCGCCGCGCCGCATGGCTGTGCTCGATCCGGTCAAACTCGTCGTCGAGAACTATCCCGCCGGGCAGGTGGAATGGTTCGACGCCGTCAACAATCCCGAGGACCCCTCCGCCGGAACGCGGCAGGCGCCGTTCGGACGCGAGTTATATATCGAAGCCGAGGACTTCCAGGAAAACCCCTCCAAAAAGTTCTTCCGCCTCGCGCCGGGCCAGGAAGTGCGCCTGCGCTACGCCTACCTGGTGCGCTGCACGGACTTCGTACGCGACCCCGCCAGCGGCCGCGTCGCGGAGATTCATTGCACCTACGACCCGGCTACCCGCGGCGGCGCCACCCCCGACGGACGCAAGGTCAAGAGCACGCTGCATTGGGTTTCCGCGGCACACGCCAAATCCTGCGAGGTTCGACTCTACGACCGGCTGTTCAAAAGCGAACACCCCGAGGATGTGCCCGAAGGCGTAGACTATAAAACGAACCTTAATCCCGACAGCCTGATCACGGTCCAGGCACAGGTCGAACCGGCCCTTGCCGCGGTTACGCCGGAAGCGCGGGTGCAATTCGAACGCAAAGGCTATTTCTTCGTGGACCCGCTGGACAGCCGCGAGGGCGCGCCGGTCTTCAACCGCATCGTGACCCTCAAAGACACCTGGGCCAAACTTGCCAAACCCAGCGCAGGTCCGTCATGAACGATGAACAACGCGCGCGTATAGAACTTGCCGTTATCTACCGTATTTCGCAGGCCCTGGTACACCGCCAGGACATATCCTCGCTTTTGCAGGATGTGCTGGATGTGATGGAGACGGAGATGGGCATGGAGTACGGTACGCTGACGCTGCGGCGGCAGGATACCGACATTTTCGTGATCGAGGCTTCGCGCGGACTCACGCCGGAAGAAAAGGAACGCGGCCAATACAAACTGGGCGAAGGCATTACCGGCACGGTCGCCGAAACCGGCAAGCCGGAAGTGATCCCCGATGTCAGCCGCGACGCGCGTTTCCTGCATCGCTCGCGCTCGCGTAAAGGCGCGGGCGGCGCTTTCATCTGCGTCCCGATCCTGCATCACGGGCAGGTTGTCGGGACCATGAGCATCGAGCGCCCAACCGTCCAGGACGAGGTGACGCTGCGCGCCGACCTGAACTTTCTGATGTTGATCAGCAATTTACTGGCCGAGGCCGTGGCCAGCATTCGCGAAGAACTCAGCGAAAGAACCAGCCTCAAGGCGGAAAACGAGCAACTGCGCCGGCAGTTGGGCGACCGCTACCAGCCCAACAACCTGGTGGGCAATTCCAAGGGTATGCGCATGGTTTATGACCAGATTGCGCAGGTGGCCAACAGCAACGCCACGGTCCTGATCCGCGGCGAGTCGGGCACCGGCAAGGAACTTGTGGCCCGCGCGATCCATTTCGGCAGCGGACGCCACAACAACCCCTTCATCAGCGTCAACTGCGCCGCCCTGCCCGAGAATCTGATCGAAAGCGAACTCTTCGGACACGAAAAAGGCTCCTTCACCGGCGCCGCCCAGCAACGCCATGGCCGTTTCGAAATCGCCAACGGCGGCACGCTGTTTCTCGACGAAATCGGCGACATTTCCCCCGGCGTCCAGGTGCGCCTGCTGCGGGTCCTCCAGGAACGCTGCTTCGAACGTGTCGGTGGCGATCGGACGATCACCGTCAACGTGCGCATCCTGGCCGCGACAAGCCGCAACCTGGAGGCCTGGATCAAGGAAGGCCGCTTCCGCGAGGATCTTTATTACCGGCTCAATGTTTTCCCGATTCACCTGCCGCCGTTGCGCGAACGCAAGACCGACATTTTGCTGCTTGCCGATCATTTCTTGAAAAAGTACAGCGAGACCTATGGCAAATCGATCCGGCGCATTTCCACCACCGCGATAACGATGATGATGGCCTACCACTGGCCGGGCAATGTGCGCGAGCTGGAAAATTGCGTCGAGCGCGCCGTGCTGACCACGAGCGACGAGGTGATTCACGGCTTCAGCCTGCCGCCCACGCTGCAAACCAGCGAGGCCACCCACACCGCCATCCTGCCGGACGGCGGCGCAAGCTTGCAGACCATGACCGACAGTTTCGAGCGGGAACTGATCGTGGATGCGTTAAAAAAGCATCGCGGCAATGCCGCGGGCGCGGCCCGTTTTCTGCAAACCACACCGCGCATCCTCAACTATCGCATCAAGCAACTGGGCGTGGAGCCTCACGCCTACAAGTAAATCCCGCGGGCGCTCGCTTACGCTTCGGGCGCCACGTAGTGATTGCCGCCGAGTTTCTTCCAGTGGTAATAGACCCCCACCAGCGCCAGCACGCTCAAGGCATGGGCGCCGGCCTGAAAGAGAAAACCGTAGCGGAAGTTATCGGTATCCATCGCGGACGACGTTAGGGTATCCATCAAAATGGCGCCCGCCGGTCCCGCGATAGCGCCGATGAACTGCCTGACCATGGCGGCCGCCGAGCACATCTGGCCGTACTTGGTTTTGGGGTAAAGCATGATCGCCATGGGAACCGCCGCAATCACAGCTATACCGAGAGGCAGCTGGAGAAGCTGCAGCCATAGCCCCGAAGTATAGTTGTGATAAACCAGATAGCGAACGATCGTGATGGGTAAGCCCAGGATACCGCACAAGAGCACGATTTTAAGCGGATTAAAACGGTCCACCAGCGCGCCGAATGGATAGGCCAGAAAGAGGCCGATGAGCGAAATTAAAATGCCCGCCAGCGCGCCTCTGGCCAGACTGACGCCCTGATCGATGTCCCAGACATGCAGCATTCCCTTGGAACTGGCATTGACCATCTTGACGCCGGCATTCTGGCAGGCCATCGCGGTTACCGCGGCTGTATAACCAGAGAACGTCTTGTGCGATTGGTCGGTGGCGGTGGCGCTGATATTCAGCGGCTGCCAAAGCCGGATGATGCCATCCAGACTGCCGCTCAGAATCGCGCGGATATCGGGCTTGTAGACGACACAACTGATAGCCTGTTTGTGGCCTTGAAGCGCTTTCAAAACTTTGCCTTCGGCGACATCCCAGATTCTAACCTTGGCGTATTCGTCGTCCTTGGCCCCATCGCGCCCGCCGGATATCACCCACAGATCGTCACCCAGTAATTTACTGCTCTGATCCTGCGGCTCGTCATAGAGCGATTCGTTGGTGAAAACTTTCTTCAGGAACGATAATGCCTTATCGAACGACGCTTTCCAGACGGATTTCGGCGGCAGTTCGTATTTCGGAACCGGGCCCAGGGCGGGCGCAAAGCAGACGGAATATACCGGGCCGGGATTACCCTCCAGCGTTTTGATCGAAACGCCCCGCCTGGCATCCCAGACGATGATCTTCTTATCGGAACCTCCCGAGACCAGACGGTCGCCATGCGACGAAAAGGCCACGCTGTTCACGTCATCCGCGTGGCCCGACAAAGTGTGCAAACATTCTCCGCTCGCAACGTCCCATATTTTCACCAGCTTATCGGTTCCGGCGGAAGCCAGGCGCGTTCCATCGGGCGAAAGCGCTATGCCGCGGACACTCCCATTGTGGGCCGGCAGTCGCCGCACGCAAGCGCCCAGCGCGGTATTCCAGAACTGCACCATACCGCCCGAAGAGCCGACAATCGCCGTACGGCCGTCGGCGGTGAGCGCAATCGTCTGCACGGGCCCGGCCTTCGTATCGAACGTCTTGAGCAAGGCCGGTTTTTTCGCGTCGTTGCCATCCCAGAACTTGACGATGCCATCCTTGCCGCCGGTTGCCATCCACCTGCCGTCCAGCGTCATGGCCACGGCCGTCGAAACCAATTGGATGGCGAAGGAATTTGTGCCCTTCCCGCTCGCGACATCCCAAACCTTCAAGCGGCGGTCGTTGGAGGCCGACACCTCCCGCCCATCCCCGGTCATGGCCAGGGTTTGCAGGTCTTCATCGCAATTCAAGCGTTGCTTCCGGCTGCCGGCTGAAACATCCCAGACTTCAATCGGACTCCCGGGGGTAAAGGTTGCCGCCGTTTTACCGTCCGCCGAAAGCGACAAGCACCGGTTGGGCTTTTTGTGCCTGGCGAAAGACTTGACGACTTTCCCGCCGTCCGTTTCCAGGCACAGCACCGCCTTGTCTCCGCCGTAAGCCACCCGCCCTCCGTCAGGCGTCACGGCCAGCGAGTGAATCGCTCCGCTGACGGGCAAGGTTTTGACATTCGCGCCCGTGCGGACATCCCATACCTTGATGACACTGTCGGCTCCGGCGGATGCCAGCAGCGGACCACTGTCGGGGAAAGCCACGCACTGGACCGCCCCGCTATGGCCCGCCTGCATACTCTGCAGGCATTGGCCTTTGACGGCGTCCCAGACCTCGACACAACCGTTCGACGAGCCGATAGCCACCAAAGCGCCTGTCGCATCGATCGCCACGCAGCCGACGGAATCGCCGGCGGCGCTACAGCGGCTGAAAGTATTGGTCAAGAGGTAGATTTTGTCCGGCTTGCGCCAAACCTTGATCAAACCCTCGCGATCGCCCACGGCCATCCATTCGCCGCCCGGCGTGATGGCCACGGCATCCATCGCCGAGGTATGGGCCTCCACCTTGCATTGATGCTGGCTGAGATGCAGGGCGAAGATGCCGGAGGGATTCAAACCCTTGGTGAGCGCCATTGCCGCCATCGAAAGGTAGAACAGGATGAAGATGGGATGGGTGAAACATTCGCGGAAGAAAATCTTCACCTGATCGAGAAATCCGGTCTTCTTGGACACATCCTCCACCGGCGGATACTCGCCCTCCTTGACCCGCCAGCACAGCATCCCGAATCCGAAGAAATACAGGAGAGCCACACCCACATGGATCGCCTTGATGTGGGTCAACTGGTATGGCGTGAGGAAAATGTTGATCGCGATTCCGGCGCCGGTGCCGACCATACTGGAGACGCCCTGAAAGCGTCCGATGATCCGTCGCGGCATCACGTCCGGCAGGAGATAGTAATACACCGTACCCACAAACTCGTTAAAAAACGAGAAACCCACGGTTAGAATGCCGATCGCAATCAATGCCGCCGTGAAGGGGGACACCATGGAATCTTCCGTGAAAATGGTCTTGCAGTACTTGATGATGTCGTCGGAAAACCCGAGGGCCCCCGCGAAAAAGACCAGAAATGGCGCGGTGAACAGAATGTAGGGGATACGTCGCCCCAGCCGTGATCGCGTGCGGTCGGACTTGAAACTGATAATCGGCGTCATGATCGTGCCGATCGTCATGGGAATGACGTTGAAAAGGATATTGACCTGCAGGTTGCTGATATGGAAATTGTCCTGCAGGTAGAAGCCCAGGAAAGTGCCGGGCCCGCCGGCCTTTTCGAAAAGGTCGAAGCACAAATTGCCGAAGATCATCCAACTGAAGACAAAAAACAGTCCGGCCTTGGTGTATTGCAGCGTGCCGCAACGGTATTTTTCATCCACCACCGGTTCGGTAACCGGCGGGGCTTTATCAAAAGCGGCTGACTTTGACTTGGGAGAAGGCCATAATCTCATTCGAAGTTCCTTTATGCGGCAGACATTCGAGAAGAAATCGTTGCAGCGGGGAATACTGACATACGCGCGCGAAAACCCGTCTGAAACTGCGTTGTCACGCCAAGAAACTGCCAGAACCCGGCCGGGAACGCAATCGCAATGTTCCGTAATTTTTTACGATTATCGTATTCTTCTTTGACACCCTTGCCGCTTTGTCCGATTATTCCTCAAATGCTTGCGTTTCGCCCGATCGTACTGCTTTTGGCCACCGTTGTTGCCGCGATGGCCGCGCCCGGACATCCGTTTCTGCTTTTCAGCGCCGGCGAGATTCCGGCGTTGCGGGCGCGCGCCAACGCCGCACCGTTGCTGCTGGACAGCCTGGCCGCCTTGCGGGCGCAGGCCGGCGCGCCCGCCGGAAGTTTTACCAATCACCCGCTCGATTGGACGACGCATCTCGAAGCGCTGGCTTTTGTCGCCACAATCGAAAACGATTCCGGTATGCGACAGCGGGCCATCGCCCGCCTGCTGGAGGATTTGCGCCGCTACGATCCCGCCGATACCTACACCAAGGAAGCCGATTTTCACGACCTGGCCCTGCCGACACGCGCCCTCGCGCTGGCCTGGGACTGGCTCGAACCGCACATGACCGCCAGTCAGCGCGCCGAAATCCTGCCCGCGCTGGATAAGTGGTGCATCGCGTCATATCGGCATAGCGAGACGAAATGGTGGCGCGAGGCCTCCTACAATTGCGGCTCCGTGCCCGTTGCGGGCTACGGACTGCTGGCGCTCTCGATCCGCAACGATACCACCAACGCCACCGTCGCCACCTGCTATCGCGAAGCCTTCCGCCGTCTTGCCCAAAACTTTTTTCCCACCACCTGGCGTCCATCCGGCATCTGCTTCGAGGGCCCCAACTACGCCATTGTGGGCCTCAAGTATCCCGTGCTTTTCGCCTATGCCAACGCCCGCGTCGGCGGCGATGACCTGCTCGCCGATACCGGCGCCATGCGCGCCATGTCCTACCTGATGCACCAATGGCTGCCGTGGGGCGGATGCGCCTCCATCGGGGACAACACCGACTATGGTGCGCGCACCTTCGCCGCCGAGTATCTGCTCGGACTCGGCCGCACCCGCGACGCCGAGGGCATCTGGACCTGGATGAAATACAAGCGCGCCAAGTCCCTCGATCCGCTGATCGCCTATCTCTGGTATCCGCTCGATCTGACGCCCGCCGATCCGGGACAATCGCGTCCGCCAACCTCGAAATATTTCGAAGTCACGGCCAACCGCGCCGGCTACGTTTTCGGCCGCAGCGCCTGGAGCGATCCCAATGCCGCGTTTTTCGCCTTCGTCACGCGCTTCGATAATTGCAATCACCAGCATTACGATATGGATTCCTTCCTCTTCGGAGGCTTTGGAACGCTGTTCGCCACGCACCAGATGCTCTATCCCTACCCCAGCGACCGCCATGGCGTGGACTACGAGCACAACATGGTCATCGTCAACGACGGCGGCTGGCCAACCGCCAATCGCGCCAAATCCTGTGCCGACGACAATTCCACCAGGGGCATGCTCGTCGGCGTGGCGCTTTCGAGCTTTGCCGACTACGTGCGCGGCGACGCCAAATGGTCCTACCGCGACAACGCCGTCTGGATCAGCAATCCCGCCATCCGCGCCGAACGCACATGCTTGTTTGTTAAACAAACCGCCAGCCCTTACCTTTTCGTGCTGGACGATCTGGAGCAGGATTCGACGACCATCAATTACCAATGGTTATGGCATGCCCCGCGCCTGCCGGTCGCGGGAACCGGCACGCTCACCGATCCGCTGATCCTATCCGCGACCAACGCCAGTTGTGCAATCCAGTTTGCGCTGCCGGAGCAACCGGCGATCACCAACGAGATCGCCATGCACGAAAGCAACAGCGGCGAACTCAAACCGTCCGGCCTGATGCGTTTGCGCGTGGCCCAGACCGGCGCACGCGTCCGCTACGCCGCCGTGGCCACGCTGCAAACCAACCTGGCGGCGCGGCCGCGCGTCACCGCCATGGCGGTCGCCTGCCCGACGCCCAGCGCGGGCGGCCTGACCGTGCGCCTGGCGGAGGATACCCGGGATTTCATCGTCTGGCAGTCGGAAGAGGAACATCGGCAATGCGGCATACCGCTGACCGCGGGTCACTTGCGCACCGATGGCTTGACGGCGCTGGTGCGCGTGCAAAACGGAAAAATCACCGGTTTTGTGCTCGGTGAAGGCACCTATCTGCAATGGGACGACACAACGCTGGTCCGCGCCGCCGCCACGGTCAGCGTTTCGTCCGGGCTGGATGACCGCCAGATTCTCGGCCGCCGCCGTTGCCAGGAAAATCTCCCGCCTTTGCCCCCCAGGCTGATCAAAATCGCCTCCCTTCCGAAAGAATTATGAGCCAGTGCATGACCAGTCGGGAACGCGTGATGCGGGCGCTGGCCTTCGAAGAAACCGACCGCCTGCCGATGGACCTGGGCGGTATGCGTTCGACCGGCATCAGCGCCTTCGCCTACCCCAAACTGGTCCGCGCGCTGGGACTGCCCGCCCGCCGCCCCTGCATCCACGACACCGGGCAGATGCTGGCCCTGCCCGATCGCGACGTGCTCGACGCGCTGGGCTGCGACGTGGTGGCCGTCGAAGGGGACATAACCAGCGCCTTCACAGACCCGACGCTCTGGCATGACTATGACTTCAACGGACGTCTGTCGGCGCGGGTGCGCGAGCCCGGGGACTTCGAACTGCTGCCTGACGGTTCGATCTGTCAACGCGGCAAAAGTTTGATGGTGCCCGGCGCATATGTCTTCGATGCGCCGCACGGCGGGCAGGATCTAAATCTGGACGGCGACGTGCCGAAGGAGGACCTGGACTTCCTGCGCGCTGCGCTGGCGAAAAGCCGTTTCAAACCCGTTCAGGTTGCCGCGGCGGCCGATTATTGCCGGCGCGTGCGTGTCGGCACGCAGCGGGCGATTATGTTCAACGGCCTGTCGGCGGGACTGGGATTCCGCGGCGGCATGGCCAACTTCTCGATTCTCTGCCTGACCGAACCGGATTACGTGCGCGACCTGCACGCGATTATCGTCGAGCATGCCGTGGCCCAGCTCGAACTGCTGCTGCCGGCGATCGCGCCGCATGTGGACATTCTGATGTTCTGCGCCGACGATCAGGGCACGCAGGCTTCGACGATCATGCCGCCGTCCGCTTTCAGGGAACTTTTCGTGCCCTTCTACCGCCGGGCCAACGACACCGTCCATAACATCGCGCCCGCCGTGAAGACCTTTTTTCACTGCTGCGGCGCCGTCCACGATATCCTGGACGACATCATCGCCTGCGGTTTCGATGTGCTCAACCCTGTGCAGTGGCCGGCGGGCGGACACTCCTTCCGCGAATGGAAGGATCGCTGCCGCCGGCGCATCGCCTTGTGGGGCGGCGGCGTCAACACGCAAAGCACCCTGCCGCTTGGCACGCTGGAAGAGCTGCGCCGCGAAGTCGCCGAAGTCGTGCGCTGCCTCTCCGCCGACTCGGGCTATGTATTCTGCGCCATCCACAATCTGCTGGCCGAGATCCCGGCCGAAAAAATCATCGCACTTTACCGCACGGCGGCCGAGTCCGACTGAGCCACTACTGCCCGGCCGACTTGCCCTGCCCGAACATCTGCGCGGCCATCTTTAAGCCCATTTCCTGCATGGCCCGCATCTGCTCCTGGCTCTTTTTGAACTCCACGAGTTGAGCGGCGGTCAGCACTTTCGCCGCCCGTTCCGTGTTCTTCTCCTGCATCTTCGCCAGCATGGCGAGCTGGTTCGTGATGGAAGCCTCGGTGAATGTGGCGGGATCGGGTGGATTGGTCTGGCTGTATTGTTTTGCGATCTCGGGAAAAGCCTTGCGTTCGTCGTAAAGCGCGCGGATCAGATCGTGTTCCTGCTGCTCGCTCAAGGCCTCCGCCCCGACAAGCGACTGTTTGAACATGTTAACCTGCATCCGCTCGGGCTGGGTCGTCTCGTAATCCTGATAGAGCGCGAAATTGTCGTCGCCAATCAGCGTCTTGATCTGCGCGTCATAACTCTTGTTCGCTTCGGCGATTTTCGCCGCGGCCTCCTTTTGCTGCTCCGGCGTGGACGACCCGTCCATCAGGCCCAGTGAGAGATCGACCATCGCCATCTGTTTGTCGAGCAAAAGACTCTTGAAGGCCTCCTGATTTTCGACCGACAGCGACAGCCCCTTGAAAAGGGAGCCGTACATCATGTCGAGCTGTCCCTGCGACTGCGCGCGGATCATCGCCTTCATGCCGGGGTTTTTAACCATCTTGGCGATCCCGACAAATGGCGAAGCATTGCTGGCTCCGGCGTCAGACGTTGCGGAACTCCGGCTGACGTTGACGGAACCGTTGGACGCCTGCGCCGCGCTGAACTTCGCTTCAGCCGTGCGCAGATGCTGAAGAACCGCTTGCTCCTCGGTCTGAACGGAACGCACGGCGCTCTTCGCCTCAGCCGCGCGCGCCTCGGACGCCTGCGCCCGGCTTTGCGCCTGGACGGCAATCGCGCGCGCCTTCCGCAGTTCGCCCCGCTGCCAGATTACGGCGGCCGCCAACGCCGCCACTGCCGCCAGAATAACCAGACCTGGGATCACGCTCTTTTTCATTGCCATACCTTTCATTATTCCATTTCAGTCAGGTGGAAGGGTTCCAGACAACGCGCGAGTATACCCTGCATGCGGGCGATCAGCACGCCATAGTTGACGATGGGCACACCCGCCGCCACGGCCTGTTGGATGCGGTAGTGCATCTCGCGGCGATTGAGCATGCACGCGCCGCAATGGATCAGCAGGGCGTATCGCGAAAGATCTTGGGGATACTTCATGCCGCTGATATGATCGAAAATCAGCGATTTAGCGCTGTGCTGGCGCACCCAGCGCGGGAGCTTGACCGTGCCGATATCGTCCGACTGCCGATGGTGAGTGCAGCCTTCGGCCACCAGAATGCGGTCGCCGTCCTTCAACGTCTCGACCGCTTTCGCGCCCCGCACAAGGGTCGCGAGGTCGCCCTTGTAGCGGGCGAAAAGGATCGAAAAGGAGGTGAGCGGGACATCGCGCGGCGTGTCGGCCGCGACCTTGGCAAAGACTTGCGAGTCGGTGATCACCAGCCGCGGTTTCCGGTTAAGTCTCGCGAGAGTCTCGCGCAGCTCGAACTCCTTGGTGACGAGCGCGATCGCGTCGGCTTCCAGAATGTCGCGGATGGTCTGCTGTTGCGGCAGGATCAGGCGGCCCTTGGGCGCGGCCTTATCTATGGGGGTGACCAACACCACGATATCCCCGGGACTCAAGAGGTCGCCCACGATTTGGAACTTGCCGGCTTCTTCCGGCACGACTTTTGCGAGCGCAAGCATGAGTTCCTCCACGCCCTCTTGCGTGAGCGAGGAGACGCTGTATATCGGAAACCCGGCCAGTTCGAATGCCCGCTTCAAATCCGCTTCGCCGGGGGGGGCGAGGTCGGTCTTGTTGAAAACCACCAGCAGCGGAATATGCCTGGCGCGGACGAGGGCGAGCAATTCTTGTTCGCAAGCGCCGATGCCGATCCCGGCCTCGGTGACGAGCAAGGCGATGTCCGTCTTGTTCAGCACATCGAGCGCGCGTCGGACGCGCAGCGCGCCCAGCGCGCCCTCGTCGTCGAGCCCCGGCGTGTCGATGATCGCGATGGGGCCGAGCGGCAGCAGTTCCATGGCCTTATGGACCGGATCGGTGGTTGTGCCCTTGACCGCCGAGACGATCGAGACCTCCTGGCCGGTGAGGGCGTTGATCAGGCTCGACTTGCCGACATTGCGGCGGCCGAAAATCGCGATCTGAACGCGCTCACCCTGGGGAGTCTGGTTTAAAGAGGACATTGCATTGGAACGACGGAATGTTTGATAGGTTGAGCGGTTATTTGGCCGGCAGTATCCGGTCGAGGGTTTCGGGCGGTAGGAGTTTTTTCTCAAGCACAAGCTGCCGGATGGTCCTGTGCGTCTCGATGGCCTCTTTTGCGAGGGCGGCCGCGGCATCATAACCGAGCAGCGGAACGAGAAAGAGCGCTGGCGCAGTCGAGAGATCGAGATGGCGGGCGCAGGCGGCGGGGTCGGCTTCTATGGTGGCGATGCAGGCCTCACGAAAAAGCCGGACCGCGTTGCGCAGCAGCGAAAGCGAGTCAAGCAGGCTGTCGGCGATCAGCGGCAGGAAGGCGTTCAACTCCAACTGACCGCTCGCGGCGGCGATGGTGATCGCGGTATCGTTGGCTATGACCCGCATGGCGCATTGCGAAACGCACTCCGGGATCACGGGGTTGACTTTGCCGGGCATGATGGATGAACCGACCTGACGCGCCTCGATGCGGATTTCCCCGAATCCGCCGCGCGGGCCGGAGTTCATCAGGCGCAGGTCGCCGGAAATTTTCAGCAGGTTGACCGCGCAGGCCTTGAGCAGTCCGGAGACTTCGACGAAAACATCGTTGTTCTGTGTCAGGTCCATCGGGTATTCGGCGCGCGCCAGGCCGAGGCCGGTGATGTCGCGCAGGACTTCGACGACACGGAAAGCATAGCGGCGGTCGGCGGCCGCCCCGCTGCCCACGGCGGTGCCGCCAAGGTTGATCTGGCGTAGACGCTCTTCGATCTTGTAGATACGCCAGCGGTCGCGGGCGATGGCTTGAGCATAGGCGCCAAACTCCTGTCCCAGCGCGATGGGCGCCGCATCCATGAGTTGCGTGCGCCCAAGTTTGGGGATATCCGCGAAGGCTTGTTCCTTCTTTTGCAAAGACTCCTGTAGTTCCGCGAGGGCATCGCTGAGTTCCCGCACCAGATAGATAGCGGCGATGCGCAGAGCGGAGGGGTATACGTCATTGGTGGACTGGCCGCGATTGACGTGATCGAGGGGACTGACGCGCGCGTAATCTCCCGGTTTGCCGCCGAGTTTCAGGATCGCCAGATTCGCCAGCGCCTCGTTGACGTTCATGTTGGTCGAGGTGCCCGCGCCGCCCTGAAGCGCGTCGGTGACAAAGGCGGCGGCGTGCCGGCCCGCGAGCACCTCGTCGCAGGCGGCGACGATGGCGTCGGCGATCTCGTCCGGCAGCGCGCCCAGCTCCTTATGCGTCAGGCTACAGGCTTTTTTCACGAGCGCGAAGGCGCGGATCAACGGCGGGCGCACGCAGCAGCCGCTGACGCCGAAGTTCTCCAGCGCGCGCTGGGTGTGGATACCGTAAAGCGCTTCAACAGGGACTTGCCTGGAACCCAGGGTGTCCTGCTCCATCCTTATGCTTGGATCATGAATCGTCATGCTAACTCCGCCCGCCAACTGTATATCCGCCCGGCCCCATGAGACAAGACAGTCTATCCAGCCGGTTTCTCTCAGCGTTTCACCCGCGGCGGCGGTCGCTTGGCCGCCGATTCCAGCGCCTGAAGATTACGAATCGCCTCTTGATTGAAGGGATTCAGCGAAATGGCGGTTTCCAATTCGCTGCGCGCGGCGGCGATCTGTCCGGTGCGAAAAAGCACCACGCCCAGATTGACCCGCGCCCGCTCCTGGTCCGGCCGCAGCATGATCGCGCGGCGGTAGCACGACTGCGCCCCAACCAGATCCCCATGGCGGCCCTTGACCGTGCCCAGGTTGAACCAGGCATCCGCGAACTCGGGATCGCTGTCCAGCGCCGCCCGGTAGGCATTTTCCGCGCCCTTCAAATCGCCGCGCACATCCATCGCCGCGCCCATGGCGTTCTGCAGATGGGCATCGTAATGCACACGATCGGTGGGCCAGGTCAGCGGACGGTTGGCCAGCAGCACCAGGAGCGCCAGCGCCGCCACGCCCGCGCCCAGCCGTCCCCAGCAGCGTGCGCGCGCCTGATCCCGGAGCCAGCCAGCGGCCAGTACCGCGAAAATCGCCATCAGCGGCAGGATCGGCACACGGTAACGCGAGGCCGGAAAAACCAGCGCCACGGAAAGGCTGAAGAGCAGCACCGTCATGGCGGCCGTCCAGGCCGCGCGGCCACGCCTGAGCGCCAGTCCCAGCCCCAGCAGACCCAGGGGAATCAGGATGCCGCCTGGTACAAACAAGCCCGGTCCCGGTCCGATCAACAACGCCAGCACGCGGCTTTCGCGACGCCAGCCATAGAGATCGAAATTGCGCGGCAATTCGCGCCCGTGCCAAAAAGCCAGCAACTTATCCCCCACCCGCCTGAGAAAATGACCGGGATTCTGGAGCGCGTAAATCCGGCTCTCGCGCCAGTACCAGCGCTCCGCTTCAATCGGAGTTTTGGCGCCAGCCATCCAGGGCAGGCGCGACAGACGCTCCCAGTCCGTTCCCGGCTGCGTCGAAAGCGAAACCTTGTCGTGCGCATTGTTGCCGATGTAAAAATTGATCCCGCCGTTGGTCGAAATCGCCACCCAGGCTTTGCCGACCACGCGATTGCGCACACAAACCAGTCCGATCACCAGCAAAACCCCCGTCAAAAGCAGGCCCAAGCGCTTTACCTGAACACCGAACACTGAATACCGGCTATTTGAATCGGTCCGCCACCAGGCCAATACCGCCGCCACCGGAAGCAAGACCAGAAGATTCACCACCGTGATCGTCCCCAGTCCGATCGAAAGGCCGGCCCAGAACCATGCCCAGGCGGTTCCCTGGCGGTCCGCCCGCAGAACAAGCCCCAGCGCCAGCAGCAGCATGACCGCGGCCGGCGCGGCCGGCAGCAGTTGCGAGGCGTAAAACACCAATGGACCGCAGAGCGCCACGACCAGCGCGGCGGCGCAGGCCTGCCGCGCGGAAAGCGCCAGCCGCCGCGCGATCCAATAGGTCAGTCCAACCAACAAAATGCCCAGCAAGGCATGCACGACGCGCGCCGTAATCAGTTTTGTTCCGACCACATCGTAGACCGCGGCCAGAAAATAGGGATAGGCCGGCGGTTGCCAGAAAGGCTCCTCCGGCGTTGTGTTGGCTAATATCGCCAAAGCCTGCCGGTGGTAACTGGCCGAATCGAGCAGAGGGTAACTGAACGCCGGCCGCGCGGCCGTTTCCAGCAAAAATACGGTTTGCACCGCCAGCGCGATCAGCAACGCCAGCCCCAGCCACCACCGCGCGCGGCGCGGCGACGCGCTGACTCTGGACAAAATGGTTGCAAAGGCGTTCACAGGCACGCATGATGCCGCGTGAGCGAATATGTGTCAAACCGCGAGTAGGCACGAACGAAGCAGGAGGCAGCCCATGACGATATTCCGGCGGCAAATGCGGTTGGTTGCGCTGATTGTATTGGCAATCGGCGCGCTGGCGACGGCAAGCCAGGATGCTTACGAGAATTACGTCAAGACCTCGCGCGATTTCAAGCCGGTTAAACAGGACAGGCAGTTCCTGCTGGGCGCTTTTCCAAGTTGGGCTTTCATGCCCTGGCCTTTCCAGTGGACGATCGGCAATACTGACGCCGCCGCCAGATTTTGCGAGGAAACCGGCATCAATGGCGCCGTCATCGACCAGGGAAAAACCAACACCCTCCCCTGGATCAACAAGCATAAACTCTATTTTTACGTGGATCATCTCGCCGGCAAGGGCGACATCCACATACGCAGCAGTTTCCTGGTGGACAAGTCCGATCTTATCCGCAGCAACGGGGTGCGGGTCATACCGCTTAACGAGGCCATGCGGGTTAAAGTGAAAAATCTGATCAAAACCAGAATCGCCAAACTTGATTCCTCGCCCTCCCGCGCCGCCTATGCGCTGGACGACGAGATTTCCTGGGGCGACTTCGTTCGACCCTGCATGTGGAATGTAACCGATGACGAAACCGCGTATACCAACTGGCTGAAGGAGATTTATGGTCCTGACAGCCCCAAGCCCGCGAAGTGGATCGGCTACGACGAGATACAACCCAAACTCGCGGGCTGGAGTCTGGCCACCTTCGACGCCAGCCCCTTGATGGACCAATGGAGTTTCAACGACTCCTTTTACAATAACTTTCTGGGCGAATGTCGTGGAGTTTTCAAAAGCGGAATTTTTGGAGCGAGCAAAAGCGGAAAGATGGAATTCATCAACGAGGTCGGTTGGTGAACAGGATGACAGGCCGTTTCAGCTTATCTGGGCGCTCCTTGAGTATTGAGACGGTTCCA
>JANYBP010000103.1 GCA_025360745.1 bacterium
CGGGGCGACGATGACGGGCGCCGTCATCAGCGTGGTCATGGACCGGCCGCGCGCGCTGACGGCGGTCTTTACCAGCAACGAGTGGTACACGTTCACGATTGCCTCGGCCCACGGCGCGTGCGATCCGGCGCCGGGCGCGACGTCGCACGAGTGGGGCACGAGCCTCTCGGCCGGATTGACGAACGCGACGGTCTATGACGGCGTGCAGGCGACGCAGTATGTCGGCCTGGGTTGGAGCGGCACGGGCAGCGCACCGGTGTCGGGAAACACCACGAACACAGGTTCGTTTATGATCGCCAACGACACGACGGTGGAGTGGCGGTGGACGACGAATGTCTATCTGGTCGTGGCGGCGAGCGGAACCGGCAGCGTGGACGCGCTGTCGGGCTGGCGCGCGCTGGGCTCGAACGTGGTTTTGAACGCGGCCGCGACCACGCACTGGCATTTTGTGGAGTGGCTTGGCGATACGAATGGGGCGACGCTGGCGGGAACGCGGATCACCCTGCCGATGGACGGGCAACGGTCGGTGACGGCGCGCTTTACGAACGACACTTACACGCTGACGGTGATGTCGGACCAGGGCGTCGGCGTGCCCGCGGCAGGCGTCAACACCTGCAACTGGGGCACGGTAGTGTCGGCCGTGGTGACCCAGTCGCCGGTCTATGCGGGTGTGTTGGCCACGCAATACGTCTGCGCAGGTTGGGCGAGGAGCGGCAGTTTGCCGGCCTCGGGGCTGACAACCAATGCGGGCAGTTTTGCCATAACCAACGACACCACGCTCACCTGGCTTTGGAAAACCAATTATTATCTTGCCCTGAGCGTGGAAGGCAACGGCGGGGTGAACCAAACCTCGCGCTGGTGCATGCTCGGGTCCAACGTGGTTGTGCTTGCCAGCAACGATCTGCAGCATGTATTCCTGGAATGGAGCGGGGATACCAACGGCTGCGGGATCACCAACAACCGTCTGACGGCGGCGATGAATCAGTCCCGCCGCATTGTGGCGCGCTTCGACGCCGTGACGGCGGAGGCTTATATCCCCGGGGCGAATGCGGCAACGTCGTCCGTGCCGATGTACCAGAACAATCTCAGCCTCTACCCGATACCGGGCCATTATAACCCGAACCTTGGCATGTGTTTCGCGACTTTCGTGGGCGATATACTGGGTTATTGGGATCGGAACACTTATACGAACAACGGCATCCTGTACTGGAACCTCGTGGATCACGGCGTGGCGCCGTTGCGGCAACCGGTGGCCGCCGGACAGGAGGATGCCGATGTCGGCAACCTCGTGGTGTCCGTGGGCAAGATGTATTACGTGCCGGCATGCTTCCCGCCGGGCGGCGGCTGGGACGATGTCGTGATCCGGCAACAGTGCAACACCAATCTTGGACTGGCCTTCGGTTCGAAGTTGTATCCGGGGCAGACATCGGCCACCAACTTCAACGAGTTTGTGACTTTGTATACGCAGATCGTGGCGGAGATCGACGTCGGCCGCGCCGTGGGCGCCGGCTTCTACGGCAGCACTTATTTCGGCGGTATCAACCGGATTTCCCATCAGGTGCCGGTGCTGGGTTACGTGCGCATGTCGAATATTGTGGACAGTCTGCTTTATATCCATCTCAACAAGGATACGAATTACACGGCGCGTTCCGAATACGTCAACTATTTCGCCGCTTCCAGCGGTTCAAGCCGCGACATGGTGACGATCGTGCCCGGTGGCATTCCGGTGGACGCATACCACCGCGCCGGAATCGGCACGAACGCCGCGACGGCGGCGCCGCTGAATCCCGACGATCAATATAACTTCCGGCAGACGCACTGCTTTACCTCCACCGCCGATGCCGTCTGGATCGCCCTGACCAACCTGACGGGCCGCCAGTACACGGTGGATATCTGCCACCGCGGGACCAATGCCGACACGCTGCTGACGCTGCTGGCCGGGGATGGGCAAACGGTGGTGGCGCAGGGAAGCACGCAACTGACCTGGCGCTGTTGGACGACGGGCGCCAACTATCTGGTTATCAGGCCCGGCCCCGGGGTGGCCAACGGGGCGTGGGCCTGGGCGAACTTCGATGTCGAAGTGGATTACACGAACGTTAATCCATGGCTGGTGGTCGCCAGTCCGGTCGGCGGAACCTGGCCGGCGGTTGGAACGAACACCGGCTTCACCAATGGAGCGGTCATTTCGGCGAGCGTGACCAACAGTCCGTTTACGGCCGGTGGCGGAACCCAATACGTTTGCGCGGGCTGGACGCGGGGCGGCAGCGCGCCGGGGTCGGGAACAGGCGTCGCCCCCGTTGCGTTTACGCTCACCAACGATACAACCCTGGCCTGGCAGTGGACGACGAACCTGTTCTTGCTGGTGCAAACAGCGGATGGCCCGGGCGTCACCGATCCGACCAACGGCTGGTTCCAGGCCGGAACCAATACGCCGGTGACGGCGCAGCCGGGGGACTACTATCACTTCGTAGGTTGGTCGGGTGACACCAACGGGATCGTGCCGGTGTCCGGCAATCAGGTGATCGTGCCCATGACCGTTCCGCGCGTGCTGACAGCCTCATTCCAGCCCAACCTGGCCGCCAACCAGACTCCCGAGTGGTGGCTGGTGGCGCATGGACTGACCAATGGCGGGTTCGATGTCGCCGCCATGTCCGATACGGATGGCGACGGGATGCCGAATTGGGCGGAGTGCCGGGCCGGCACTGATCCCACGAACCGCTTGTCGCTGCTGATCTTCGACAACGTCGCTCCGGCGGCGAACAGCGCCTGGATCGTGATGCGTTGGCAAAGCGTGGAGGGCAAATCCTACCGTCTCGCGCGCGGCGCCAATTTGACCGATCAGGCGTCGTTCAGCACACTCGTGCGGACAAACATCGTCGCAACCCCTCCCATGAATGTCGAGACCGACAAGACGGCGGTGGGTGAAGGCCCGTGGTTCTATCGGATTGATCTGGAATGACGAATAGCGCATGATGAACGTCGAATGATGCATCATAAACAGGAGGCGCGAATGACGGTGGCCATCGATCAAACATACCGGCACATGCCGCAGGTAGTGGCTCGCGAAGTGGCGGGCGAACGGCTATTGATACCGATTCACGGAAAACTGGCGGATATGCGGCAGGTCTTTACGCTCAATGCCGTGGCGGCCCGCATCTGGGAGTTGATGGACGGCGCTAAGACGCTGGCGCAGCTTGCCGCGGCGGTCGAGGATGAGTTCGAGGTGGAACATGGACAGGCGCAGGCCGATGTCTGCGAACTGGCCGGCGATTTATTGAAAGCGGCGTTGATCGAACCGGTGGCCTGAATGCAGTGCGCGGATTCAGAGCAGACGCAAGCCGGAGGTTTTTTCCCCCGGCTTGTTCGCAAGGCCGAGGCCGCCGGGGTGCCGATTTCCGGCGCCTTCGACCTGACCTGGCGCTGCTGCTTTCGCTGTCAGCACTGTTATGCCGGCCCGGCGCGCAACCGGCGCGGCGAACTGACCACGGCTGAAGCGCTGGATCTGATTGACCAGATGGCGGCGGCAGGCTGCCTGGATCTGCTTTTCAGCGGCGGCGACCCGCTGCTGCGGAGGGATTTCGAACGCATCTACCGTCATGCCCGAGAATGCGGGATGTTTCTCAAGGTCTTCACCAACGCCGCCCTGGTCAGCGAACGCATCGCCGGCCTGTTTGCCGATTACGCGCCAGACTATGTTGAAGTGTCGCTTTACGCGGCAACCGACGCCACCGCGGCCATCGTCACCGGCGATCCGCGGGGCCTGCGCCGCACATTGCGCGGCATCGAACGGCTGCGGCGGCGCGGCGTGCGGGTGCGGCTTAAATCGGTGTTGATGGCCACGAATGCCGGAGAATTTCCCGCCATCGAGGCGCTGGCCGCATCGCTGGGTCTGCCCTTCAGGATGGACGTGGCGATTCTGCCGCGACTGAACGGCGACCGTTCCCCGCTGGCCCTGCGGGTGCCGGCGGAAGAGGCGGTGCGCATCGAATTCTCCGATCCCGAACGACGGCAAAAATGGGCGCGCTATCTGGAGCAACTGCGTAAAATGCCGCCCACCAACGCGCGCTTTGTCTGCAAGGCCGGCCGCGCCGATTTTCATCTGGATCCCTACGGAATCGTGCGCCCCTGCGTGATGTTCCCGGGCGCAGGAGCAGACGCGCGCGTTCTGTCGTTCGCGGAGGCCTGGCGGCAGATTTCAACGATGGTTAAAAAGGCTACAATTGCGGTTGACGTTTCATGCCGGTCGTGTAACAATTATGCCTTGTCAAGTTCATGCAGCGCGGTTGCGGAGCTCGAAACCGGATTTTCGGACCGTTGTTCGGAATATTTGTGCGAACTGGGCAGGGCAAGAGCTGATTTATTGAGTAGTAAACGACAGGCATGGAGGTGAGCGTATGAAGAAGACGCAGAAAGCCAAGTACGAAAAGCCCCGGGTCAAGGCCGTGGAACTCGCCACGGAGGAAGTGCTGAGCAGTGGCTGTCGTCAGGCCGATGTTTGCGACGTCAATGGCAGTTTCAAAGGCTATTGAGTAGCGCTTTGCCGGACGGGGTTTAGTACACCTTTTAGATTAACGAGCCGTTTGCGAAGGAAATTCGCACGCGGCTTTTTGTATTTCTCAAGGGGCTTTTAGTGGCAGTACAACGATTTTGGATCGGTGGTTTGGCATACACCTACGAGGCGGATTTCGACCTCGACGTCACGATGTGGCCGCCGTTCTACCGGGGCTTCGATCGCCCGCAGGCGCTGCCCGATGCTCTGGAGCTGGAATGGCATGTGCGTTTAGCCGGAAGCGGCGCGTTCAGGCCGACGGGGACGCCCGAGCTGGAATCGGATGCCTGGCGTCTCTGGCGGGAAGGCGGGACGCGTACGATTGCCTTCGAAGGAGCGCCACATAATCCCCCGCAATGGACGGCCACGATGGATTTGGACGCGGGACGGGCCGAGGTGCGGTGGAATCAGCAGCTGGTGCCGGTCAGGGACGAGAGTCCGCTCTTCGGCAAGCTTTTCGCGCTTAATCTGGACCGTCTGTTGACGATGTATCGGCTGGCTGCGGGCGGTAGCGGGATGCTTGTGCATGGCGCCGCGGCCGATTTCGACGGTCAAGGGTGGCTATTCATGGGCCGTTCGGATCGCGGCAAGAGCACTTTATCCAACCTGCTCAACCAAACCCGGGCCGCGCTTGTATTGAGCGACGAAAAGGCCATCGTGCGCAAGTTGCGTAAAGACTTCTGGCTCTGCGGCACGCCCTGGCCCAGCAGCGCCGGATTCGCGACGGCGGCCGTTTGCCCGTTGCGCGGGTTGGTGTTTCTGGAACATGGAATACAAAACGAGTTGATTCCCCTCGATGCGCCGGAGACCATGCGGCGTTTGCTTGCCATGTTCGCCTGTCCCTGGCACGATCAGTCGCTCTTCGATCCGCTCGTAACGCTGGGCGGCGAAATGGCTCAAGCGCTGCCGGCCTGGGAATTGCGTTTCCTGCCCAACGAGAGCGTGGCGGCATTCTTGCGCGAGCGGCTGGCGGGCAAACGATCGGGGTGATTTTGCTATGAAAGAGATCGGCATCGGACTTCTTGGTTTCGGCACCGTCGGCGCGGGGGTTGTCGAGGCGCTGCGGAAGAATGGCGACCTCCTGGCCGCCCGCACTGGTGTACGGCTGGTCTTGCGCAAAATTGCCGATCTGGACCTGGAGCGCGACCGCGGCGTGGCGTTGGATCGCGCGCTGCTCACCACCGATGCCCTGTCGGTGATCGACGATCCCGCCATCCAGATCGTCGTGGAATTGATCGGCGGCACAAAGATCGCCCGCACCTTCATCGCGCGCGCGTTGGAACACGGCAAGCCGGTGGTCACCGCCAACAAGGCCCTGCTCGCCGAATGCGGCGCCGGAATTTTCCGGCTGGCCGCGAAGCACGGCGTCGCGGTGGGTTTCGAAGCCAGCGTGGCGGGGGCCATACCGATCGTCAAGGCGCTGCGCGAAGGACTTGTCGGCAACCGCATCGCCCGCGTCTACGGGATCTTGAACGGCACCTGCAACTACATCCTGACCCGCATGGAGCGCGAGGGCGACACCTTCGATCACGCGCTCAAGGAAGCTCAGGCGCACGGTTACGCCGAGTCCGATCCGACGCTCGACGTGGACGGCTGGGACACCGCGCACAAGGCGGTCATTCTGGCTTCGCTGGCCCATGGGTTCCCGGTGGACATGGCCGCCGTGCACGTCGAAGGCATCCGCACGCTGGCCAAGGTCGATATCGATTATGCCCGCGTTCTGGGCTATCGCGTGAAACTGCTTGGGGTGGTCAAGGCCGAACCCGATGGCATCGACGTGCGCGTCCACCCCACCTTGATCCCGGCGAACCACATGCTCTCCTCCGTCAACGGAGTTTTCAACGCTGTCATGGTGGACGGGGACATCGCCGGCCAGACGGTCTACTTCGGGCGCGGCGCCGGCCGCCTGCCCACCGCCAGCGCCGTCGTGAGCGATCTGGCCGACCTGGCTGTGACCATGGCCGCCGGAGCGCCCTTTCCGCCGACGCTGCCGCACGATCTCCCCGGCCGCTGTCTGAACATAGGCGAGATAAGTTCGCGATATTACCTGCGCATTTCGCTGCTCGATAAACCGGGCGTGATGGGCGCGCTGACCACCGTGCTGGGCAATCACGGCATCAGCATCGCCTCGGTCGTGCAGAAAGAAACCCACGCCGGACGCAACGTGCCGGTCATCATCGTCACCCACCGCGCCCGCGAAGCGGATATGAATATCGCGCTGGCCGAAATTGACGCCCGCCCCTTCGTCGGCGCCAAAACCATCCGGCTGCGCATCGAGGATATTGATGGACAGATTTAGCGTGTTCGGTGTTGATCTATCCCGAACACTCAAACACCGGACACCCGAACAGTAGCGAGAGCCACATGAGTCCCAAAAAAAATAAGCGGAAGCAAGCCGTCGCCATCAAGGTCGTAAAATTCGGCGGCAGTTCGCTGGCCGATGCCCGTCAGATCCGCAAGGTCTTCGAGATCGTGCGCGCCGATCCGGAACGGCGTATCGTGGTCGTCTCGGCGCCCGGCAAACGCTCGCCGGAGGACATGAAGGTCACCGACCTGCTGATCGCGCTGGCCGAAGCCCAGCTCGCGGGCGCGCCCACCGGCGGCGCACTGGATCGCGTGGTCGAACGCTTCCGCGAGATTCAACGCGCGCTGGAACTCCCCGCGGCCGTCACCAGCGCCGTTGAGGACGACCTGCGTCGGCGCCTGGCCGGAGATACCACGCACCGCGGCCGCTTTTTCGACAACCTCAAGGCCGCCGGCGAGGACAACTGCGCCCGCGTCGTGGCGGCTGTTTTCAACAAACTCGGATTGCCGGCGCATTACGTGGACCCGCGCGAGGCCGGTTTGCTGCTGAGCGACGACTTCGGTAACGCCACCGTGCTGCCGGAGTCGTTCGACCGCCTGAAGTCGCTGCGCGACACGCCCGATGTCGCGATCTTCCCGGGCTTCTTCGGCTACACCGTCAAAGGCGAGGTAGCGACCTTCCCGCGCGGCGGATCGGACATCACCGGTTCCATTCTGGCCGCCGCCGTGAAGGCCGAATTATACGAGAATTTCACCGATGTGGATTCGGTCTATGCCGTGGACCCGCGCATTGTCCCCGACGCCCGCGCCATCTCGGTCATCACCTATCAGGAAATGCGCGAACTGGCCTACGCCGGATTCGGCGTCTTTCACGACGAAGCCATCATGCCCGCCGTGCTGGCCAAGATTCCGATCTGCATCAAGAACACCAACCACCCCGAGGCCCCCGGCACGCGCATCGTGCCCGAGCGTCCCTACGCCTCGGGCGTCGTGGTCGGCATCGTCGGCGCCGATGGTTTCTGTACGCTCGATGTCAGCAAGTACCTGATGAACCGCGAGATCGGCTTTGGCCGGCGTCTGCTGCAAATCATCGAGGATGAGGGGCTTTCCTACGAACATGCGCCTTCCGGAATAGACAACACCTCGGTGATCCTGCGCGAAAAAGATGTGACGCCCGAGATCGAGGCCCGGCTCTGCGAGCGCGTTCGCGACGAACTGGGCGCCAACGACGTCGGCTTCGAGCACGGCCTGGCGCTGCTCATGATCGTCGGCGAGGGCATGCGTTACACCGTCGGGCTGTCGGCCAAGGCCTGCACGGCGCTGGCCGCCGCCGGGGTCAATATCGACATGATCAACCAGGGTTCCTCCGAAATCAGCGTCATGTTCGGCATCAAGGCCGCGGATCGTAAACGGGCGATCAAGGCGCTTTACAACGCGTTTTTCCCGAAAACGCGGGCGGAATCGTGACCACGCCCAGGGAAAATCTTTTGCGCAGCCTGAGGCGGCGCGGTTTCGAAACCGTCCCAGTCGACAGCGGCGCCTTTTGCGCCTCGCAAATCGAGGCGTTCAAGGCTCGTTTTGGACACGAAGATATCGCCGGATATTTCGGCTCGCCCGTCCGGAATTGCTCGGTGAAACAGCGAGCGACCTGGAGCGACCCCGTCAAACTCTACCCGCGCGAAGTATTGCCGGCCAATGCCCGCATCGACGCCATGGGCGTGGCCCATTCCCAACAGCCCGATTGCTATCACATGACGCGCATGCATCATCCCTTGCAGGGGCAGGAAGTCAGCCTGGACGAGGTGAAAAACTATCCCCTGGCCAGTATTGCGCCGGGCGCAGGCGAAGCCCTGCGTCAGGTCGCGGATGGCATTCACAGCCGGGGCCTGGCGACCATGGCCCATCAGGCCTGCACCATCTGGGAAACCGCCTGGTACATCCGCTCCATGGAGGATCTGATGGCCGATATGATGACCGGCGACGAACGGGCGCAGGTTCATCTCGACCGGGTCACCGCCCACGCGGTCGAATCGATCCGGACCTCGTCCGGCGCCGGCGTGGATATCGTCCAACTGGGCGACGATATCGGCATGCAGAGCACGATCATGATGAGTCTGGAACTTTGGCGGCATTGGCTCAAGCCGCGGCTGGCCCAGGTCATCCGGGCCGGCAAGTCCATCAAACCGGATTTGCTGATCTTCTATCATTCATGCGGCTATGTGCTTCCATTCCTCAACGACTTGATCGAAATCGGTGTGGATATCCTGAACCCGGTGCAGCCGGAGTGCATGAAGTTCGATGTCGTCCACCGGGAGGTGGGCGGCCGCATCTCTTTCTGGGGCACCGTCGGCACGCAGAGCACCCTGCCGTTCGGCACGCCCGCGGAGGTCAGGGAGGTCGTCTGGGCCAACCTGCGCGCCTGCGGAAAACAGGGCGGCATAGTGATTGCGCCCACCCACATGGTGGAACCGGAAGTCCCCTGGGAGAACCTGCTGGCCATGAAGCAGGCCTGCGAAACCTTCCGTCTCTGATGTTCCAGCCGATTTTCGATCAGCGAATATCCGCGACCGGTTCGCGGCCGGGGGCGTCGAGCCCGCGCCGTTCGAGCAGCGAGCCTTCCAGCCTGTAGAGGGCGATATAGGCGTCGAGATGCGTCACGATCGCCAGGCTCTCGGTGATCTGGCTGTTCAACAGATCCCGCGCCGCCACGGCCACCAGCAGGGCTGTCGATTTTCCGACCAGCAACTTCCCATTTTCCGCTTCCAGCACCTCTTCCTGAAGCTGCCGCGCCGCCGAAGTGGCCGCCACCTGTTCGCGTGAACGGACCACCTCCACATAGGCCGAGCGCACGTCCACTTCGGCCAGTTGCTTCAGGTTGTCCATGGCCTCGCGAGTCTGATCGAGGCTGTAATCCGCCCGCCGCCGCCTGGCATGGGCGTCGCGATTGCCCAGCGCATATTCGAACTGCAGCCCGAACGATAGGTCGCTGGCGTTGCCCTTAAGATCGCTGACCGAGCGCCCGAACGAATCGCCGTAGCCTGTTTTTCCAAGGTTGACGAAGGCATCCAGCCGCGGCAGCAGGCCGTTTTTCGTTTTCACGATTTCCAACTCGCCGCGGCGGACGGATAAACGCGCCTGGTTGAGATCCGGACGCATCCGCATGGCCACGGCCACATGTGCGCCGACGTCGTCCAGGGGTTCCTTCGGAACCGGCGGGGCGTCCTTCAGGACGATCTCGCGGTCCCATCCCCCGGCGCCGGGCGGATTGACCAGTTGGATCATTCTAAGGCGGCCTTTTTCCATGGCGCCTTGCGCATCGATCAGAAACTCGCGGCGCAAGGCCACTTCGGCCTCGGCCGATTTCAATTCCACGCGCGAGAGTTTGCCGACGCGGATGCGCGCCGCGATTTCGTCGCGCTGCTGTTCCGCCACCGCCAGGGATTGCTTCACGATCTCCAACTGCCTGCGCGCCAGAGCCAGACTCCAGTAGGCGGTTTCGACCTGCGCCACAAAGTTCTCGGTATAACCGCGCAATTCGTATTCCGTCACCCGCGTGTCGAGGCGGGCCTGCCGCAGGCTGGCCAGATTGACCGCCGTGCCAAAGCCATTGAGCAGCGACTGGCTCGCGGACAGGCCCACCCGCGTCGCTGCCTGACGGTCGCTGTAGAGCGTCGAGTTGTCTATTTCAGTCGTTCCTTGCAGCCCGATGCGCGTGCCGGTCGGAAGCAACTCGGAGATCCCCAGCGCGCCGGAGATGCTGTCGGAATTGACCTGGTTGGTGCTGGAAAAAGGCGTGATCTGCGCGTTGTTGGCCCTGGTCTTTTGCGCCTGCGCGGTCAGACTGGGATCGAAGGCCGCAACGGCCTGTTGCTCGAAGGTTTTCTGAATGGCCGGATTCCAGCGCTGCACACGCAGGGCCGGGTTGTTCTCCAGCGAGATCAACAGGGCGTCACGCAGGGTGAGTTCCACCGACGCCCTCGACGCGACACCCACCGCCCCCGTGGACGCGGAAGGCGCCGGCGCCGCGGAAGCCAGGCCGGCGCCGGACAGCAACATGCCCGCGAAAGCAATGGCGCAATAAATAATCTTCATGATTCGTGCCTGCTCAGGTTTGTGACAAGTGAACAGTAAACAGTGAACGGTGAACAGTCAAACCGA
The DNA here is from genome assembly GCA_025360745.1 of bacterium. Lineage (GTDB taxonomy): Bacteria > Verrucomicrobiota > Kiritimatiellia > CAIKKV01 > CAIYGI01 > CAIYGI01. The sequence continues at coordinate 11,012 of JANYBP010000103.1, forward strand.
GTTCGCCTTCACTGCTTGCCGTTCACTGTTCACTTCCCCGCTGTTAAAATGGCGATGGGTCGCCATCTGGACCCTTTCCATATAGAGATAGAACACCGGGGTGACATAAAGCGTCAGGGTTTGCGAAAACAACAGTCCGCCGACCACCGCCAGTCCGAGCGGCTGGCGCGCTTCGCCGCCGGCGCCGTAGCCGAAGGCGATGGGCAGGCCGCCCATCAGCGCCGCCATGGTGGTCATCATGATCGGACGGAAGCGGATCATGCAGGCCTCGTGGATCGCCTCGTCGGCCGCCTTGCCGCCCCGGCGCGCCTCGATCGCGAAGTCAACCATCATAATGCCGTTCTTTTTCACCAGGCCCACCAGCATGATGATGCCGACGAAGGCGTAGATCGAAAGTTCGGCGTTGAAGAGCAGCAGGGTCACCAGCGCGCCGAAACCCGCGAAAGGCAGGGCGGAGAGAATCGTGATCGGATGCCAGAAGTTCTCATAGAGGATGCCCAGCACAATGTAAATGACCACGATCGCGAGTATCAGCAGGATGCCCATGCTCTTGATGGAATTTTGAAACGCCTGCGCCTCGCCCTGGAAATTGCCCGAGACCCCGCCGCCGGCCAGTTGCCGTTCCATGATCTTGTCCACCTGTTTGACCGCCTCGCCGATGGAGACGCCGGGTTTCAAATTGAACGAAATCGTCACCGACGGGAGCTGGCCGAAGTGGTTGATCGTCAACGGTCCGACGCCCGGCCGCAGGTCGGCCGCGGCGTTGATCGGCACCAGCAGTCCCGAGGAGGAGCGCACATTCAGGAGCGGCAGCGCGGCCGCGTTCTGCTGGTATTCCGGCATCAGTTCCAGGATCACCTGGTACTGGTTGTTGGGCGCGTAAATCGTGGAAGCCTGACGGGAACCGTAGGCGTTGTACAAGGCGTTTTCGATCTGCGCGACCGACAGGCCCATGGACGAGGCCAGGTCGCGGTTGATCTTGATGTCGAGTTCGGGGTTCTTCAACTGCATGTCGCTGTTCACGTCCTGAAACCCCGGCAGGGCGGCCATGGCCTCCATCAACCTGGCGGTCTGCCGGTAGAGTTCGTCCGCGTCCGTCGCCTGTAGCGTATATTGGTATTTGCTCTTGGACGACTGGCCGCCGATCGGGATGGTCGGAGGAATCACCGCGTAGGCCCGGATACCCGGCACGGAGGCCAGGAACGGCTGCAATTTGCGAATCACGCCGTCCACGCTCAATTCCCGCTGGGCGCGTGGTTTCAGGCGGACCATCATGCGTCCGACGTTTGCGCCGCTACTGCCGCGCGAGCCGCCGCTCGACATGAAAGCTTCGATGTTGGGATCCTTGCGGACGAGTTCCGCCAGCGCCTGCTGATGTGTCAGCATCGACTTGAAAGAGATGCCTTCCGCGGCTTCGGTGGTGATGGTGAACATGTCGCGATCCTCGCTGGGAATAAATCCCATCGGCACGATCGTGAACAGCCAGCCCGTCAATCCCAGCGCCAGAATCGCCAGCGTCATGGTGCGGGCGGGCCGGCGCAAAACCCACCAGAGGGTGCGGTGGTAAAACTCCAGCATGGCTTGGAAACCGCGCTCCGTGACGGCATAGATGTGGCCATGGCGAATCGAGGCCGGCGCGCGCAAAAAGCGGCTGCACAACATGGGCGTCAGGGTCAGCGAAATCACGCCCGAAATCAGCACCGCCGCGCCGATGGTCACCGCGAACTCCCGGAAAATCCGGCCCATCAGGCCGCCCATGAACAGGACGGGAATGAACACCGCCGCCAGCGACAGCGTCATCGAGACGATGGTGAAGCCGATTTCCCGCGCCCCGTCCAGAGCCGCCTCCATCCGTTGCTTGCCCATTTCCATGTGCCGCACGATATTTTCGAGCATCACGATGGCGTCGTCCACCACGAAGCCGATGGCCAGGGTCAGGGCCATCAGCGACAGGTTATCCAGACTGTAATTCAACACGTTCATCGCCGCGAAGGTGCCGATCAGCGACATCGGCAGCGCCAGCGCCGGTATCACGGTCGCCGAGACGTTGCGCAGAAACACAAAGATGACCAGCACCACCAGCAAGAAGGTCAGAACCAGGGTGAACTCGGCGTCGTGAACCGAGGCGCGAATCGACAGGCTGCGGTCGAACAAGGTGGTCAGCGTGACCGCCGCCGGCAGTTTTTTCTGAAGCTCGGGCATCAGCGCCTTCACGGCGTCGGCCACTTCCACCGTGTTCTTGCCAGGCTGCCGCATGATGGCCAGAATCACGGCGCGCTGCTGGCCGGCCGCCGTGCAATACCAGGCGGCGACCTTGTCGTTTTCCACGCTGTCCGTGACCCGGCCGAGGTCGCCCAGTCGCACCGGCGCGCCTTTGCGATAGGTCACGATCAGCGAGCGATAGCCGTCCGCCTTCATGATCTGGCCGTCGGTCTGAATCGTGACCGCCCGGTACGGGCCGTAGAGGATGCCGGAGGGCTGGTTCACGTTGCCCTGGGCGATCGCGTCGGCCACCTCGTTGATGCCGATTCCGTGGGCGGCCAGCGCCATCGGGTCAACCTGGATGCGCACGGCATACTTCTGGGAGCCGAAAACCTGGACCTGGGCCACGCCGTCCACCATCGATATCCGCTGCGCCATCAGCGTCTGTCCGTATTCGTCCAGCGCCGACAACGGCAGCGTCGGGCTGGTCAGCACCAGATAGAGAAAGGGCGAGTCGGCCGGGTTGGATTTTTGAAAAGAGGGCGGTGACGGCATGTCGGCCGGCAATTGCCGCCCGGCGCGGGCAATCGAAGCCGTCACGTCCAGAGCCGCGGCGTCAATGTCGCGATCCAGGGCGAAGGTCAGCGTGATCTGCGAACTGCCCAGAGCGCTGGAGGAGTTCATGGACTCCAGGCCGGCGATCATCGAGAACTGCTTTTCGAGCACGGTGGCCACCGAGGAGGCCATCGTTTCGGGACTGGCGCCCGGCAGGGAGGCCGAAACCTGGATCGTGGGATAATCCACCGTGGGCAGGTCGCTGACCGGCAGACTCCGGAAGCCGACGATTCCAGCGAGCAGAATGCTCGCCATGACCAGCGTGGTCGTAACGGGGCGGCGGATAAAAAGGGCGGCGATATTCAAGGTTTGGCGGCCTCGTTTTTCGTGCCGCCGTCCTTGATCTCGACCTTGGAGCCCGGCGCCAGCCGCAACTGGCCGTCCGTTACCACCCGTTCGCCGGCGGCTACGTCTCCGGGCGCGAGCACGGTGTCCTCATCCATGATGCGGTTCACGCTGACCACGCGATCCTCGACCCTCTGGTCCGGCTTGACCACGTAAAGGTAGGTTCCCTTCTGACCGGTGAGCACGGACGACGACGGCACGACCAGGGCATTTGTTTCCACGAGCAGCGTCAATTCGACACGCACGAACTGGCCCGGCCACAGGCGCTTGACCTCATTTGAAAAAGTTCCCTTGATCTGCAGCGTGCCGGTGGTCTTATCCACCTCGTTATTGATGAAGGTGACGATTCCGGATTCGGGCAGGTTGGTGTCGCCGCCGATCATGGCCTTGACGAGCAGCCCGTTGGCGGAGGCCGGCATCAGCCGCAGCAGATCCTGCTGCGGCACGGCAAACGAGACGCGGGCGGGGACAATGCGGTTCAGGACCAGCAGGACGGTTTCGTTGGCCATGACGACATTGCCGGGATCGACCAGGCGGGCGCCGGTGCGGCCGTCGAAGGGCGCGCGGATGGTGCAATATTCAAGCATCAGGCGCGCGTTATCCTCGGCCGCCTCGTCCGCCTGGACCGTGGCCTGCATGGCCAGCGCCGCCGTGTGCGCCTGGTCGCGCGCATCCTCCGCCGCAAAGCCTTTCTTAAGCAGCTCGTCCTGGCGTCCGGCCTCCTTGGCGGCGTTGTCGCTCTGAGCCCTGTCTTTGGCCAGATTGGCCTCCGCCTGGCGCAGCGCCGACAGCGCCGGCCTGGCGTCGAGGGTGAAAAGCAGGTCGCCGGTATGGACATCCTGGCCTTCCTTGAAATAAACGTTGGTCACCAGCCCGCCGACCTGCGGCTTGACCGCCGCCGTCTCGTAGGCTTCCACAGTGCCAAACGTCCGCAAAGTCACCGGCATGGCCTTCTGGACCACCTCCGCCATGGTCACGGGAACCGGCCCCGGCCCGCCACCCGCCCCGGCCTTGCCCCCGGCCCGGCTTTTTTCGTAAACCCGCCAGCCCCCCAGCCCGGCCACACCCACCGCCAGCAGAATCAGAATCGTTTTTTTCATGGTGTTTTACTTCAAAATATTTTGGATACCAAGCGGCTGATTAACTCATGTTCCCCATTGCCGCCACGGCCACGACCTGGCGGCGCTTCGATTGAACCGCCGGAGACCTGCTCTGATCGGCAACAGCCCTGATTGTCACCGTAATCCCGCCCTGCTGTCAAACGCTAATTCCACAATGACAACCTTTCTCAATGTGAAGTATTTTGGGGTTTACGGCGTCACCAGTTCGCGGGTGAAGTGGATGTAGGGGAAGCATTCGGGGATGTGCGAATCCCAGACGCCGTGGGCGCTCCAGGCCCAGCCGCCGGAATCGTGCGCGGGCGGCGCCTCTTTGAGCTGGTTGAAGCGCGAGAAGTCCATGCGCCAGACGTCGCCCTCGCGGGGCGGCAGGGCGCGGCCGTCGCCGCGCGCCAGCCATTCCATTCCCGCCCAGGGGAAGGCCGCCTCCACGGTCCAGCCCCGGTCGCGGGTGGCGGGATCGTTGATCGCGCCGTCCGCGAAAACGGCGGCGCGCAGGCCGGGCAGGTCCCAGCGGAAAAACCCCAATCGCGGCCCGCGGGGATGGGTGGTGTAACCGACGCCGTTCCAGGGCCTGAAGCCCGGCGCGTCGCGCGAAAATTCGGGCGCCTTGCTGAAGCCGCCGCGTTCGTAAGCATCCTCCCAGACAAAACAGGCCTCGTAAATCGTGCCGAGGGGATTGATCTCGAATTCGTAATAGGCGTCCCGCCCGGCGATGAAGACCTCGACGTCGTTTTCCTGCCAGACGGGCGCGTCGCGCTCGCTCAGGGTGGCGGCTAAAAAGGGCTCCTCGACCCAGAACCCGACGTACAGGCATTCGTCGTCCCAAAGCACCGCGGCGCGCGTGTCGTGGATCGTGGGCCGTCCCGTGATCAGGTCGACGAAGCGCGGGGAACGCGGCGCCGCCCGCCAGGCCGGCTCGTCCAGGCGTCCATCGAGCCGCGGCGGGCGCGCGACGCGGTGGGCCGTGTAATGCGGAATTTTCGCGTCGGGCCAGGGAAAAGACGCAAGCGGTTTTGTCGTTGTCACAGGTGCTCCATGTGTCGGGCTTTTTTATGGGCCGGTTGTTTTCAGTTCGCCTCGCCCCCAATCCTAGCGCAACATTCCCGGCAACGCCAACATGGCATGTTCCGGCTATGGGATGTTTGTTGTTGGTACGGAGGATTGAGGGGCTTAGAATGTCGGGGGTGAAGACAGCCAATATCCCGGAGGTTCCAATGAGTACAACCACGCCGAAAACGCCCGTCGAGATTCTGAAGGATGCGCTGGCCAGGGAACAAGCCGCGCACGATTTTTACGCGCAAATGATGTTAAACTGCAAAACCGACATGGTGGTGGAACTTCTTGAAACGCTCAAAAACGAGGAAAGCCGTCACATCCGGCTGGTCCAAGCCATGATCGTCAAACTGAAACTGGCTTAGAGTGGGGCGGGTGAATACTAACGGTTCCCAGATCTCCGTGGCGCCCGACGATCCGTCGCGCCGTCGCGCCGTCGCGGCGCTTTTGAAAAAGGGCGGACACGTTCATTTAGCGGGCATCGGCGGCATCGGCATGGCCGGGCTGGCGGTGCTCTTGCGGGGACGGGGTTTCATGGTTTCGGGCTGCGATCTGGCCGCCACGCCGCTTACCGTCTGGCTGACGGCCCGCAGTATGACGGTTTTCCATGGGCATGGCGCCGAACATGTGCTGGCGCCCGCGTCGCCGGTGGATTGGCTGATTTATAGCGCGGCGCTCTCCGCGGACTCCCCGGAATTGGCGGCGGCGCGCGCGGCGGGCATTCCGCTCCATCGGCGCGGCGAGGTCCTGCCGGCGCTGGTGACGGGGCCGGGCTCGGTCACCGTCAGCGGCACGCACGGCAAGACCACCACCACAACCCTGCTGACCCTGATTCTGCGCGCGGCGGGGCGCGATCCCACCTTCTGCATCGGCGGCGAGGTGGCGGCTTTGGGCGGTCCGGCCGGGGTCGGGCGCGACCCGTGGATTGTCGCCGAGGCCGACGAGAGCGACGGCACGGCCGCGCTCTACCGGCCCGCGCTGGCCGTGGTGACCAACATCGAATTCGACCACATGGAGCATTTCGCCGATGTCACGGCCTTTGAAGCCTGCTTCCAAACCCTCATGCTGAATGCGGGACGCGTGGTCTACGGCTGCGACGATCCGCGCGCGGCGCGACTGGGCGCGGCCTGTCCCGGCGCCCGCTCGTTCGGGTTGTCCGCGGAGGCGAATGTACGGGCGGTGGATGTGGCCCTCGAACCAATGGCGGTGCGCTTCCGCATGCAGCGCGACAATCTGGCGCTGGGCACGCTGCGCCTGCCGCTGCCGGGCCGGCACAATCTGCTCAATGCCCTGGCGGCCGCGGCGGCGGCCTTCGAACTGGGGCTGGATTTCGACGCCGTGCGGCGGGGTTTGGAGACGGCCGAACTGCCACGCCGGCGCTTCGAACGATTTGTGGAGCGCGAGGATATTCAGGTGGTTTCCGATTACGCCCATCATCCCAGCGAAATCGCGGCGCTGATTTCCGCGGCGCGCGCGCTGGGCCGGCGGATCGTGGCCGTCTTTCAGCCGCACCGCTTCACCCGCACGCGCGCGCTGGGGACGGATTTTCCGGCGGCTTTCGCCGGGGTGTCCGATTTGATTTTGACGCCGGTCTATGCCGCCTCCGAAACGCCGCTGGAAGGCGGTACGATCTGGGATCTCTACGGCCACTTCCGCCGCTCCGCCGCCGGGCCGGCGCGGGTCTCGGTGGCGGACAGTCTGGCGGGCGCCTGGGCCGCGCTGCGCACGCGGCTGGGCGCGGGCGATCTGCTGCTGGTGGTTGGCGCGGGCGACGTGGAACGCATTGCCTGCTGGGCGCGCGAGGCGCTGGTCGGCGTGCCGGTCGCGGCGCTTAGTCCCGTGGCAAGCTGGCAACGCGCCGTACTGGCGCTGCCGCTGAGTCAGGCCACGGTGGTGCGCGCACATGAGCCGCTGGCGAAACACACGACGCTCGGCGTCGGCGGCCCGGCCGATCTATGGGCGGAAGTGGGAACGCCGGCGGACCTGAATGTACTGCTCGATTGGGCGGCGGGGGCGGATGTGCCATGGCGGGTGCTGGGCGGCGGGAGCAATACCTGGGCGGCGGATGACGGCGTACGCGGACTGACCATCCGGCTGAGCGGGCCCGCATTCGATTCACTGGCCTGGACCACCGACAGCGTGACCGCGGGCGCGGCGCTGCCGGTGACGGCGTTGGCCGCGCAGGCGGCGGCGCGCGGGCTGGGCGGTCTGGAATTTTTGCACGGCATCCCGGGCACGCTGGGCGGCGCGGCGCGCGGCAATGCCGGGGCCTGGGGACGCGCCTTCGAAAATGTGCTGGCGGAATTGGTGACGCGCGAGCCCGACGGCCGTGAACGCGTTTGGACCCGTTCGGAACTCGACTATCGCTATCGCGAATGTCCATGCCTGGCTGGCCGCGTGGTCTTGCGGGCGGTCCTGCGGCTGACTCCGGCGGAACCCGCGGCGCTGGCGGCGACGCTGCGCGACCAGGCGGCGCGGCGCGAATGGCAGCGCGGCCTGCGTTCGGCGGGCTCGGTCTTTCGCAATCCCCCCGGCGATTTTGCCGGACGCTTGCTGGAAGCCTGCGGCTGCAAAGGCATGACGCTGGGCGGCGCGCGCTTTTCCGAACGGCACGCCAACGTGATTGTGACCGCCGCGGACGCCACGGCCTCCGACGTGCGCGCGCTCCTGGAACTGGCGCGCGATACCGTGCAGCGCCAAACCGGAATCCTGCTGGCGCCGGAATACTCTTTGCTTAAGTAGCAACTGCTCGGCGGAGTCAAGGAAGCCAGGAAGAGGAGGACATAGCGCAGCGGTTCACTTTCCGTACCCCATGGACGGCAGACGAATCGTGAACGGGTACGCATCTGGACGCTATAAGTGCATGACCCGTGAGGCGTGATTGCTCCCGACGTAAAGTGGCGTTGGGAAGGATAAGGCGCACGCCGATGCGGAACTGTGCTTGATGCCGGACGGTCAGGCCGGTTTGATGCGGGCGACGAGGCTGGCGAAGAATTCGGGGGACCAGACTTCGAGGGCGCGGGGGTCGCGGACAAACGGGGTGACTTCCGCGCGCGCCTGTTTGATGTTCAGGGCGGCGATGGCGGCCGTCAGGAGACGACGCAGAGTGTCCAGGTCGAGCGGGGCGGTGTTCTTCCAATCGCCGGACTGCCGCATGCGCGCTTCGAGGTGGGCGAGGCGCACTTCGGGATGACGGCCGGCATACCAGACGAGATCGTACCAGTCGCGCCCCTTGACGCATGCGCCCCACTTGCGACAGAGGACGGCGTGCAACTTGCCGGCAAAGAGGTCGGGGAGCGAGAAGACGCGGACCGGGAACGGGATCGGTTGAAGCAGGTAGCGCGTTTCGGTGGTGAAGCCGCCGGGCGGATCGGTGTCGACTTCCAGTTTGATCTTGAGTTGGGCGTCGGGATGGACGCCATGCAGGATGTCCTCCCCCGCCCCGATCCGGATCATTTCGCGGACGGTGTTGGCTTTGAAAAAGGCGGACTCGATGGCGGTCGTGCGGGTCTTGACGCGACGGTCGAAGGCGACTTCGAAACCGAAACTGCCGATCTCGCGCTTGAGGGCCGCGCCATATTCCGCGAGCGAGAAACCTGGCGTTGGCCGGAGCAGGGAAAAATCAAGGTCTTCGGAGTAACGGTCCAGGCCATGGAGCACGCGCAGGGCGGTGCCGCCATAGAAGGCCGCGTGCTCGAAGAACTTGGCGCGCCAGAGGCCGAGCAGGGCCAGTTCCTGGAGGATCTCGCGCAAGGCGTTCAGATGGTCGTCGCGGGTACGGCAGGTGTAGCGCGCCATCAAACTTTGGACGGCTTCATGCATGGGCAGGTATCCCTAGTTTACGGAGAAAATTGAGCAGGTTGTCGATCTTGCGGGAGTCGTAGGCCTTGGCGATCGCTGTCAGGCGCGCGACGTCGAGTGCCCGTAGCGCCGATTCGTCAGCGCGGAGGTCGTCCAGCAGGTAGGCGCCGAGGTCGGAGGCGCGCGTGCCCGTGAGGCGCTTGTCGCTCCAGACCTTGTCCGCCAGCGCCTTTTCGGGGGATGCAATGAAAAAGGGGGCCTTCCCTCTGTCGTCCACGAAAATTCCCACAGCATAGCGGGCCGGTGAGAGAGTTCGGTAGGTGAAGCCGCCGAATGGTGTGTCGAACTTGTGTGCGCGGCCGGTGGTGACGGACGTGACGGCTTCCACGCGTTCCGGAATCAGACCGTGGAAACTCAAGGCTGTGTCGAGGCTGACGTAGGACGGTCCATAGATCAGGTTGGCGAGTTGCTCGCGGACGATGGGGTTGCGGCGGAATGGCTCGGCGAAGACATAGAGTCCCTTCTTGACGCGGACGATCTCGCCGGCCGCCACAAGGCGGGCAATGCGGTCGCGCGGCTTGCGATAGTGGGAGAGGACGTCCAGAAGAACCTGATAGTCGAAGGCCTCGTGATCTACCTTGTCCAGGATGTTGGCGATGTCGCTCATGGGTGCGTGCTTGTTTATAACATAGTATGTCCACTTGCACTGGACATACCCTGCATGATTTCTGGGGCAATGTCAAGCCAGTTCCAGGCAGGCTCGGCAATTTTCATTTTGCCGCTGATGTGACGGTCGCAATCGTTATCCAAATCGGGATCGGGATCGACATCCGCCGATCCATTCGATTTCGATAGCGATCCCGACTTGCTCGAAGGCACACAGAGAATGGCTGACATGGATCAAATAAAGATTGATGCCACACTTCCGATTGTGTGAAAATCTGCGCGAAGATGTCGGGATGGCTACGAATCTTGCGGAAGACTGGGGCCACCGACCGCCGCACAACCTGATTAACTCCGTTTTTCATCATTAACCCGCAACCATCCATCTGCGCAGTTACAAGCCATGAATAAGCCAACCGCGACTGTTTCTTCGCCACGTCCCTTTCGACGCGTCGCCGTGCTGAAAGGAGGGCCTTCGTCGGAGCGCGAGGTTTCGTTGCGTTCCGGGACGGCGGTGGCCGGCGGCTTGCGCGAGGCGGGATACGAGGTCGTTGAAGTGGACGTTACGCGGGCGCGCTTGAAACTGCCCGCCGGGATCGATGCGGCCTTCATCGCGTTGCACGGAGCCTATGGCGAGGATGGCGGGGTGCAGGCCGACCTGGAAAAGTGCGGGGTGCCGTATGCCGGTTCCGGTCCGCGCTCCAGCCTGGTGGCGTTCGACAAGCGCCTGACCAAGGCGGCCTTCGACGCGGCGGGCGTGGCCACCCCGGCCTGGGAAGTTCTGTCCGCGCCCGGCGCGCGCACGCTGCCGCTGCCAGTGGTGCTCAAGCCGCCCTGTCAGGGATCGAGCATCGGCATTCACCGTGTTTTCCGGCATGCCGACTGGGCGGCGGCTTTTGCGGATGCCGTGCGTTACGACGGCGAGGTGCTGGTGGAAGACTATCTGCCCGGGCGTGAACTGACGGTGGGTATTCTTGGCGCCGAGGTCCTGCCGGTGGTGGAAATCCGCGCGCCGCGCGGAAATTACGATTACGTTTCCAAATACACCAAAGGCCGGACATGCTATCTTGTGCCGGCTCCGCTGAGCGGGCTTGAAACCCGTCAGGCCCGGGCCCTGGGACTGGCGGCTTTTCGGGCGCTGGATTGCGCCGGATTCGGACGAACCGATATCCGGCTCGATGCGCGCGGACGGATGGGCGTGTTGGAGGTCAACACGATTCCAGGCTTCACAGAAACCAGCCTGCTTCCGAAGGCGGCGGCGGCGGCGGGGTATTCGTTTGCCGCGTTGTGCGATCGCATTATGCGTTCCGCCTCGCTCAAGGGCCGGTAGTAGATGCCAGAGTCGTAATCAGTAGCGTCTTAGGCGTTAGACTGTTAGGCTGTAGACTGTTAGGAGCAGACCGTGTTTTTCGGAAAGATTTCACAACGCAGCGTACGCCGCCTGCATGCCAACGCCCGTTTGGGGGAGGCCAAGGCCGACGCGCACGGACGTCTGACCAGGTGGCTGGGCGGTTTAGCCCTGGGACTGCTGGCGCTTGGTCTCACGGGTTACGGCCTTTACAAAGTTGGCGAAACCTTGTTTTGGGGCAACCCGCGCTATACCCTGCGCCATCTGGCGATCAAGGCCGATGGTCCGATGCTTAGCGAGCAGCTTGTGCGCGAGTACACGGGAATCCATGAAGGGCAGAATCTCTTCGATTTGAACCTGGGAAAACTGCATAAAGATTTTCTGGAACGGCAGCCCAATGTGGCCGTGATGAATTTGACCCGCCAGCTTCCTGACGCGTTACTGATCGAATTGACCGAACGCACGGCCATCGCGCGCCTCAGCCGGTTCCAACCGTGGGGCGTGGATCGCGAGGGTTATGTCTTCACTGTCGGCCCTGGCATGCGCGATCTGCCTGTGATCACGGGTTTTCCCGCGGAGGGGATCGTTCCGGGCAGACGGGTGGCGGCCGCCGTTTTCAAGGCCCTGGATGTGGTGGACGCCTGCCGTAACACCGGCGTCGGGCGGCAGTTGCGCGTGGTTTCGGTGGATGTCGCGCCCCGCGGATACGTCGAGCTTTACCTGGCGGGCGGCGAACGCGTCAGGCTGGCCTGGGAGGGCATGGGCACGGGCGCCCCTGCCGCGCAGAAGCAACTGGAAACAAAGTTCGAAACGCTGGTAGCGGCCTTGCATACGGCCGAACGGCGTGGCAAGCATATCGCCAATCTGGATTTGACCTTCGGAGATCACTATATTCCCTCGCAGGAATACTAGAGTAGAAGAGGCTGAAGGGTTTTAGGCTGAAGGCTGCAGGTTAAAACACAAAAAGCGAGTTGAAGGACCGGAACATGAACTTTGAAAATGTGCGCCGGACGTAATCGTTTTCACGGTTTTCCTAACAGCCTGCAGCCTTCAGCCTGAGCATTCCGCGAGAACTGCCGAGTGAAATGAGGTGAGAATTTATGGCTCTGCCGCCTGTAGTGGCGATTGAAATTGGAACGACGAAAGTCGTGGCGCTGGTCGGCGAAATGCGCGACGACGGCACGATTTATATCGTTGGAAAAGGCGAACACCCCTCGTCGGGCGTGCGCAAGGGCGAGGTGATCGACCTCGACAACGCGCTGGTCTGCCTGCGGTCGGCCATTACCAGCGCCGAGGAGACCGGCCGCGTCGCCTGCAACCAGGTCTATCTGGCCGTCAGCGGCGGCCATATCCAGTCGCTCTCCAACCGCGGCACGATTCCGGTTCGCAAGCCCGAGGTCGGCATTACGGACGACGACGTGACCCAGGTGACCGATATCGCCCGCACGGTCAATCTGCCGCCGGACCGCCAGGTGCTGCATTCCATCTGGCAGACCTTTTATGTGGATGGCCAGCCCTGCCGCCGGCCGAAGGGCTTCGATGCCTCCCAGCTTACCCTCGACATGCTGATCCTGCACGGCCGCCGCGTGCAACTGCGCAACACGGCCAAGGTCGTGACCAGTTTGAATGTGGAAGTCTGCGACATGGCTTTCAGCGGCATCTGTTCGGCGATGGCGGTGCTGACGCCGGAGCAGAAGGAGGGCGGCGCGCTGGTGATAGATTTCGGCGGCGGCACGACCAACTACGTGGCCTATGCCGCGGGCGCCCTGGCGGCGGCGGGCTCGTTCGGAATCGGCGGCGACCATGTCACCAACGACATTGCGCTGGCCTTCAACATTCAACGCAATCAGGCGGACCGCTTGAAGGTCGAGCGTGGCGGCGCGCGGGTCGAGGAGAGCGCGCGCAGCGAACGCATCACGGTTCCGGCGGAGGTCGGCTATCCCGAGCGGCGCATCGCCCTCTCCGCCCTGCAAAAGGTCATTAACCTGCGGACGGTGGAGACGGTCAACCTGATCCGCCGCGCCCTGGAGCGCGACGGACTGCTGCACGCGATCGGGGCCGGGGTGGTGATTACCGGCGGCGCGGCGCAGTTGCGCGGACTGCGCGAGCTGACCGAGGAGATTTTCAAGGCGCCCTGCGCCCTGGGCCGGTCGGTCGGCGTGAGCGGGCTCGCTTCGGCCTTGCAGGGTCCGCAATACACGACGGCCGTGGGCCTCGTGCGCTACGCCTTCACGCGCTCGGCGCGCGAGGAAAGCGGCTGGGTCAAGGGCTTGTTCCGCCGTATCGGACTGCTGCCACAGGGGGGTGCGTCATGAGCGCCGCATCGGAACAGAAGGTGGCGGCGGGCGTCATGGCGGTGGGGCGCATGGCGCTGGTCGGCGTGGGCACGGGCGGCTGCCGCGCGGTGGCCGCGATGTCCGAGGGCTGGGATGACGGGCCCTCCATGTATGCCGTGGACACCGATTCGCGCGCCTTGATTGCCGCGGGCGGGGTGGCCAATCACCTGGCGATCGGCGCCACGCTGACCCGCGGCATGAGCGCGGGCGGCGACATGCAGGTCGGGCGGCTGGCCGTCGAGGAAGCCTCCGAGAGCCTGCGCGGAATTTTCGCCGGCATGGAACTGGTCTTCCTGGTGACGACCCTCGGCGGCGGGACAGGTTCGGGCGCGGCGCCGACGGTGGCGCGTCTGGCGCGCGAGGCTGGCGCGATGGTGCTGGCCGTGGCCACCCTGCCGTTCCCCTTCGAGGGCGCGGCCACCATGGCCCAGGCGCGCAAGGCGCTGGGGGATTTGCGGGACGAGGCCGATGTCGTCGCGGTCGTTCCCAACGAGCGCTTGTTCGAAAGCCAGCGCTCGGCCACGATCGAGGACGCCTACCGCGCGTCGGATCAGATGCTGGGACTCGGCGTCTACGCCATCTGGAAGCTGCTCACGCGGCGCAGTTATCTGAACGACATAGACGCCAGCGTGCTGCGCAACGTCGTGCGGGCGGTCGGCGGCACCTGCGTCTTCGGCGTGGGCGAGGCGCAAGGCGGCGACAAAGCCGGCGACGCCGTGCGCCGCGCGCTGGCCAGTCCGCTTTTTGGCGGCGGGCTTGCGCTGGGCGAGGCGGCCGCCGCGGTGGTCGCGGTGGTGGGCGGCCCCGACCTTACCTTCCTGGAAGTGGAACGGGCGATGGAGACGGTGCACAACGCCATGCGCAAAGACGCGCGGCTCTTCAGCGGCACGGTGGTGGACGATAACTGGCGCGGCGCCTGTGCGGTGACGATTCTGGCGGCCGAGATCTGGACCGAGGAGGATGTCGCCGACATCAAGGGCGCCGCGGCGGCCGGCAAAGACGCGCCCGCCACCGCGCCCGGGCCGCGCCGAAAACGTCAGGGCGGCCAGGCCCAGCAGCACGTTCTCTCCTTCGAGGCCACGGGCAAGGGTATTTTCAAGGATGTCGAGCCGACTAACCTGGACGGACAGGATATGGACCTGCCGACCTATTTACGCAAGGGCATGGTCATCGAAAAGTAGGCGCAATGCATTCGTTGTGGAAACAGTTTACGGGCCGCGAGCACGGACCGTTCGTGCAGTTCGTGAAGTACGGGATCTGTGGCGGTGCGGCGACCGCCGTGCATATCACGCTGTTTTCGGTCATGGCCTGGATGGTCTTGCCGGCGCTGACCGAGCGCGAGTTTGTGGTGCGGCTATTGCATCTACAGGTCCCGGCGATGAGCGACGCCGTGCGCGCCAACAACGCGGCCTGGGACAATTTCGCGGCCTTTATTTTTTCAAATTTGACCGCCTACCTGCTGAACATTCTCTGGGTCTTTAAGCGCGGCCGCCACCATTGGTTGATGGAGATCGGGATGTTCTATGCCGTCTCCGGCTTTTCCTTTTTGATCGGCACGGGACTTCAAACCTGGATGATCGCGAAATTCGGGCTGACCACGACGGTCGCCTTCGGGTCCAACCTGGTCACGGCCATGCTGATCAACTTCGCCATGCGCAAGTTCGTGATCTTCAAAGGCTGATTCCCGCCCAGCCTTGCTTGACAGCCTCAGTCCGGTCGCGTAATTTGTTCGCCTTCCGGTGGGGTACCGAAGTGGTCAAACGGGGCAGACTGTAAATCTGCTAGCATCGCTTTCGTTGGTTCGAATCCAGCCCCCACCACCATCCCCTTCACCCCTCCCGCCTCCCGCATCAATCGCCATTACGAGGGACGTTTTGTCGCCAAGAAGGGCGAAAGGTGAAGCTGTTGTTCGGGGCCTCTCCTAACCCGGCATAGCCGGAACCAAGGCGTTTCAAATGATGACCATCTTGCGATTGATTCAAGTCGTAAGGGACTAATGGC
Source organism: bacterium (assembly GCA_025360745.1). GTDB lineage: Bacteria > Verrucomicrobiota > Kiritimatiellia > CAIKKV01 > CAIYGI01 > CAIYGI01. The sequence continues at coordinate 26,497 of JANYBP010000103.1, forward strand.
CTCAACAATGTTGCCTGATCGATTCGCTCCTGCGAGCCGAGATTATATCTGGTCACATAGCACCATGCCTGGATCTCGAATAGATTAGCCCGGTCCTTGACTCGATAAATCAGCCCAAGGCGCATGGCCCATCGCCCGCAGCGTCAGGCGTATGTCTTCCATCGAAACGGACAAGGCCTTTTCAAATGGGTGTTCTGTATGTCTATTCACGGACGACATGGATAGCCCTTTCCAAAAAACGCGGATTTCAACCTTCTGATTGCGGCGGTTATTTCAGGCCGGCTTTTTGCCTGGATCTTCGTCGCCAAAGGTTCCGGCGCGGTGGCTGACCGGCAGGTCGATGGAGATACGGGTGCCGCGTTCGGAGGTATCGATATCGATCTGGCCGTTGTGGTCGAAGACAGTGCGCTGGGCGATGGAGAGGCCGAGGCCCATGCCGCGGGCTTTGGTGGTGCAAAATGGCGAGAATACGTTGGCCCGAATGTCGGGCGGAATGCCGGGGCCGTTGTCCCGGATAATTACGCGCACGACTTCCTGTCCGTCGTTGTCGAAGCCGCGCTGAGCGGTAAAGGCGATTTCGCCGTTTTTCCGCCCCTGCAAGGCCTCCAGGGCGTTCACCAGCAGGTGGCTGAAGCCCTCGGCGAGGGCCTGTTCGTCGCCGATGACCGGAGGCAGGACGCCTTCCGCCAGCAATTCCAGCTTGATATTGGCGACGGGGTGGCGGGCGGAGGCCAGCGCGATTGCCGCTTTCATCGGCGCGAAAATGTCCAGGGGCGCCTGTTTCAACGGCGATGGATGGGCGAAGGAATTGATCTGATCGATCAAAGCCGTCAGACGGCCCACTTCGTGGTTCACCAACCCGCTGAATTCGTCGCGGAATTCCGGATCGTTGTAACGTTCCGGCAGAAGCTGGGCAAAGGTCTTGATAGCCGTAAGCGGATTGCGGATTTCATGCGACATGCTGGCGGCCAGGTCGTTCCAGAAGGCGCCGCGCCGCAGCTGTTCTTCCCGTTCGGTCATGTGCTGCTCGGCGGAGGCGTCGCGAATCAGGGCCACGGCGCCGAGACAGGCGCGGCCTTCCAGCAGCGGCCGGATTTCCACGTTGACCAGCTTCTTGTTCCAGGTCAGGCGCCACTGCTGCGGAGATTCCACCTCCTCCCGGGCCATGGTGCGCCGGAACAGGTCGCTCAGGCGGCTGCCCAGCCCTTCCACCGCGTGGCCCAGCACCTCGGCGGCGGGCAGATCCAGAATCGCCTCCGCCGCCCGGTTGAACCAGCGGACCAGGCCATCCTCCCCGGCCGCGACAATGCCGTCCTCCATGGTATGCAGCAGGGTTTCCGCCAGGGTTTTCTGCAGGGCGATCGCTTCGTAGAGCAGGGCGTTTTCGAGGGTGGTGGCGATATGTTCCGCCAGCACGGTGAAATTTTCCAAATCCGCGTAATTATAGGGCCAACCCGTGGCCCGGTGGCCCACGAAAAACCAGCCCAGGATGCAGCCGCGGGCCAGCAGCGGCACGACGACCTCCGCGCCCATTTCATCCAGCGCCTGCTTGAGCACCAGCCGTTCGCCGGTGTCGCGGATCGCTTCCAGCCCGTCGCGCGTCAGCAGATGCGCATTGCGGTCCAGCCAGATCACGAAGGGATGGCTTTCCTCGTATTGCAGGGCCTGGGCGGTTTCCAGGCAACGCACTCCGGCGCGCAGTTTGAAGCGGTCGCCGGCGCGCGCGGTGGCGAAAAGGCCGACGCGCGTGACGCGCGCGGCCGCGGCCAGGCCTTCCACGATGCTCTCCGCCAGAGCCGGAACGTTGTCGAAGTTCCGCAAGGCCCGGGCGAAAAACTGCACCGGCATGGCGGTGTCGATGCCCATGGCGGGCGTCTCCGCCGGGGGCGGCGGCGCGCGCCGCGCATCCGCGCGCAGCAGGGCGTTTTCCTGCTGGAGTTCCAGGTAGCGGAAGCCGCGGACGACCAGCGCCTGAAAGTGCATCCGTTCGGGATCGAGCAGTTCCACCGCGAAGACATTCCGCATCGCGGCTTCCAGAACGGGGTCGGAGCGGGGCTCGCCCAGCACAATCATGACATGTCCCGGATCGGCGCGGCACAAGTGCGCAAGCAAATCGTGGAAGGCCTCGGTCCGCGCATCCATCAGAACCAGCGAGGGACCGACCTGCGCCAGCCGCTTTTCGAGCTGGGCCGGCGTGGCCGCATGGTAGAGGGCGGCCCTTTCGTTGAGCAGGCCGCCCAAGCGCTGCAGCAAGGCGGCGTCCTGGGTATAAAGCAGACCGTTCAGCGGAGGATTCATGCGGCGGCCTCCGCCGTCGTCAGCGGAAACATCAGGAAGAAGACCGTGCCAAGGCCGGGCCGGCTCTTGACCTCGACCGTGCCGCCATGTTCCTGAACGATGTTATAGCTTACGGAAAGCCCCAAGCCGGTGCCCTTGGCCTTGGTTGTGAAAAATGGATCGAAAATATGCGGCAGGTCGGCTTCCGGGATGCCGCTGCCGTTGTCCTGGATGCTCACGCGGATGAAGGGCTCCGTTATAGGCGCGCCCAAAAGATCGCGCATGGCCGATGCAATCCGGACTACTTCAGTGCGCACCGTGATCACGCCTCCCTTTTCCATGGCATCCACCGCATTCAGGTAAAAGTTCAACAGCGCCTGAACCAGAAGGTCGCTATCACCCATAATCCAATCCCCATCCGCCGTCAATTCCTGTTTTAGCGCGACACCGTTCTGTTTCAGGGATTGGTCCACCAATTTATGCACATGCGCGATGGTCGAATGCAACTGCAGGGGATATAATTTGGGCTTTACGGGGCGTGTGAATTTCAACAGTTGATTGACGATCGAATCGATGCGGATCACTTCCTTGCCGATCAGAGAGGAGAAGGTCTGCCGGAAATCCGGATCGTCGTAGCGTTCGGGCAGAAGCTGGGCGAAGGTCTTGAGGGTGACCAGCGGGTTCTTGATTTCATGCGCCATGCCGGCCGCGAGCGTGCCCGCGCTGGCCAGGCGGTCGTTGCGGCGGATTTGATCCTCGAGCCGGCGCAGAATGGTCTGGTCCCGCATGACCAGCAGGGCGCCCAGCACCGCCCCGTCTTCCGCGATAAAAATCGAACTGGTCAGCCGCACCACGATCGGATCCATTCCTTCGGCTTCCAACTGGACATCCATATCGCGCAATCCCGCGCGCGTCTCCAGCGTGCGTAAAAGCGCGTTGGTCAGCGGCGCGGGCAGCAGCGTCGCGGGGTGGTTCAGCACGGCGGCGGAGGTCAACCGGGTGAGCCGCCGCGCTTCGCGGTTGAAGACCGTGATCGTGTGCGCCGCGTTGATCGCGATCACGCCGCTGGTCAACTGGTCGAGCAGAGTCTCGTTGTAGATCTTGCTGTTTTGCACTTCCGTATAAAGCTTGGCGTTTTCGATGGCGACCGCCAGTTCGTTGCATATGATCTGCAGGGTGTCCTGCTCCAGCCGGTCATACATTTTTTTGGAATCCGGCGGACCGAGCAGCAGGATGCCCGCCACCTGATTCTTCAAATAGATCCCGACGGCCATGTTGATCTTGAGTTCGGCCAGTTGCCGCAGCGCCTGGTCGGACAACGGCGAGGGCGCCCGCCGCTGCAAGACATCGGCCACCACGGGCTCATGGGTGGCTTCCAGAAGTTTGACGATGGCGGACGTGGCGTTCATGGCGAGCAGGGACGCGGGGGCGCTGTCCGAATAGCGTTGGGCAAAGCCCTCCGCCTGCCTGAGCAGGATCAGATTTTTATCGTTATGAAAGGCCTGGGCGATCAGCATGTGAAATTGGCGCAGCAGTTCGTCCAGCGTGGAAATGCCCTGCAAAAGCAGATTGGCCTGCTGGATGGTTTTGTGCATGTTCGTGAAGGTGACGGCGAAAAAGAGCCTTTGGGCCACTTTTTCCATGAAGCGCTGGGCGGGAACATAGGCAAAAACCATCGCGAGCGTTGCCAGCCAGTAGATAATCCCCGTGGGGGTGTTGGGAAAAATGCCCAGCAGCACAAACCGGCTGACCGTCAGGACGGCGAAGTAAACCGCCGCCAGATATACCGCCAGCAGACTGTAGGCCACCAATCTTTGCAGGAACGCCGCCACCCCCATCAGCCGGCGTGTGGCCACGCCATAGGCCAGGATCAGCGTCATGGGGATCAGGCAGAGGGGGCCGAATTGCTGCACCGCGCTGTTCCCCGTGACCACAGCCATCAGGTGAACGGCCACGGCGATCGGAAGGGCGCTGATCATGCCCATCAGGGTGAATTGGATTTCCGCGCGTTGAACACCGTCTGAGGTAAGGATCAGCCGGATGAAATAGAAGATCGTGAATCCGAGGGCCAATGGCAGGTAAACGATGAACAGAAGGAAACCCTTGCCGTACAAGGCCTGGGGAACCTCCAAAACGGAATGATCCGCGGCCGGCATCCGCACACCGGTCAGGAAAAACGAGGTGAAACACAGCATGCCGACCAGCGCGCCGAGCAGCAGCATCCAGCGGGCGCGGAATAAACGTTTGCCCAGACTCTCTTCGGGAGATTTGATGGCCATGCAAAGCAACAGGAAGGAAGGCGGGATAAACACCCCGAAGCAGGACGCCAGGCGGATCATCCATTCCGCAGTGACCGCGTTTCTTGAAAGCACAACCCCCAGCACGCACAGCACCCAGGAATTCAACGTCATGGAAAACAGAAAAAACTGCCGGTTTTGCGCCCGGCGGTGGTTGGCAAAAACAACCGCCAGCGCAATGCTGAAGTTGGTGATAAAAATAAACAGCAGTATGACGGGTATGACGTGCATGGTCATTCAAAGCGGCGAAGAAGCAGGCTGCTGTTGCCGCGTCCGAAGCCGTGGGTGTTGACCAGAGCGCTGCGGATGGCCTGGCGGCGCGGCTGTCGGGAAACAATGTCCAGGTCGCACTCAGGATCGGGTTCCTCGAAGTTGGCGGTGGGCGGCACAACCCCGTGCCGGAGCGAAAGGGCGGCGGCAATGGTCTGCAGCACGCCGCCCGCGCCCATGGGATTGCCCGTGGCCCCCTTGATGGAGGTCACGGGAATCTGGTGCGCACGCCGCCCGAAGAGCTGTTTGATCATCCTGGCTTCAAGCGCATCCATGTGCGGATCGCCGGGGCCGTGGGCGTTGATGTGATCCACCTCCTCCACCCGCCGGCCGGCGTTGGTCAGGGCCAGTTGCATGGCGCGGCCCATGCCGCCGCCTTCCTCGGAGTTGCAGGGGTCCGCCCAACTGCCGTAGCCGGCGATTTCGGCGTAGGGCCTCACCCCGCGCGCCAGGGCGTGTTCCAGATTTTCCAGAATCACAATGCCGGCGCCTTCGCCGGCCACGCCGCCATCCCGCCGGCGATCGAAGGGCCGGCTGGCGTGCCGGGGATCGTCGTTGCGGGTGGATAATTTCCGGCCCTGGCTCATGCATTCGAACACGTAACGGGTGATGGCGCCATCGGAGCCGCCGGTGATCGCCAGGTCGGCATGTCCGCCGCGAACGATGCCGGCGGCCAGCGCGATGGCGTCCAGCGAGGAGGCGCAACCGTCCGAGACGGTCAGCAGTTGGGCGTCCAGATGATAGGCGTAGGCGATGGCGCTGCCGCAGGCATGGGGCACGGCGTTGACGGCCGTGTAGGCGCGGGCGGGCAAGCCGACCATATCCATCGCGGAGGTGCTGACGCCCATCACGATCGGGATATGCGGGGTTGTTAAAAGTTTGCGGTCCAGCCGGGCATCGTCGAAGGCCTGTTTGGCGGCGATCAGCGCCATCTGGGAAAAACGTCCCATCCGGCGCGGTTTCATGGCGGAATCAAAATGCTTGGCGGGATCGAAACCCGGTAACTCGCCGGCAATCCGGCAGGTCAAATCGTGGGCATCGAAGAGTGTGATCGGGCCTATTCCGCTCTCGCCAGCCAACAGCGTGCGCCAAAAAGATTCGACGTCCAAACCATTCGCGGCCAAAACGCCCAGGCCCGTCATGACCACCCGATTACGTTCCATATAGCATCAGCCAATTATTGTTGACAACAGGTCCACTATATTATTTCATACCGCCAAGCACAAGTTGTTGTGTGACACAAGCGGAAACCCTACCATACAAGGTGGTCCGGGTGGAAAGCAAAAAACGGGGGCGAAAATGAGCAAAAAGTCGTTGCGGTGGATCCTGGGTTCCGTGGCACTGATCAGCGTCCTGGGCCAGAATCTTCTGGCGGACGGCTTTCGCAACCCGCCGCCGGGCGCGGTCGGTCTGAGCCGGGCGGGCGCGATCGCGGCGCAGGTGGACGATGCCTCCGCAATTTTCTACAATCCCGCCAATCTGATTGACTTGACCACTCCGCAAATCGAGCTTTCGGCCTCGCTGCCCCATTCGAAGGTGGAATTCTCGCGCCCCGGATATTCGGCTTCCACCGACAATTCATGGGGCGTTTTGCCGAATGTCTTTTTCGCCTACCCTTTGAGCGATGTCACGCTGAATTCGAAACCCGTGGTTCTGGGTCTGGGCCTGACCAGCCCCTTCGGGCAATCGTCGGAATGGGACAAGGAAAGCTTTTTGAAATACACATCGCCCTATTGGGCTCAGATGCAATTGCTGAACATCAATCCCAGCGCCGCCATCGAACTCGCGCCTGGCCTGAGCCTCGGCGTCGGCGTGGATATTTACCTTTCGTCGTTAAAATTCAAGCAGTCCTTCCCCTGGGCGCAGGTGCTGCATGCGCCAGCGCCGGACGGCAACGCCGTCTTCTCGGGCGACGGCGCCGGTCTGGGCGGCAATGCGGGGCTGACCTGGGCCATCACCGACAAACAGCGGCTGGCTTTCACCTATCGCAGCCAGGTGACGATCGACTACAGCGGCGATTTCACGGTGGATAACATGCCGCCGCTGCCCCCCGTGCCGCCGTTCAACTCGCTCAGCCACAGCAGCGACTTCGACTCCAGCCTGCGCTTTCCGGATATGTTTTCCGTCGGCTACGGAATCGAGATCGCGCCCGGACTCAAACTGGAAGGCGACGTGGAATACCTGCGCTGGTCCCTGAACGAACGCCAGCCGATCGCCATCGGCAACAACGCCCCGCTGATGAACGGCGTGACCGAAATCGTCAACGACTGGAAGGATACCTGGACCGCGGGCGTCTCCGCCGAATGGCGCGTGGACAAGATCTGGACCGTGCGCGCCGGCTATATTTATTTGCCGAGCCCGATCCCGGACCAGACTCTGCTGCCCGTGCTGGCGGACACCGATACGCAGGTGCTCGCGCTGGGGCTGGGCTGGCGCAAGGGCGGGCACGCGGTGGACGCGGCCTACGCCTTCAATTTCTATCGGGACCGCAACGTGACCGACAATCATAATCCGGCGGTCAACGGGGATTACGAAAATTCCGCCCAGTTGGTCAGCCTGGATTACATTTACTCCTTCTGAAAATGACCGCCACCACCCAACCGGAACCCGCCAAGGTGCTGGTGATCGACGACGATCTCGGCCCGCGTGAAAGTTTACGCATCCTGTTAAAAAACCAGTACCGGGTGTTTTGCGCCGATTCCGTCGACGCCGGGCTCCTGCTCCTGCGGCAGCATGCGCCGGATGTGATCATCATGGACATCCGCATGCCGGGCAAGACCGGCATTGACGGTTTGCGCGAGATACGGCAGGTGGACGCGCAGGTGTCCGTGATCATGTTGACCGGGTTCGGCACGCTGGAGACGGCGCAGGAGGCCATCCGGCTCGGCGCCAACGATTACCTCAAGAAGCCGTTCGACATGCGGAACATGGAGGAAGTGATCCAGCGGAACGTTCAGCGGACCGGTATCGAACGGCGCCGGCAAAGCACGGCCAGGGAGCTTCACGAGCTGAACCGCCGGCTGTTGCAGGAAGTGGCCCGCAAAGATCATCTGGCGTCGATGGGCCAGCGGTCGGCGGAATATGCGCACGATTTGCGCAATCCGCTGCAGGCGGTGATCGGTTATGTGGACATCTTGTCGGACAGTCTGCGGAATTCCATACCGAAGGACGACGTTTCGTGGCCCGAGACCCTCGAGTCGCTGGAAATGATCGAGGTCAACAGCCGGCGTTGCAAGGAAATGACCGACATGTGGACCAACATGGGGCACATGGACGACAAACCCCGGCAGCCTGTTCCCATGCACGCTTTCCTGAAGGAAGTGCTCAAGAGCATCGAACCCCGGGCGGCGAAGCAGAAGGTGGAACTGCGCTTCCAGGCCACGGGCGGTGGTGGATCGGTAAGTCTGCACAAGCTGCAAATGTTCCGGGCTCTGGCCAACGTGATCGTCAACGCGCTGGAAGCGCTGAATCAGCCGGGCGGGCTGATCGACGTAACGCTGCGCCACGCCAAGGATCGAATGGAAATCGAGGTCAAGGACAACGGCTGCGGAATTGAGCCGGACAAATTGGCCAGCGTTTTCGATCCTTATTTCACGACCAAGCCGGTCACCGGCACCGGCCTCGGCCTTTTCATCACCAAAACCGTCATCGAAGACCACGGCGGCGGGATCGAAATCCAAAGCCAGAAGGATAGCGGAACCACCGTGACCATCCGGCTGCCCCTGTCCCCAGCCGCCGTTTGACGAAGGCAGGCGCGGCGCAATATGCATGAATCGGCTTTCATTTCCGCCACGGAAGCCTGGCGGCTGGTGTTGGGTTCCCCGCATGTCCTGACCGGGCGCGACGCGCTGCAAGCCTATGCCGACAATGCCGGCGGCTTGACGCGCACCCTGCGCGGCGTGCTGCGCCCCGCCAACACCGGCGAGGTCGTGGCCGCGGTGCGGATCGCCAACGAATTCAAGATTCCCCTGCATCCCGTCAGTCTCGGCAAAAACTGGGGCATGGGTTCGCGTCTGCCCGTACATGAGAATGCCGTGGTGGTGGACCTGGCGCGCATGAACCGCATCATCTCCATCGATCCGGTCCAGCGCGTGGCGGTCGTTGAGCCGGGCGTGACACAGGGACAGCTTTGCGCCGAATTGAAGGCGCGCGGGTTACGTTTGCGTCTGAATGTGACCGGTTCCTCGGCGGATACCAGCCTGGTGGGCAACGCCCTGGACCGCGGCGTGGGCTACCTGGCCTCGCGGGTGGACGAAATTTCCGGTCTCGAAGTGGTGCTCGGCAACGGCCAGTTGATCCGCACCGGCTTCGGTCATTTTCCCGGCGCGCGCATGACGCACGCCTATCCGCACGGCATCGGCCCGGACTTGAACGGTCTGTTCTTTCAGTCCAATTTCGGCATCGTGACCGCCGCCGGCATGGCCTTGATGCCCGCGCCGCAAAAACAGACGGTCATGATCGCCCGCCTGGCCGATCGCGCGCGGCTCGGGGAATTCATCGCCGCCCTGGCCGAGTTGCGCGAACAGGGCAGCATGCCAACCGTGGCGCATGTGGCAAACCGCAACCGTTCCGAAATCGCCATGGCGCCGCTGCTGTACGAGCAAATTCGCGGATATATGCCCGGCGACGATGCCGCGCTCAAGCGCAAGGCCGAGCAAATGCTCAGGGATGAGGGGTTCGGTCCCTGGAGCGCGGTGGGCGCCATTCCCGGCACGGCTGGTCAGGTGCGGGATGCCAGGCGCCGGATTCGACGACGCCTGCGCGGACTCGCGCAGACCATCTTCCTCGACGATTTCCTGGTCCGGACCGCCAAGTCGCTGCTGCGCCCGCTGCGTTTTATACGCTACCTGCGCAACAAGGAGGCGCTGCTGCTGGCGACCGAGCCGTTCTTCAGATTGGCCGGCGGAGAGCCGACCAGCGCCGCGCTCAAGAGCGTGTACTGGCCGTTGAACGAGTGGCCGCGCACGGCCGACGAGGACCCGGACCAGAGTCCCTGCGGTTTGCTCTTCACCCTGCCGATTCTGCCGGCCACCGCGCCGGAGGCGCAGGCCGCGGTGGAATGCATCGAGCGCGTCTTTGCCAGTCACGGCTTCACGCCCTATATCACCTTGAACCTGATGAACAGCCGGGCCCTGGAAACGGTGATCAACATGGCTTTCGACAAACGCCAGCCCGAGCGCGTGGCGGCGGCGCATGCCTGCAACGAGGAATTGACCGCCGAATTCATACGGCAGGGCTATATTCCCTACCGCGTCGGCATCCAGTCCATGGGCCAGGTGGTTCACGCGGACGATCCTTTCTGGCAAACCGTCCGCGACCTGAAAAAGGTCCTCGACCCCAATCACATCATCTCCCCCGGACGTTACAACCTGGTTTGACGAGACGGCGCGCTAAATCGGCGCTGCCTGGGACGCCGGGGGGATAGGTTTCCGGGCTGTCGCTTCGGGCTGTCGCTTCGGGCTCGCAATCCGTCCGCCGTTTCAATATTATTGCGCTTTGCTCTTGCGTTTACGTCAAGGAGATCATGCGATGCTGTCCTGGGTGATGAAACATTTTGTGGGGACAAAGAATCAGCGGGATGTCCGCCGCTTGCGGCCGTTGGTGGCCCAGATCAACCAACAGGAGCTCGGCTACCAGGCTTTGAGCGAGGAAGCCCTCAAGGCCAAGACGGACGAATTCCGCGCGCGGCTGGCCCAGGGCGCCGCCCTGGACAGTCTGCTGTGCGAGGCCTTCGCGGTCGTCAAAAACGTCTGCCGCCGACTTTGCGGCCAGAAGTTCATGGTCTGCGGGCACGAACTCACCTGGGACATGGTGCCGTTCGACACCCAGATCCTGGGCGGCATCGTGCTGCATCAGGGCAAGATCGCCGAGATGGCGACCGGCGAGGGCAAGACCCTCGTGGCCACCATGCCGCTCTACCTGAACGCGCTGACGGGCAACAACGTCCACCTGGTGACGGTCAACGACTACCTCGCCCGCCGCGACGCGCAGTGGATGGGACAGGTGCTGCAATATCTGGGCATGACGGTCGGCTGCATCCAGAATCAGATGAGCCCCGCCGAACGCCGCGTGGAGTACGGCAAGAACATCACCTACGGCACCAACAGCGAGTTCGGCTTCGACTACCTGCGCGACCACGGCATGGCCTGGCGTCCGGAAGACCAGGTGCAGCGCGGTTACTTCTACGCGATCGTGGACGAAATCGACAGCATCCTGATCGACGAGGCGCGCACGCCGCTGATCATCTCCGGCCCGGCGCCCGTCTCCACCCACCAGTACGCCGAACTCAATCCGCGCGTCGAGCGCCTCTACCGCCGCCAGGTCGAACTCTGCAACCGCATCATGGCCGAGGCCAAGCAAGCCTGGGACAAGGGCGACCAGGAAACCGCCAAGCGCAAGATTTACCAGGTCCGCCACGGCATGCCCAAGAACAAGCAGCTGGCCCACCTGCTCGAAGACCAGTCCGTCCGCAAAGTCGCCGAACAGGTCGAAGGCGCGATGACGACCGACATGTACAAGGAAGAGGCGCGCGCGCTGCGCGAGGAGATGTACTTCACAGTGGACGAGAAGGGCCACGACGCCAACCTCACCGAGAAGGGCTGCGAGGCGATGAGCCCCGACGACCCCGAGGCCTACGTGATTCCCGATCTCGTGGGCGTGATGTCCGAGCTCGACGGCCGCACGGATCTGCCCGACGACGAACGCCTGCGCCTGCGCGGCAAGGCGCAGGAACAGTTCGGCGTGCGCAGCGAACGCATCCACAATGTGGACCAGTTGATTCGCGCCTACTGCATCTACGAACGCGACGTCGAGTACGTGGTGCAGGACAACCAGGTGCTGATCGTGGACGAGTTCACCGGCCGTATTCTGCCGGGCCGGCGCTGGAGCGACGGACTGCATCAGGCCGTGGAAGCCAAGGAAGGGGTCAAGATCGAACGCGAGACGCAGACCCTCGCCACAATCACGATTCAAAACTACTTCCGGCTCTACAGCAAACTCTCCGGCATGACCGGCACGGCCGAGACCGAGGCCGACGAATTCAGCCAGATTTACAAGCTCGACGTGATCGTGATCCCCACCAACCGCCCCGTGCGCCGCGTGGACAACAACGACTCCATCTACAAGACCCAGCGCGAGAAGTACAAGGCGCTGCTCAACGAAATCGTCGAGTGCCACACCGCCGGACAGCCCGTGCTGGTCGGCACCGTCTCGGTGGATGCTTCCGAACTGCTCAGCCGCATGCTGGCCCGCGCCAAGATCCCGCACAGCGTGCTGAACGCCAAAAACCACGAGCGCGAAGCCGACATCGTGGCCAGCGCCGGCCAGAAGGGCCAGGTCACGATCGCCACCAACATGGCCGGCCGCGGCACCGACATCAAACTCGGCGAAGGCGTGGTCTGGGTCAGCCGCGACCAAATCCTCGGCCCGTTGCGGCTGGAGGACAAGCCGGAGGGCGCCAAGACCCTGCGGCAATTGTTGCTGGACCGCCCCTGCGGTCTGCACGTGATCGGCTCCGAACGCCATGAATCCCGCCGCATCGACCGCCAGTTGCGCGGCCGTTGCGCGCGTCAGGGCGACCCCGGTTCTTCGCGTTTTTACGTTTCGCTGGAGGACGATTTGATGCGCCTCTTCGGCTCCGACCGCATCGCCGGGATCATGGAGCGCCTGGGGCTTGAGGAGGGCGAAGTGCTGGAGCACCGCTGGCTCAACCGCTCGATCGAGACCGCCCAGCGCCGCGTCGAACAGCAGAATTTTTCGATCCGCAAGCGCACGCTGCAATACGACGACGTGACGAACAAGCAGCGTAAAATCATTTACGGCTTCCGCGGCGAGATCGTGCGCAGCACACAGCCCAACGAAATCCTGCTCGATGTGCTCTACGAGGTCATCGCCGCGCATGCCGAGAACGCGCTCGGCTCCCGGCAAAAGGACGAGGGCATGGAAGCCTTCATGACCTGGATCCGGGACACCTTCCCTGTGGTGATCGCGGCCGCCGATATACCGGCGGAAGGCAAGGACACCGAACCCGCCGCGCAGGCGGTCTTCGAAAAGGTCCGGCAGGCCTATGCCGTGAAATGGACCAACGAACCGCCGGAGATGGCGGCCATGGTCGAACGCGCCGTCATGCTCGACGCCATCGACAACCACTGGCAGGACTACCTGCGCAGCATGGACCAGTTGCGCCAGAGCGTCGGCCTGCGCGCCTACGGCCAGCGCGATCCGCTGGTCGAGTACAAACGCGACGCCTTCGAGATGTTCGAGAACCTGATGGACGATATTCGCGAGGACATCGCGACGCGCAGTTTCCGCACCCAGACCGAACGCATGGCGCGCGCCGCGTTGAACCTGATGCCCACGGCGCTGGTGCACGAACAGGTCTCGGTCTTCGGCGGCGGCGGCAACACAGGCCAGTCCACCGGCCAAACCGCCCAGATCGTGCAGGGCGGCGACGAAGCCATGCAGTCCGCGCTGCAGGCGGGCAGCAACCCGATCAAACGCGACATGCCCAAGGTCGGCCGCAACGACCCCTGCCCCTGCGGCAGCGGCAAAAAGTACAAGAAGTGCTGCGGCGCGGGCGCGTGACGCGTTAAATATGAACACGGCGATTGCAGGAAACGCGACGCGGTCGGGTCCAAACGGGCGTGAGGAATAATCGTGCCTGAACTAAAACCCAGCGGAGGCTGGGCTAAACTGCGCTGGCTTGCGGCGCTCGCTTCCGGCGGGTTGCTGGCGCTGGCCTTTCCCCCGCTGGAATGGAGTCAGTGCGCCTGGGCGGCGCTCCTGCCGTTGCTCGTGGCCGTGGCGGGATGCGCGCCGCGCCTGGCGTTCAAACTTGGCTTCGCGGCCGGAGCTGTATTCTGGTTCTTCAACCTGGCCTGGTTGCGGCGGCTTGTGGAAACCGCGACGGCGCCCACGCCGCTGCTGGTGCTCGCGTGGATCTTGCTGGCCGGCTACTGCGCACTTTATACCGGCGCCTTTGCCTGCCTGTGGTCCTGGGTCTTCGCGCGTGTAGGGCAACGCGGCTTGCGCGGCTCGCTGACGGCGCTGCTGGCCGCACCCGTGATCTGGATCGGTATCGAGTACCTGCGCGGCGCGCTGGGCGCCTATGGTTTCGCCTGGAACGGGCTGGGCGTTTCCCAGTACCGCCACCTGCCGTTGCTGCAAACGGCGCGCTGGACCGGGGTCTACGGCCTGTCGGGCCTGATCGTGCTGCTCAATGCCGGCATGGCGCTGAGTCTGCTCCGCCATCTGCCGGGCCGACGCATGCCCGCGAATCCAGGCGGCGCGGCGCCGCGCTTCAGGGCGCTGCATCTGGAACTGTGGGTGGGCCTGGCGTTCCTGACCGGCGCGGTGCTGCTGGGAATGCGCGCGCTGCGGCAACCGTTGCCGGAGGGGCGGGCCTGGACCGTCGCCGCCATCCAACCGGCGATTCCCCAGGCCGGCAAGTGGGACGATGTGCGCGTCGCCTGGATTATCGATAGACTCGACCGGCTGACCCGCGAAGCCTTGCGCGCACAGCCGCGGCCGGAGCTGATTCTATGGCCCGAGACCACCACGCCGGGCCCAACCACCGAGGAGGGCGTGTCGCGCGATTGCGTGCTGTCGCTGCTCACCAACGGCGTGCCGATCCTGGTCGGCGCCGTGGATATTCGCGGCGGGCCCAACGACCAGCAGCGCCTTTTCAACAGCGCCTTGCTCTATGTGCCGAACGAGGGGCTGGTCGCCTGGTACGACAAGCAGCGCCTCGTGCCTTTCGGCGAGTTTTTGCCCCTCGAATCGCTCTTCCCAATCCTCTCCCGCTGGTCGCCGCTGGACATCAGTTGCACTTTTGGCCGGACCAACACCGTGTTCCGCGAAAAGAATCAACCGGCGTTCGGAGTGCTGATCTGCTTCGAGGACACCCTGGCCGGATTGACGCGAACTTTTGTGCGGCGGGGGGCGCGCCTGCTGGTGAATCTCACGAACGACGCCTGGTTCGACCGCACGGCCGGTCCGCAACAGCATCTCAGCCATAGCGTATTTCGCGCGGTCGAAACAGGTATGCCGCTGATTCGCGCCGCCAACAGCGGCATAACGGCCCTCGTGGACGGGCGCGGACGCATTCACAATCCAACCGACAATCGCAGCGGCGTCTCCCCCGAGGCGGCCGTGCGCGTCTGGCATTTCCCTGTCCCGCCCGACGACGCGCCGCTGACTCCCTACACCCAGCTCGGCGACTGGCCCCTGGCCATCCCCTGCCTGGCCGTGACGCTGGTCCTGGCGCTACTGGCCTGGCTCGGAAAGCGAAGAGCGAAGAGTGAACAGTAAACAGTGACTTTCCCGAACACCGAACACTGAACACCATCCCGCAGGCTCTGGTTACAACTTTTTCAGATAGACCACCTTGTCGTCGGCGACGTCGTAGAACTCGCGCAGGCGGGCGGCTTCGCTGTAGCCGAGCTTGAGGTAGAAGCCGCGGGTGGATTCGTATTGTGCGCGGCCTGATGTCTCAAGCACGGCGATGCGCCCGCGCAGGGCGAGCATGCCGGCCTCGGCGTGCTCGATCAGGCGTCGTCCAAAGCCGCGGCCGTGGCAATCGGGGGCGACCGCGATCCAGTAGATATCGTAAGTGCCTATTGTGCAGGGCGTCAGCCCCCAGCAAATCCAGCCCGCCGTACGGCCGCCATTCAGCAACGTAAAGGATTGGTAATGTCCGCTGTCGCCGCCCTTGATCGCCTCATCCAGCACCTCGGCGGCGATCTGAATTTCATCGGGCCGGAAAAATCCGGTGGCTTCCACGATTGTCAGAATCGCGCCGCGGTCGCCGACATTGGTGCGGCGGATGGTGAGCTCGCGAGTTTCACGCGAACCTCCCGCGGCCGACACGGAGGTCGTCCCGCCGGTGACGAATACCGGACGCGCGCTTTCTCCACTGGAGGGCCGGGCTCCGTCCCGGCCACGCTTGCCACCGCGCGATTCGGGCAGCGCGGCGGCGCGGCGCGCCGCCGCGTTGGCAACCTGTCCGCGGACAAACGCGGCGAAGGAAATATGCGCGGCGCGCAATGCCGCCGTAAAGCCGGACTCCGGCCCGATGTCGGGATTCGGATTAACCTCGAGGATGAACAGTTTGCCGTCGGCCGCGAGCCGGAAATCGACACGGGCGTAATCGCGGCAACCCAGCGCATCCCAGGCCGCGCGGGCCAGGCGGCGGGCTTCGGCGGTCACGCGGGCGGACAGCCGGGCGGGAATTACGCGCACGGTGTTGCGGTACTCGAAGGAGGCCGTGTTCCATTTGGCGGCGTAGTCCACGATGCGCGGACGCGCGGCGCCGAAGTCGCGAAATTCGATCTCGGCGATCGGCAGCACGTCCACCCTGCGCCCGCGCTGAAGCACGGAGACATTGAGCTCCCGCTCGCCGACAAAGGACTCGATCAGCGCCGGCTGATGGAAAAGGCGGTGCACGCGCGCGATGGCTGACGCCAGCGCACGGCCGGGACGGCGAACGACCGAATCGGCATGAATGCCCTCGCTCGCGTCGGCGCCGACGGGTTTGACGATCACCGGCAGGCGTGGCATGTCGCGCGCCGCCAGGCGGGCGCCCGGCGGTACCAGCCGGTCGTCTGGCACCGGCAGCCCGGCGGCGCGCAAGACGGCCTTGGCGCGCCATTTATCCAGCGCCAGCGCCTGGCAGGCGGCGTCGTTGCCCGTGCAACCGCGTCCGTGCGCCTCGCAGACCGCGGGCACCAGGGCCGCTTGTTCGGAGTGGCGCTGGAAACCCTCGACCAGGTTGAAGACCACCGGCTCCGGGTGGGCGGACAGCACGGCGGGCAGTTCGTCCAGCGTGGCGGCGTCGGCGCAGACACACGGCAGTCCGGCGCGTTCGAGCGCGGCGGCCACGGCACGCACTTCGTCGAGCACGCCCGCCTCGCTTTCCAGCCCGTCGCCGGCCAGGGGGCGGCCGGGCCGGTTGGAAAGCAGCAGAACGGAGGGCAGGTTTGTGCGCATATTCGCCATTTTAGCGCGCGGCGGGAGCGGAAAAAAGGCCAATTATGGGTTTTGACAATGCTCCGTCCACGCTCTATGATTGCCGGAATATGTGATGGCCATGCGGCCGCCCTGAATCGAGATTATCGTGAAACAAATTCGCCTTGTCAGTCAATTGCGCCGCCTGATCGGCGGCGGCGGCTCCAAGCCGGTCGGCCTTTCGCAAGCGCTCGTTTTTCTGGTCGAGCCCGACATCCTCGCGCGCGTCGGCGGCCGCGGCGGCAGCGTCGTGCGCCGTATTCAAACGTTTTGCGCCAGGGAAAAACTGCCCGCCTGCGTGGTTTTCTGCGGCGGCGCCAAACCGCATGCCGGGGACACATCGGTCAAGGGTGTGCTCGACGTGCAGTACGTCGCCACACGCGAGGAGTTCCCCGGCGCGTTGCACGCGCTGATCGCCCGCCTCGGACGCAATCATCAGGTGATGGTTCTCACCGACCGCGCCGAATGGGAGCCGCTCGCCGCCAAGTCCGGCGCCGAGGTCATGAAATTCTCCACCTTCTGGAAGGCGATCGAAAACTCAGGCGGTCCTGTTCACGGCGACGCGCCCAAACCGCGCGCCGCGCAGCATGTCCAGCGTCCACCCGCCCCGCCGCCGCCCGCTCCCGATATGTTTACCCCGGAGACCTCCCCCAGCCCGCCGCCTCCAGCGCCGCCGCCGGCCCCCCGCGCAGCGGCCCGTCACGAATCGCGCGGCGGACGCCGCGATCCCATTCTGGACCTGATCGATCCGTTGTAAACCGCACCTCGAAGGAGACCATCATGCGCCTGAAATTGCTGCTCCCCTGCCTCACGGTCGCACTGCTCGCGGCCGCCGGCATGACTTTCTGGTCTGGATGCGACACGGGTTCGGCCACGGAGAATATCGAGATCAATCCGGCTGCCGTCACGCTGTCCAAGGGCCAGACCCAGGTCTTCACGGTCTCCGGCGGTTACGACTACACCTGGTCGCTCAGCCCCGATAACGGCGGCGGCAAACTCGACACGCGCCATGGCGATACCGTGACCTTCCAGATGTTGACCGACACGGCTGGCACCATCCAGATCGTCTGCACTTCGCTGATCGCCGGCACACCCCAGGGCAGCGCCGTCACCAACAGCCAGTCCGGCTATAGCGAAACCGCGACGGCCCTGGTGCATAGCGCCATTCCCGAGACCAATTCTCCGAGCGGTCCGTTGACGGTGACACCGACGAGTCACACTATAAACACTAGCGGGTCACTAACACTGAACGCCTCCGGTGGAGATGGCACCTACAATTGGGAAGTTTCGGGGAGCGGAACTGGGGATGTAACTCCAAAAACGGGATCCTCAGTAGTAACATACACAACAATCATCCCCCCCACAGCGAATGTAACGAATACGGTAACCGTCACTGACGCGTCCGGTGATTCCGCAAGGTGCACAATCACCGTGAAGCCTTAATAGATCGCCGTTCCATGCGGCTGACCAGTCTCCAGAATCCCGGCGTCAAAGAGGTCGTCAAACTCCGCCAGCGTTCGCACCGCGACGCCTCGCGGCAGATGATCGTCGAGGGCTACCGCGAAATCCGGCGCGCACTCGACAACCGGCGTCCCTTGACCACGCTCTATATCTGTCCCGAGTATTATCTGGGCAAGAACGAACCAGCCCTGGCGGACGACGCGGCGGCCGCGGGCGCAGTCGTGATCGAGTGCGATGCGCCGGTCTTCGCCAAACTGTCCTACCGCGACCGTCCGGAAGGGCTGCTGGCCGTCGCCCCGCAGTTGCACGCCTCCCTGGCCGATCTTAATCCGCCCGCCGAGCCGCTGCTGATCGTGGCCGAGGCCATCGAGAAGCCGGGCAATCTGGGTACAATTTTACGTTCGGCCGATGCCGCCGGAGCGGACGCGGTGATCGTGGCCGACCCCTGCACCGACATTCACAACCCCAACGTCGTGCGCGCCAGCATCGGCACGCTTTTCAGCGTTCCGCTGGCCGTGGCCTCCACTGACGACACGCTGGCCTGGCTGCGCGCGCGGCAAATCCGCATTCTGGCCGCGACGCCGCACACCGACACGGAGTATTTCGACGCCGACCTGCGCGGCGGCCTGGCGATCGTGGTCGGCACGGAACAGTACGGCCTCAGCGAGGCCTGGCTAAAGCAGGCCGACTTGCGCGTGCGCATTCCGATGAAGGGCCAGGCCGACAGCCTGAACGTCGCCGCCGCCACGGTGCTGCTGATCTACGAGGCCATCAGACAACGAAGAAAAGATTTGGTCACCCGTCGATGTCCCACTGACCGGGAGTGATTTCCGCTTGTGCGAGGATACGCTTCATCAGCGACCAGTCGATGTCACTGCCGTGAGGATTGGGTATTCGAACGATGCTGCTGCCTTTGCGCATGAACATGTGACTGCCGCCGGCGTAAGGTCCATTCCAACCCAGCGCCTTGAACCGGCGTAGAACCTCCCGGCGGCTGATCGGCTTAGGCATAGGCGACTTCTTTGCCCGCGCGGTTGATGTCAATGCCGTCCACAATCGGCACATCGTCTCCGCACCGCAACTTGACGATCAGCCAGCCATCGATAGCCTCAACCAGCTCGTCGCGGCATTCTTCCAGTGACACGCCTTCGCTCCAGACTCCTTGGAAACCCGGGATGCTGCCATAGAACCGCCCGTTCTCCATGATCTCAAAGTGCGCACGGCGCATGACCTGGTGTATGTAGTGCGTCAACATTGCTACTCCTTGAGGCAGCATTGTGCCTTCCGGGTCATGGCGCCGCAAGCACAAAACACAATCAAAGGTAATGGGTCAGTGACATAGGGAAGGCGGACTAAAGACCGGCTAAAGCCGGTACACCAAACGGCATTACTTATTATTATTCCCGCGTTTGGTGTACCGCCTTCAGGCGGTCCCACCGCGTAACTGCCCCATTACAATCAAAGACCCATGGCTCCTCACTGTCCACCGCGCACGAGCCAGACGTAGTATGCGTCCGTCTTAGGGCGCAGCCAAACTCCGCCGCCGCCCACGAACACGGCCCAGGCGTCGTCCGTGACACCGGCATAGGTGGTGCTGGACCAGTAGAAGTTGTCCGACTTGACGCCCGTGAATGGATTGTTTTCCGTCCAACTCACAGTGCCTGTCGTATCGCAAAGCGCGGGATTGATCCGGCCGTCGTCTATCAGGCTCAATAGTTCGCGGCGATTCGGTAGCCGCCAGTCATTGGTACCGCCATAGGTATAAAGAACATTGGTGATATTATCCAAAGCCCAGCAGTAAAACACCGCATCGGTCCAAGTCATTGTACCGACCAGGCTCGCGTTCCGCGCCCAGACCAGTCCCGTTAAGTTGTCCAGAACACAGTTGGTGTTGGCTTGCACCGTAAAGCGTGGATTAGGCCAGACCACGCCCTTCTTGTGAAAACCGTCATCCCACGTCTGATACGAATTCGTCTGCCCCGTCTTCGGCACGGCGGCGGGCGTGGTACTGAGGGTTCCGGCGATGCCGAAGATGGTCACGTTCGTGGCGATGTTGTCGGCTTTCAGATCGGCGTCCACCGCCGGCAGATTCGTCGCCGCGTAATAGCCGGCCGGCACGTTTGTGGTCGCGGACGAGAACGTCAGGGTCGCGATTGCGCCGGTCACGGCCAACCCGTTCACCCATGCGACTTGTCCCGCTTTAATATCGCCCGCGCCCGCATTGCCGCTGGCGGTGTCCACCACGTTGCTGTTGCCATTCACGCCGAAAATATTGATTCCCGACCTGATGTTCCCGGCGACCAAGTCGGCGTCCACGGTATTCAACGTCGCGGCCTCATAATATCCGGCATGCACCGCCGTTGTGGTGGCGGAGAAGGCCAGGGTATGCAGCGGATTCGAACTGCCCACCACCTGATAATAGACGCCGACCGGCGCAGTAATGCTGGCCGCCGAAGATTTCAGATCCTGCGCGGCGCGATAGGAACCGTCCCAGACGAGGTTGGTATCGGCCAGGTTGGGCTTATACTCGACCGTGTAGTAGAGATTGGTGTTGCCGTTGGTCCAGGACAAATAACCATCCTGAAACGACGCGATAATAAGCTCGTTCGCCGCTTGCACAGCGGTCAGGCTGCCGCCCAGCAACAGCGCCGCCAACCCCGCCACCGCCCATATCGTTTTCGAACGCCGTTTTCCCATCTTGGAAACTTACTGCCCCTCGTAGAGAGGCGCGGGTAACGGCGGCTTGTTGGCGGGCACCTGCAGTTGCACCGCCGGCAGCGTGATCGCATGAACGATCCCGTTCCCGGTTGTCTGTAAAACGGCCGAGGGATTCGCGAACGCCACTCCCAAGGCCGCTGTCGCCGTAGCATTGCCGGCCAGGGCCGTTTGCATGGCGCTCGCGACCGCGGCCGATTGATTTCCGGCCGCCACCACGGCCGTCGCCGCGACAACCGGCAGCCACACGGGTGAAACATGGGCGGCCACAAGCCCCATCATGGGCGCAGCCGCGCTTCCTTTCGACGACACGGCATAGGCGATAATCGCGATGATACGTTCCCGTTTCGTCGCCTCGGATAATTCGGACAAGGACACCGCATTCAACGCGGCGGTCACGATGGCCGCCGAATTCGAGGCGGTCTGGTCTTGAATGGCGGCGACGATCAACTCGGGCTTCGCCGCGATCTCGCCAGCGGTCGGCGCAACAGCCTGTCCAGCCGCCAGCGCGCCACCCGCCATCGCACAACCGCACGCCAACAACACACCCAACAGTCGCATGGTCTTCATAAAGCACGATCCTTTCTTAACGTTACACTCCCGCAACCGATCCGCACATCGCCGGCCGGCTCAGTACTCGGCCTTGAGGCCCAGCGTGGCCCGCATCTCGTCGTAATCGCCGCGCACGTTATCCTGCGTATCTTCCCGCCAGGCCTCACCGTAAACCTTCAACCACTTGAGCAACTGGTGGTCGACGCGGAGACCGTAATGCAGTTGAACGACCTTGCGTTTAACCAGCTCGCCGCCGAGCGCGTGTTCCGTCGCGTCATAGCCATCGTTGCGATAGCCAAGCAGAAGCGCAAAGGCCGTGCGTTCGGTGAGCGCATAGCGCGCACTGCCGGTGACCAGGCTGGACAATTTGGCGTTCTGCGGCGCATCGACAGCCAGCTGCATTTCGTTGCGTCCGTCGATCGTCACCAGCAGTTTCGAGGTGGTCCGCCAGTACCACGCCATGTTGTACGAAAATCCTCCCCGATTGCCGGCGCCGCCATCGTTCTGATCGGCGCCGGAAAAATCGTAAGCGCCGATGCTGCCCTCGAAACGGCTCTTGTCCGTCCCCTGCCATTGCCAACCAGCGCGCCCGGCGTAGTAATTGGCCGGACGGGGCAGGCTGTCGTTGTCCATGCGGATGTAATCCCCCGCCAGAATGGCGCTGGACTTGGTGGTAACCTTGCGCGCGAACTTGACCGACACGCGTTCCTCGACGGAATCCAACAACCCCGGCGTCGTGTAGTTGACCTTTCCGTAATCGAACAGCCCGTCCATCGACATCTTGTCCGTCAGGGGCCCTTCCACCCCGAAACCGGCATCGAGGATGTGCCTGTTAACGCGTTGGGAGCGGTCGTCCATACTCAAGGGGGTGACCGCCTGGTTCTCAATGTCCGCCGCCGTCACGCCGACAACGTCATAATCCGACACACGCCCGTAGCGTTCGTTGAGACGCAGGCGCCAGTCTTCCAAACGACCCAATACGAGGCGCACCTCCTCCGATAAATCGTCGCGATTTTCGCTGTTAAACTCGTCGTACCGCCTAAACCGGCTCCACAACAGAGCGTCCAGGCGCAGAAGATCGCTGATCTTGGTGATATTCAGGCCGGGGCTGAAATCCAGGAAAACGTCGTCCGCCTCCTGACCTTTTCCGAACAAAAGCGGATTGCTGTCGTAACTCACCGCCGCATCCACGTAAGGATGCAACAGCATGTCGCCCACCCGTATCCCATCGCCGGGCTCGCTGAACGCGCTGGTTGTCGCCACCGCCACAAACAAAACGGCCACCCAATTCACGGCGTTCCTGTTTCGCTGCATAATACAACCCTCCCACCATCGGTGACAAATTAGGCCGCAATTCGCGCGCATGCAAGATATATTTTCGAACATTCCGATGCCGTTCGTTCGCGGCATCGCGCAACTGAAATTCGATCAAAAAACGTGTTCGGGCACATATACCACATCGCCCGCCCCCACCTGCAAATCGCCGCTGGCGTCACCGCTTGAGCCGACGTTCTTCAAATCGACCGTCACCTGCTGCGTCGAGCCGTCCGGCATGCGGTGGGTTACGCGGATGGCGGTGTCGCGCGCGCTCGTGTCGAGCCCTCCGGCAAGCTGAATCGCCCGGCTGACGGTAAGATCGTGCGTGGGCGGGATATTGATGCTGCCCGGCTGTTTGACGCGCCCCAGCACCGTCACCGAACCCCAGGGCGAAACCGAACCGGGACTGTTGTCGTAGACAAACCCGATCGCAACCTGCGGATCGCGAATATACTCGGCGTAGAGCGTCTCCAGCCGCTTCGAAAACTCTCCGGGCGTCAGTCCGGCGCAGACCACCGCCCCGACCAGCGGCAGCGAAATATCACCCTGCGCGGAGACCTGCTTCTTGGGTTCGTCCACCTCTTTTTTGCCCGCGGCCAGCACGGCGACACTGATCACCAATCCCGCACGGATGCGCGGCTCGCCGGCGCTCCTCGTTCCGTTCGTCACGGCGGCCACGGACTGGTTGCCAGCGTCGGCGTCATTGCCCGGCGTCGGCAATGCCCTCCGCGGATGTCTGGTGGCGCAACCCGGGAGACTGGCACAAAGCAAGGCCGCCAGCATGCAAGCCCCTGCCACCTTACGCATTCGCTGCTGACCATCGAGCATGACGGATGTCGTCCTTTCCTTAAAAATCAGCCGGATCGAGCTAAAATATTACGCAACCCGCAGAATCAAACCACATACACAAGAAAGGCTAATTTAGCATATCACGATGAAAATGCGCAAGCGGTTCTTGCCGGATTCATCGACGGCGAACGGCGCGCTGGAGTTCGCGATCGGACGTTTCGCGACGCAGTCGGTCGCGCTTGTCGGGTTCCTGCCGTCCGCGGCAGATTCCCAGTTCCAGTTTCAACCAGCCTTTGCGGAAGAACGCGTTCAGCGGCACCAGCGTCAGGCCCTTTTGGGCCATTTGCGCGCCGAGCCGGGCGATTTCCCTGCCATGCAAAAGCAGCCGGCGCGGCCGTTCGGATTCGTGGTTGAAGCGATTGCCGCAGGCGTAGGGGGCGATTTTCACGCCGTAGAGCACCGCCTGACCGTCCTCGATGCGCGCAAAGCCGCCAATCAGAGTCAACCCGTTGTCACGGACCGACTTGACTTCCGTTCCAAGCAGTTCGAGGCCCGCCTCGATCCGCTCCAGAACCTGGTAATCGTGCAGGGCTTTGCGATTGGTCGCCACCCTGCCGGAACCCGCATGGTCCACAGCGGAGGCCATGGCCGGGTCCGCCTTACGGCGTCTCGTCCGGCACGCCGGCCTTATCCGTCGTGCTGAAGAACCCGATCTCGGCGGTCATCTTGCCGGTCACGATTTCCCGCATGGCGACATCGATCCGTTCATCGCCCTTTTCGGGTTTGATATAGGGCCGCATGCCGGCATTCAATTGGCGCAAACGCCGTGAGAGCATATTCACCAGTTGCGGCACGCTGGGCACATGCAACCGGGCTTGTTCGAACAATTCGACATTCAAAATATAACCTCCCAAAAAGGTGAACGGGGCGCATTCTATGCGCCCCCGTCCACTCGAGTCAATTCAGGGACGCGGGATTAATAGTCTCCCATGCCGCCCATGCCGCCCATGCCACCGCCGCCGCCCTGCGCCGACATGGCCTTTTCTTCCTTGGGCATTTCCGTCACGACGCATTCCGTCGTGAGCAGCAGGCCGGCGATGGACGCCGCGTTCTGCAGCGCCATGCGCGTCACCTTGGTCGGGTCGAGCACGCCGTCCTTGATCAGGTCGGTGTACTCGCGGGTCGCGACATTGAAGCCCTCGGCGCCCTTGCGCTTCTTGACTTCCTGCACGATCACGGCGCCTTCCAGGCCGGCGTTGCTCACGAGCTGGCGGAGCGGGGCTTCGATCGCGATGCGGATGATCTGGACGCCGATGGCTTCATCGCCCTTCAGGTCCAGCTTGTCCAGCGCCGACTGGCAGCGCAGCAGCGCCACGCCGCCGCCCGCCACAACGCCTTCTTCGACGGCCGCACGGGTCGCGTGCAGGGCGTCTTCGACGCGGGCCTTCTTCTCCTTCATCGCGCTCTCGGTCGCAGCGCCGACCTTGACAACCGCCACGCCGCCGGCGAGTTTCGCCAGCCGCTCCTGCAGTTTTTCGCGGTCGTAGTCCGAGGTGGTCTCCTCGATCTGGCGCTTAATCTGAGAAACGCGGCCCTGAATGGCCGAAGCCTTGCCGGCGCCCTCAACGATGGTGGTGTTTTCCTTGTCCACCGTGATGTGTTTCGCGCGGCCCAGATCCTCCAGCTTGACGTTCTCCAGCTTGACGCCGAGGTCCTCGGTCAGGCAGCGTCCGCCGGTCAGGATCGCGATATCCTCCATCATCGACTTGCGGCGGTCGCCAAAGCCGGGGGCCTTGACCGCGCAGGCATTCAACGTGCCGCGCAGTTTGTTGACCACCAGGGTGGCCAGCGCTTCGCCCTCGACGTCTTCGGCGATGATCAGCAGCTGCTTGCCCGACTTGGCCACGAGTTGCAGCAGGGGCAACAGGTCCTGAAGGTTCGAGATCTTCTTCTCGTGGATCAGGATGTAGGAGTCTTCGAGCACGCACTCCATCGTCTCGGCGTTGCTCGAGAAGTACGGGGAAATGTAGCCCTTGTCGAACTGCATGCCCTCGACCACATCGAGCGTGGTCTCGACGGACTTGGCTTCCTCGACGGTAATCGTGCCGTCTTTGCCGACCTTGTCCATCGCGTCCGCGATGATCTCGCCGATGGCCTTGTCGCCATTTGAGGAAATGGTGGCCACCTGGGCGATTTCGATGTGCTCCTTGACCTTCTTGGACTGCTTCGCGAGCGCTTCCACCAGCGTCTCGACAGCCTTGTCGATGCCGAACTTGAGACTCATCGGATTGGCGCCGGCGGTGACGTTCTTCAGGCCTTCGCGATAGATCGCCTCGGCCAGCAGGGTCGCCGTCGTTGTGCCGTCGCCCGCGGTGTCGCTTGTCTTGCTGGCGACTTCGCGGACCATCTGCGCGCCGATGTTTTCGAACGGGTCGGACAGCTCGATCTCCTTGGCAACGGAAACGCCGTCCTTGGTGATCGTCGGTGAACCGAACTTCTTGTCCAGCACCACATTACGCCCGCACGGGCCGAGGGTCGTCTTGACCGCACGGCTCAATTTTTCGACACCGCGCAGCAGCGCCTGACGCGCATCGGCGTCGTACTTCAGAACTTTGCCTTTATCGGACATTTCTCGTTACTCCTCCCTGATTACAGGATATTTCGACCAGAATCTTCAGCCTTCGATTACGCCGAGAATGTCATCCTCGCGGACGATCTGGTATTCATGATTATCGATCTTCACTTCGGTTCCGCCGTACTTCGGCATGAGCACCGTATCCCCGACCTTCACGTTGAAGGGGATAATCTTGCCATCGTCATCGCGTTTGCCCGTGCCCACGGCGATCACCTTGCCCTGCTGCGGCTTTTCTTTCGCCGTGTCGGGAATGATGATTCCGCCCTTCTTGAGCTCGTCGGCATCTTTGACCGGTTCGACCAGAACTCGATCACTCAACGGTTTGATCTTCATCTACGTGTGTCTCCTTCTCTCTCTCGTTTGGCGGGCCCCCTCAGGCGCCCCTCCATTCGTCATTCTACGGCCCGCCGCACCCGCGTCAGGCCGATCCGTCGCCGCCTCCGTCTTGGGGGCGCCGGAGCGGAAAGCGGTGGACTACTTCTTGTTGTTGTCGTCCACCATCTCGAAATCTGCGTCTATCACATCTTCCTTGCCACCGCCGGAACGGCCGCCCTTGGCGCCCGCCTCTTTGCCCCCGTCCGGCCCGGCGCCTGCGGCGCCCGCGGCCTCGCCCGCGCCCGGCTGCTGAGCCTTGGCGTGCGCGTACATCTCGCTGGAAACAGCCTGCATCCTGGCGGAGAGCGCCTCCATCGTCTTGCGCAGCGCCTCCGTGTCGGCATTGCTCTTGAGCGCCTCTTTGACGCGGCCGATCTCGTCCTCGACTTCGCGCTTCTTGGCGGCGTCCAGCTTGTCGCCCTGATCCTTGATCAGCTTCTCGGTCTGATAGACCAGGTTCTCGGCCTGGTTGCGCGCGTCGATCTGCTCGCGCTTCCTGGTGTCGTCGCCGGCATGCTCCTCGGCGTCGCGCACCATGCGCTTGATCTCGGCTTCGTTGAGACCGCTGGAACTGGTGATCGTGATCTTCTGTTCGCGGCTGGTCGCCAGGTCCTTGGCCGTGACATGCAGGATGCCGTTGGCGTCGATGTCGAACGTGACCTCGACCTGCGGCACGCCGCGCGCCGCCGGGGGAATCCCGTCCAGCGCGAAACGTCCGATGGTCTTGTTGTCGTGCGCCAGCTTGCGCTCGCCCTGCAGGACGTGAATCTCGACCTGCGTCTGATTGTCCGAGGCCGTGCTGAAGACCTCGGTCTTCTTGGTCGGAATCGTCGTGTTGCGCTCGATCAGCACCGTGGACACGCTGCCCAGCGTCTCGATGCCCAGCGAAAGCGGCGTGACGTCGAGCAACAACACATCCTTGACTTCGCCCTTCAGAATGCCGCCCTGGATCGCCGCGCCGACGGCCACGACTTCGTCCGGGTTGACGCCCTTGTGCGGTTCCTTGTGAAAAAGCGCGCGGGCCATATCCTGAACCTTGGGCATGCGCGTCATGCCGCCCACCATCACCGCCTCGTCCACATCGTTCAAGCCCGCGTCCTTGAGGCACGCCACCACGGGGCCGCGCGTGCGCTCGATCAGGGACTCCACCAGCTGCTCCATTTTCGCGCGGGTCAGGTTGACGTGCAGGTGCTTGGGCCCGCTGGCGTCCGCCGTGACGAACGGCAGGTTGATCTCCGTGGTCTGCGCGCTGGAGAGTTCGCACTTGGCCTTCTCGGCCGCCTCCTTCAGCCGCTGCAGGGCCATCATATCCCGGCTGAGATCGATGCCGTGCTCCTGCTTGAAATCGCCCACCAGCCACTCGATGATGGCGTGATCGAAATCGTCGCCGCCCAGATGCGTGTCGCCATTGGTCGCCTTGACCTCGAAAACGCCGTCGCCGATGTCCAGCACCGAGACGTCGAAGGTGCCGCCGCCCAGATCGTAGACCGCGATCTTCTCGTCCTTCTTCTTGTCCAGTCCATAGGCCAGCGAGGCCGCCGTGGGCTCGTTGATGATGCGCAATACCTCCAGCCCCGCGATGCGCCCGGCGTCCTTGGTGGCCTGCCGCTGGCTGTCGTTGAAGTAGGCCGGCACCGTCACCACCGCCTGCGCGATCGGCTCGCCCAGAAAGGCCTCGGCGTCCGCCTTCATTTTTTGCAGAATCATCGAGGAAATTTCCGGCGGCGAGTAGGTCTTGTCGCCGATCGAGACGTTGGCGTCCCCGTTGGCCGCCTTCACGACCTTGTACGGCACCAGCTTGATCTCGCGCGAAACTTCATCGAATTTCCGCCCCATGAAACGCTTGATCGAAAAAACCGTGTTGCTGGCATTGGTGACCGCCTGCCGCTTGGCGGCCTGCCCCACCAGCCGTTCGCCGGTCTTGGTAAACGCCACTATCGACGGCGTGGTCCGCATGCCTTCGGCATTCGGGATCACCACCGGCTCCCCGCCTTCCATTACGGACATGCAGGAATTCGTCGTGCCCAAATCTATTCCAAGCACCTTGGACATAAAACACCTCGTGTATCTCAAAATTCGGTTGCAAACCGGTCCAAACCATACCAATCCATGATCGTTCAGCCAATTATTCGGCGAACGAAGAGTGTGACAAATTCACCGTCCCGCAGTCAAGCGTTATTTGCGGCGGCATTTTTTCGCGGCGCAGGGCCTCAATCGCCGCGTCGCAGCGTCCGGCCGGGAATAACCGCCGGAAAGCTGTTGCCGGGAAACCAAAAGCGGCGTAGGCTCGGTCAAATCCTTGCGCCCGCCGGGTCGCAAGGGCCCGGTTGCCGTTTTTAAGCAGAAAGGCGAGGTTCGAGATGAACAGGCTGAACAAAACGACCATGGTTGGTGTGGCGATCGCGATCGCCGCGTTGCTGACGCGGGGCGCGGAGCCGTTGCCGCGCGGGGTCGTCGATGGCGCATGGGTGACCACCGACCAGACGGTGGATTGCTCCAGTTACGAGTCCATCCTAAAGGACGTCATCAAGCCCGGCATGACCGAGGAACAGAAGGCCATCGCCCTCTACAACTTCTACCGTCAGAGGGTCTATCACTACGTGAACATGCCGGAAAGCCGCGACCCGATCAAATGCATAAACGTCATCGGCAACACCTTGTGCGGGTCGCAGGGCACCTGCATGAAAGGCCTGCTCACGGAGGCGGGCATCAAGGCCCGTGTGGTTTCGGGGCCGGGGCACACTTTCTATGAGGCGTACTACGACGGCAAGTGGCACGGCTACGACACCTTCATGAATTTTTACGTCTTTACGCGGGGGCCGAACAGGAATGTCGCATCGTACGAGGAGTTGAAGAACGATCCGACGCTGGCCACGAAGGCGGTTGAAGAGGGACGGGCGGCGCCTGGTTACCTGCCCTGCGGCGACACGCCGGCTTGTTTCATTAACGGCGTGAAGGAAAACAACTACATGCCCCAGAAATTGAACTGGAACGTGAAGGATTACCGCCTCCGGACGGGCGAAGAGATCGTACGCAGCTGGTGGCCGGAGGGCAAGGCGCTGCCGGGCACCGCGGGCAAGAACGACAAGACGCCCTATCACGGTTGCGGCGCGAGGGATCAGAAAGCCGAGTCGTATCTGTTCAAGTTCTGGGAGCCGTACGGCATCCTCAAGTACGAACGCAAGAGCATCAGTTACCGCCATTACTTCAACGGCCGCATGAATTACGCCCCGGACCTTACCGGCGACAAATACCGCCAGGGCGTGCTGTCCGAGAAGGGCGTGCATGCCACGCCGCAAGGATTGGCCGGTGAGGGCGAGGTTGTCTTCGCCGTCCATTGCCCCTTCTACATCAGCGGCAGCACGCTGACCTTCGAGACCGCCACGCCGGGCGCGGGCGACGTCGTGGAAGTCTCCGCGTCGCTGGATGGCAAACAGTGGACCGCGATCGCCGCCACCAATGCATCGGCCGGCCGCAGCCAGGTCGAACTGGATCAGATTGTCGTCAAGCGACAGGTCGGACTGCATGCCTACCAGGTGCGATTCGCGCTCAAGGGCAAGGCGGTGCTGAAGCGCTTTTACCTGAGCACGGTCTTCACGCATAACGCCATGGCCGCCCCGCATCTCATGCCGGGTAAGAACAACGTGACGCTGACAGTCGCGAATCCCGAGACGCTCAAGACGGCGCCCCTGACGGTATCGTACCGTTACAAGGAGGCGCCGGCCAACACGGCCAAACCCCTGGACAGCACGGCATGGACCGGCGAAATCAAGACGATTACGAAGCAAGCCGGCGCGAGCCCGTTCAAATTCACCGTGGAACTCCCGCAAACGGAAAAACTGCCGCAGATGCAGGATCTGACGCTGCGTTGCGGAGAGCTGGCCTGGCGGCCTTGAGCACGGGGGTGTACGGTGAGTCGGTGAGTCGGTGAGTCGGTGAGTCGGTGAGTCGGTGAGCGTCCGGGCGTTTGCCGACTATTCATCGTTCGGTTCTATAGACCATCGAAGAGAATGGTCGAGAGGTAGCGTTCGCCGGCGTCGGGGAGGATGACCACAATCGTCTTTCCCTCGAACTGCGGGTCGAGGGAAAGACGCGCGGCCGCCGCCACGGCGGCGCCGCAGGAGATGCCGCTCAGCAGTCCCTCCTCGCGTGCGAGCCGCCGGGCGTATTCCACGGCCTCCATACTTTCCACCTGCTCCACGCGGTCAACCAGCGATAAATCCAACACGTCAGGAATAAAGCCGGCGCCAATGCCCTGGATTTTGTGCGGCCCGGGCTTGAGCGCCAGGCCGGCCAGTTTTTGCGTCAGGACGGGGCTTTCGGCGGGCTCGACGGCGACCGCCAGAACCTGCCTGCCTCTGGTCCGTTTTAGATAACGCGCCAGGCCGGTGATTGTGCCGCCAGTGCCGACGCCCGCGATCAGCACGTCCACCTGTCCGTCCGTATCATCCCAGATTTCCGGGCCCGTGGTGGTTTCGTGTATCGCGGGGTTGGCCGGATTCTTGAACTGCTGCGGCAAAAAGTAGCGTTGCGGATCGGAAGCGGCCATTTCTTCCGCGCGATTCACGGCGCCCTTCATACCCTCCGCCCCCGGGGTGAGCACCAGTTTCGCCCCAAAGGCGGCGAGCACGCGCCTGCGCTCCATGCTCATGGTCTCCGGCATGGTCAGCGTAAGTTTGTAACCGCGCGCCGCGGCGACATAGGCCAGGGCGATGCCGGTATTGCCGCTGGTGGGCTCGACAATCTCGACGCCCGGTTTCAGAACGCCGCGCTGCTCGGCGTCCCAGACCATGGCGGCGCCGATGCGGCACTTGACCGAGTAGGAGGGATTGCGCCCTTCGATCTTGGCCAGCACCCGCACCTTCTTGCCGGGAATCACGGAATTCAATTGCACCAGCGGGGTGTGCCCGATGGCCTGCGAGTTGTCGGCGTATATACGGCTCATGTTGGCCTCCTGGACTGTTCGTAACTATTCATTCTAAATCACCTTTGGGGCGCTCGCATGGAAACCGCCCGGCCGATTGCACACGCAACCATTCCGCCGGTGGACCGCCACAATCCGCACCTGAAGTTCCATCGCATCGTAGACCAGGATGCGATCGAGTAAAAGTTTGCCGATGCCCAGCACGTACTTGATGGCCTCCGTGGCCTGGATGGCGCCGATCACGCCGGGCAGCGCGCCCAGCGGTCCCTGCGGCGCCTC
This sequence comes from bacterium, assembly GCA_025360745.1. Taxonomy (GTDB): domain Bacteria; phylum Verrucomicrobiota; class Kiritimatiellia; order CAIKKV01; family CAIYGI01; genus CAIYGI01. The sequence goes on from JANYBP010000103.1 coordinate 58,391, forward strand.
CGGCGCGGCGGGCGGCGGTGGCGGGCTCTCGAACAGACAGCGGTAGCAGGCCGACCGGCCCGGCAGCACGGTCATGGTTTGCCCAAGGAAGCGGTTTACGCCCGCGTGAGAATAAGCTTTGCCCGCCTCCAGGCAGGCGTCGGCGATCTGGAATTTCGCCGCGAAGTTGTCGGTGCCATCGATCACGAAATCGTACCCGGCGAGCATTTGCGGCGCGCCGGCGGCGTCGAACCGTTCGCGATGCGGCCGCACGCGCAGTTCCGGGTTCAACGCCTGCAGCCGTTGCGCGGCGGACTCGATTTTGGGCCGTCCGATGTCGGCCGTGCCGTGCAGGATTTGCCGTTGCAGATTGCTGGCTTCGACAACATCGTCGTCCGCCAGGCCCAGCGTGCCGATCCCCGCCGCCGCCAGGTAGTAAGCCGCCGGGGAACCCAGACCGCCCGCGCCGACGATCAGAATCCGCGCCGCCGCCAGGCGGATCTGGCCGCTTTCGCCGATTTCCGGCAGGGCCAGCTGCCTGGCGTAGCGCGCGCGTTGCGGCGGTGTGAGCGGCATGGTCTTACCCCCCGCCAGCCAGCGTCAGGATTTCAATCCGGTCGCCCTCATGAACCACAAAGGATTCGTGTTGAGAACGCGTCACGACATCCCCGTTAACCATCACAGCCACGCGCTGTCCGCGCAACCCCAGCCGTTCGAACACCGTCCGCAAGCAGGTGTCCGCCGGCCATTCCGCGGTTTCGCCGTTGATCGTCAGTTTCATGGGATTCAGGGAGACAACCTGATTTCACCCCAGCGCCTGGGCGATGTCGGCCTCGATGTCCTCGACATCTTCGAGACCGACGGAGAGGCGGATGTAATCGGCCGTGACCCCGGTGGCCTTTTGTTCGTCCTCCGTCAACTGCTGGTGCGTGGTTGACGCCGGATGAATCACCAGACTCTTGGCGTCGCCGATGTTGGCCAGGTGCGAAAGTAACTTCACCGAGTTGATGAAGCGTTTGCCGGCCTCCATGCCGCCCTTGACGCCGAAGCCCACAATGCCGCCAAAGCCCTTCTTCAAGTATTTGGCCGCGATGGCGTGGCTCGGATCGTCCTCCAGCCCGGGGTAGGTCACCCAGCCGATGCGCGGATGTTGTTTCAGCCAGCGCGCGACCTTCAGGGCATTCTCCGAATGCCGCTGCTGGCGCATCGGCAGCGTTTCAAGTCCAATCAGGAACTGCTGCGCGTTGAAGGGGCTGAGCGCGGCGCCCATGTCGCGCAAGAGCGTGAGACGGATCTTGAAGATAAAAGCCACGTTGCCGAGACCCGGCACATTGGAAAGCGCATCCCAGTAGGCGAGGCCGTGATAGCTCGGATCCGGTTCGGTGAACTCCGGAAACTTGCCGTTGTTCCAGGCGAACTTACCGGAGTCCACGATCACGCCGCCGATGGATGTGCCATGGCCGCCGATGTACTTGGTTGCGGAGCTTGCCAGGATATCGGCCCCAAAGTCGATCGGCCGCACCAGGCCAACGCCGATGGTGTTATCCACCACCAGCGGAATTCCCGCGTCGTGGGCGATCTTGGCGAGGGCCTCGAAGTCGGGCACATCCAGTTTCGGATTGCCGACGGTTTCCGCGTAAATGGCCCGCGTCCTGGCCGTGATGGCCTTTTTGAAAGCCTCGGGATCGCGGGAATTGACGAACTTCACCGTGCGCCCGAGTTTCGGAAAAGTATGGTGGAACAACTGGTAGGTGCCGCCGTAAAGGTTGTTCGCCGCGACGATCTCGTCGCCCAGCCGGGTGATCGCCAGCAGGGCATAGGTGATCGCCGCCATCCCGGAGGCCACGCCCAGCGCGCCCGTGCCGCCTTCGATCGCCGCCACGCGCTGTTCGAAGACATCGGTCGTCGGATTCATCAGCCGGGTGTAAATGTTGCCGAACTCCTTCAACGCGAAAAGGTTCGCGGCATGTTCCGTGTTTTTGAACACGTACGAAGTGGTCTGATAAATGGGCACGGCCCGGGCACCGGTTGTGGGATCGGGCTTTTGTCCGGCGTGCAATGCCAATGTGTCGATTTTGAAACTCATCTTCTCTCCCAACTGCGCTGTCGCTGCTGCCGGAACCCGGCGGTTTTTACTCTAGTATGTCCATCAAGGAAGTAGACAATACGCCGGCATGGGCCTTTTGTCAATGTACAATTGTATGATTTTTTGTCATGGTCCGCTCAGGTGGCGCGCCTCGGCCAGGCACTGCTCCGCTTCACGCGGATGGCGTCCGGCGCCAGGGCGGGTGTGAATACGTGCAAAAAAGAAAACCCGTAGGTTTCCCTACGGGTTCAAAAAAATCCCGGCAGCGCGCTACTCTCCCATGACTACTGCCACAGTACCATCGCCGCAGAGGCCCTTCACTTCCGTGTTCGGTATGGGAACGGGTGTTACTTCCTCGCTATGGCCACCGGGAAAAATTAATATTTAAATTAATTGACCGGCTTCGAGATGGGCATCCAAAGGCTAGCGCTAAAAAGCGACCGATGGAATACAAAGTCAAACCGCACGGCGGATTAGTACTGGTCAGCTGCACTCCTCACGGAGCGTCCACCTCCAGCCTATCAAGGTCGTAGTCTACAACCTGCCTTTAGTCCCCTTACGGGGAGGGAGATCCAATCTTGGGGGAGGCTTGGCACTTAGATGCTTTCAGCGCTTATCCGTTCCGTACATAGCTACCCGGCGATGCCCCGCGGCGGGACAACCGGCACACCAGAGGTACGTCATTCCCGGTCCTCTCGTACTAAGGAATGTTCCCCTCAAATCTCCTGCGCCCACAGTGGATAAGGACCAAACTGTCTCACGACGTTTTGAACCCAGCTCGCGTACCGCTTTAATTGGCGAACAGCCAAACCCTTGGGACCTTCTCCAGCCCCAGGATGCGATGAGCCGACATCGAGGTGCCAAACGACTGCGTCGATGTGAACTCTTGGCAGTCATCAGCCTGTTATCCCCAGAGTACCTTTTGTCCGATGAGCGATGGCGCTACCACAAGCAACCACCGGATCACTAAGTCCTGCTTTCGCACCTGCTCGACCTGTCGGTCTCGCAGTCAAGCTCCCTTTATACCTTTACGCTCAACACACGATTGCCAACCGTGCTGAGGGAACCTTAGAACTCCTCCGTTATCGTTTGGGAGGAAACCGCCCCAGTCAAACTGACCCTCTGTCACTGTCCCCCACCCGGTTTCACGGGCCAAGGTTAGACGTCCGCCTTCTCAAGACTGGTATTTCACTGTTGGCTCGACTGGACCTGACGACCCAGCTTCAAAGCCTCCCAGCTATGCTACACATGAAAAACCAGACGACCATGTCAGATTACAGTAAAGGTTCACGGGGTCTTTCCGTCCTACTGCGGGTATCCGGCATCTTCACCGGAACTACAACTTCACCGAGATCCTCGTTGAGACAGTGCCAGGATCGTTACACGATTCGTGCAGGTCGGAACTTGCCCGACAAGGAATTTCGCTACCTTAGGACCGTTATAGTTACGGCCGACATTCACCGGGGCTTTGGTTCGAAGCTTCGCCTTGCGGCTAACCCCTTGCCTTGACCTTTCGGCATTGGTCACGTGTCACACCCTATACGTCCACTTGCGTGTTTGCAGAGTGCTGTGTTTTTGTTAAACAGTCGCCCTGGCCCATTCACTGCGCCTTTCATCCGCTTTCTCTTGCGAGTCACGGCTGAAAGGACCTCTTCTCCCTAAGTTACGAGGCTATTGTGCCGAGTTCCTTAACGAGGGTTCTCTCGCGCGCCTTGGTATCTTCTACCATCCCACCTGTGTCGGTTTAAGTACGGTCACCATACCCGCTCGCTAGAAGTTTTTCTTGGCAGCATGGTCTCAGTCAATCAACCTTGTCCGAAGACTCGGCGTCCTGTCCCCTTTCAGCGTTGCCCCCGCGGATTTACCTGCGGGAACCGCCTACGGGCTTCGACCGGCACAACCAATCGCCGGCTGACCTAACCTCCTGCGTCACTCCATTGCTCAAACGCGGGCATCGTGGCACGGGAATATTGAACCCGTTGTCCATCACCTACGCCTTTCGGCCTCGGCTAAGGGACCGGCTAACCCTGGGAGGACGAACCTTCCCCAGGAAACCTTGGGATTCCGGCGGCCGGGATTCTCGCCCGGCTTTTCGTTACTCATGTCCGCATAATCGCTTCCATCCGGTCCACCGTCGGTTACCCTCCGGCTTCACTCCTGAATGGAACGCTCCCCTACCACACTTCGCTTTCGCAAAGCATCCGCAGCGTCGGCAGCTGGTTTTAGTCCCGATCATTTTCGGCGCAAGATCACTCGACAAGTCAGCTATTACGCACTGTTTAAATGATGGCTGCCTCTAAGCCAACATCCTTGCTGTCATCGCAATCTCACATCCTTAGTCACTGAACCAGCATTTTGGGGCCTTATCTGGCGGTCTGGGCTGTTTCCCTCTTGACAACGGAGCTTATCCCCCGCTGTCTGACTCCCCACGTGACGTGCATGGTATTCGGAGTTTGGTTGGCTTCGGTACCCCGGTAAGGGCCCTAGACCATCCAGTGCTCTACCCCCATGCATTGCATTCGTGGAGGCTATCCCTCAAGGTATTTCGGGGAGAACCAGCTATCACCGAGTTTGATAAGTCTTTCGCTCCTACCCACAGCTCATCCAATAGCTTTTCAACGCTAACTAGTTCGGTCCTCCACCGCATGTTACTGCGGTTTCAACCTGGCCATGGGTAGCTCACACGGCTTCGGGTCTAGTGCATGCAACTTAACGCGCTATTCACACTCGCTTTCGCTTCGGCTCCATCGCCAGCGGCGACTTAACCATGCTGCACACACTAACTCGCGGACTCATTATGCAAAAGGCATGCGGTTATACGGCTTGCGCCGCACTTCCACAGTTTGTCAGCGCGCAATTTCAGGTTCTATTTCACTCCCCTAACAGGGGTTCTTTTCGCCTTTCCCTCACGGTACTTGTTCACTATCGGTCATCAGCTAGTATTTAGCCTTAGAGGGTGGGCCCTCCAGATTCGAGCAAGGTTTCACGTGTCCCGCTCTACTTGGGATACCGCTAGAGCACATTTGGATTTCGCCTAAGGGGCAGTCACCCTCTATGGCCGCTCATTCCAGAGCGTTCGGCTATCCTCGTGTGTCTCACGTTACGGTCCCGCAACCCTTCGGCGCAAGCGCCGAAGTTTAGGCTGTTCCCCTTTCGCTCGCCACTACTTGGGGAATCACAATTGTTTTTCTTTTCCTCGGGGTACATGAGATGTTTCACTTCCCCCGGTATCGCTCCGTATTCCTATGTATTCAGAGTACGGTAACCCGCCATTACGCGAGTTGGGTTTCCCCATTCGGAAATCTCCGGATCAAAGTGTGTGTGCCACTCCCCGAAGCTTATCGCAGCTTGCCGCGTCCTTCATCGCCTGCTGATGCCAAGGCATTCATTGCGCGCTTACTTTAGTTTGACCGATAAATCGGTCGAATCTCAGCGCTTGTAGTCCTTAAAAGATGCCCATCTCGATGCACATGTCAAAGAGCAAACCGCTTGCGCGGCGGAAACTGTCGGCGCCAACGCGCTCCCAGCCTCCTAAAAATCGTTTTGACCAGCGGTCCACCTGCATGGTGGGCGTGCCTGGAGTCGAACCAGGGACCTTGTCCTTATCAGGGACACGCTCTAACCAACTGAGCTACACGCCCTACTTCGCGCTTCGGCTGCGCCTCGCGCTTCGTAGGGCGAGCCCGCGTTGTCCGGCTTGCCATGCGAAGCTCAAGTTCGCCTGCGGCGAACGCAGAGCGAAGCATAGTGGAGGCAACCGGGCTCGAACCGGTGGCCCCGAGCTTGCAAAGCTCGTGCTCTACCAACTGAGCTATGCCCCCGAGGTTCAGAACGCATCCGGTATGCCGACGCCAGTCCCCAAAGGACCGGCTCCACGGCGTCCGCTGTTCCGAATAGCCAACAGCCCGCACAGATTACCATGCGAGCCTAGGCCGCTGTTTCGGTTCGAAAGAGGTGCGGTGAGTCCAGTGTTCCGTCTTCGGCCGGACGCCGAAGCGTCCGACCGATCGACCCTGGTTGAACTTCCGGGCTTGCGCCCTTCAGAACAACTTCTCCTTAGAAAGGAGGTGATCCAGCCGCAGGTTCCCCTACGGCTACCTTGTTACGACTTCATCCCAATCACCACCCACACCTTAGGCGCCTTCTTCCCTTGCGGGTTGGATCAGCGACATTGGGTGCAGACGGCTTTCATGATGTGACGGGCGGTGTGTACAAGGCCCGGGAACGTATTCACGGCGCCGTAGCTGATGCGCCATTACTAGCGAATCCGGCTTCATGAAGGCGAGTTTCAGCCTTCAATCTGAACTGGGGCCGGCTTTTGGGGATTTGCTCCACCTTGCGGTCTTGCCCCCCTCTGTACCGGCCATTGTAGCACGTGTGCAGCCCAGGACATAAGGGCCATACTGACTTGACGTCATCCCCACCTTCCTCCCGTTTATCACGGGCAGTCTGTCTGGAGTGCGCGCCGCTTGCGCGGCGGTGGCAACTAGACACAGGGGTTGCGTTCGTTGCGGGACTTAACCCAACACCTCACGGCACGAACTGACGACAGCCATGCAGCACCTGTGCAGATCGCCTTGCGGCCATCCCGTTTCCGGGACTGAACTCTGCATGTCAAGCCCTGGTAAGGTTCTTCGCGTTGCATCGAATTAAGCCACATGCTCCTCCGCTTGTGCGGGCCCCCGTCAATTTCTTTGAGTTTTAATCTTGCGACCGTACTCCCCAGGCGGTGCATTTATCGCGTTAGCTACGGCACAGAAGGGGTCAATTCCTCCTACGCCAAATGCACACCGTTTACAGCTGGGACTACCAGGGTATCTAATCCTGTTTGCTCCCCCAGCTTTCGTGCCTCAGCGTCAGTTGCATTCCAGAGAGCCGCCTACGCCACCGGTGTTCTTCCTGATATCAACGCATTCCACCGCTACACCAGGAATTCCGCTCTCCTCTCCTGCACTCTAGTCCTGCAGTTTCGAGTGCAATTCCACCGTTGAGCAGTGGGATTTCACACCCGACACACAGTACCGCCTACGCACCCTTTACGCCCAGTAAATCCGAACAACGCTCGCCACCTCTGTATTACCGCGGCTGCTGGCACAGAGTTAGCCGTGGCTTCCTCTTTCGGTACTATCAAGTTCCGGCGGTATTACCGCCGGTTCCTTGTTCCCAAACGACAGGAGTTTACGACCCGAAGGCCTTCATCCTCCACGCAGCGTCGCATCGTCACGCTTTCGCGCATTGCGAATGATCCTCGACTGCAGCCTCCCGTAGGAGTCTGGGCAGTGTCTCAGTCCCAGTGTGGCTGACCATCCTCTCAGACCAGCTACCCGTAAGCCTTGGTGGGCCGTTACCTCACCAACAAGCTGATAGGACGCGGGTTCCTCTCCCGGCGACAGGCCCGAAGGTCCCTGCCTTTGATCGCTCCGACATGCGCCGGAGAATCGTATTCGGTATTATCCCCGCTTTCGCGAGGTTATCCCCCACCCGGAGGCAGATTACCCACGTGTTCCTCACCCTTCCGCCACTATCACCAGATAATCCTTGCGAACTTTCTGGATCCCGTTCGACTTGCATGCCTAATCCACGCTGCCAGCGTTCGTTCTGAGCCAGAATCAAACTCTCCGTAGAATAATGATTCCAATGCCGCCACCGGTTTGACCCGGCAGCGGACTTATCGATCGCTATCTCATCTTTTAAACCCGAAGCCGCTTGCGCGACCCCGGGCGACGGAGCACCTTCTTCACCGCACCGCTTCCGAATCGAAGCAGTGCCTCAGGCTATTCGGTTGTCAAAGAACCAAGACCCCGGACTTCACCCGAATCGAACGCGCGTTTTCGTTTCACACACGGGATTCCGTTAACAAGTCCGGCGTCAGTCGCGAAAGAGAAAGATATAAAAACACGCCGGAGACGTCAACGAAAGATTGACGGAATTGTAGGGTTTTTATGAAACGTACTAAATATGCCAGCAAACAGATGCATTCTGTATGCTCCATATGGGGAAATTTTGCGCGGCGGCTGACGCCGCCTGGGCACGCAGCGCGCCCGCACACCCTCGAAGGCCTCCCGTTTGCAAGCCATCACGCACGCCCCGCCCCGGCAACACCCCGTTCGCCGCCGTCATACACCATATCCCAACCTGCCATCTTACGGTTCCAGGGGCAGGTATCGCCAGACCCCCTTTTTATTAGCTATTATTTAAGACGCACATCTTCCAGCAACATCACGGTACCATAATAAAATTTAGCAGGACTCGTGCCACTTACAGACGCATTGCGAACAGAGCGGCCGCCAAGGCATCGAAATCTTCGCCGTTCAAGGACTCGACGCAAGCCGCCTCCGGCGTCGCACCCACGGTCGCGCATCCAGCTCGGATGCGCAAACCAAACGTCCGGGTTCCGTTTTCAGTTTTTAGGTGTGCAAGGGGTTGCACGCGCTCAACCGTTTTGCTTCAATGCCCGGCATGCACAGACACGCTTCATGTGATGGCGCGCCGGTAACGAAAACCAGGCCCGGGCAGGACGCCGCCATTCACGGGTCGCATTGGGATTCGGTTCACGGGGGCTATTTTTCAGACCTGGCGGTGGCGGCCCCGCTGCTGGAAAAAATCGAGGCGGAGGCGGCGCGCACGCGGGCGGCGGTGGTGGTGGATCTGGGAGGAGGCACGGGCTTCCTGCTCTCCCAACTCGCGACACGCGGAAACTGCGCAGGCGCGCGCTTCATCAATCTGGATTCGTCAGCCGAGCAACTGGCCGCGACGCGCGAACGCGCGGTTCAATCCATCCGCACCTCGGTCGACCGCTTCAGCCGCGCCGAGGCTGTCCCGCAGGATGTTCGCGTCGTGTGGATCATGCGCTCCGTGCTGCACTACTTCGGCGAACCAGGCCTGCCGCCCGTGCTCGCCCACCTGCGACGGCAGGCCAAAAACGGCGAATCGTTCGTACACCAGACGGCCTGCTTCGAACAGGCGTGCGCGGCCGAATGCCTCAACCTGCTGTACCGCTGGATGCATACTGGCAAATGGTACCCCACGACCGCCCAACTGCGCCGGATGCTCGGCGAGGCGGGCTGGCGGGTGGACGACCTGAGCGCCGCGCCTGCCCTGCCGCTGACGGCGCACGATCTGTCCGCCCGGTACGGCATCGCGGAAGAGACAGTTACGGAGATCTGCGCGGGGCTCGAACGCAAACTGGGCTTGATGCCCGGCGTGCTGGAAGTACGTCCGAACCGAGCCTGTGCCTATCTGCACTACCGGATCGCCGTCTGCACGGCAGTCTAACCGCAAGCATCGGACTGCTTTTGTCTGTCAGTCGACGCTGCGGATGCCGGAGAATTCAATCGATGCCGCCTGGGGCGGCGGGATTTTACCTCCTGCCCCCTTGCCCTCTTCAATCCCGCGGGCACCGTAGATTGCGACATCCACGGAGCCCGAATTGTCGGCCGAATTGGAATCCACGACGAAGGCCGTGATGTACCCCTGATCCTTCAATTCGATGGTGGCCCTGTCGCCTTTACCGTCCAGAGCCCGGAAACAGGCCCGGCCCTTGCCGTCCCACGCCGTCACGATGGCCTGGTGCGGCAACTGGGCCTCGGGATTCATCCCGTTGCGTATTCCTTCGCCGCCCACCTCCACGGTGTACACGCCCGGCGCCAGATCGCGGACGGTCACCCCGCGGTTGCAGTTCAGGCAGTTTCGGACATTGTCAACATGCATGGTGGCCAGTGTCGTGGAGTTTTCAAAAGCGGAATTTTTGGAGCGAGCAAAAGCGGAAAGATGGAATTCATCAACGAGGTCGGTTGGTGAACAGGATGACAGGCCGTTTCAGCTTATCCCGTCTTTCCCCGTTCGCGGGGTAAAACCTCGTTTTTGTTGAGTTTTCACTCAAAGGTCTGCCCCACATCGCCTCTGTAGCTCTTCGATTCGAGGCGGGGGTTGTTCGGGCAGCGTTAGCCTGAGTTGATGGAGCAGGAG
>JANYBP010000105.1 GCA_025360745.1 bacterium
CGCCCCTTCAAGGGCGCGCAAAATACCGATCGCCCTCCGTCGCGCCGCGCTGCGCTTGCGCTATGGAGGGCGCCATTCTTCGCCCTGCGCTGGCTTGCCATTCGTAGCTCAAGCGCCCCTTCAAGGGCGCGCAGAGCGAAGAATGGCGGAGAGGGAGGGATTTGAACCCCCGGTACCCTTTTGGAGTACACAGCATTTCCAGTGCTGCGCCTTAGACCACTCGGCCACCTCTCCGTAAACATGCGCGCCGTTCGGGATACCAAATCGGGGGACGCAACGCCAGAGTATTCTTGACAGTAGCCGCCTTCAAGCGCGATTATATCCGCCAAGGTATTAACGTACCATGGGGGAAAGTCAATGTTGCCGATCTTTAACCACCTGATCCAGCTTCAGGAACTCTCGCTCATACGCACGGAGCAGAAGACGCAGCGCAAGAGCGAGCGAATGGACGAACTGACCGCGGCGGTGAACGAGTTGACGCGCATGCTGCCGCCGGACGTTCAGGCGCTGGTCACGCGCATGCAGGCCCGCGATCCGCTGCTGATCGTGCCGGTCTCGAACAACATCTGCGTGGGCTGCGGCATGAAACTGCCGACCAGCGTCGTGCAGACGGTGCGCCAGGCCAAGCATCTCCAGCCCTGCCCGGTCTGCAACCGCATCCTCTACATTTCGGAGGGAGCGCCGCGGCGCATCATCAAACCGATGAAACCCGGCGAAACGCCGAAGTCCGGCCTGGCGCGCTTTTCGGACCAGACGCTGGTGATCCCGCGGCTGAAGGCGATGGACCGCGACGGGGCGATCGCCGAACTGGCGCGCAAAATGCAGTCGGAGGGCTTTGTGGACGACGCCGACAAACTGATCGAGGCGGCGCTCAAACGCGAGGCCATCGTCGGCACGGCGGTTGATCACGGCATCGCCTTCCCGCATGTGCGCGGCGTCGAAGGCGGCGGGCTGGCGCTGGCGCTGGGCATCACGCCCAAGGGCGTGCGCTTCGATCAAAGCGGCCATAACCCCACCAAGATCATCTTTTTCGCGGCCATTCCAACCGCCGCCAGCGCCTTCTATCTCAAACTGCTGGCCGGTCTGGCGGAAACTTTTTACGACGAGGAATCGCGCAAGCTGCTGATGACCGACGAATCGCCGGAGAAGGTCTGGAAAATCCTGCTCAAACTGACGAAAAAGCGCATCACCTAGCGTTATGAACGCGGCGGAGATTCTGCAAGGCACGACCGCGGTGATCCCCGCGTTCAACGAGGAACGCGCGCTGGGCCTGCTGCTGGCGGAACTGCGCGAACGTTTCCCCGGCCTGCCGGTCACGGTGGTGGATGACGGCTCCCGCGACGGCACGGCGGCCGTGGCGCGGGCCGGTGGCGCGCGCCTGCTGTCCCTGCCCTGTAATCTGGGGGTCGGCGGCGCCGTGCAGACCGGTTTCCGCGACGCCCTGCAGCGCGGCTTCAGTTATGTCGTACGGCTGGACGGCGACGGGCAGCACCCGCCGGCGGCCATCGCCGATCTGGCGGCGGGCATGGCCCAAGGCGGGGCGGACCTGGTCGTCGGCTCCCGCTTCGGCGGCGGCGGAACCTACGTCACCGGCTGGTACCGCTCGGCCGGCATCGAACTGCTGGCGCGCTTTTTATCCCTGATCTGCCGCCAGCGGATCAGCGATCCGACCTCCGGCTTCTGGATGCTCAACCGTCCCCTGCTGCACTGCTTCGCGAACACTTATCCGGTGGACTATCCCGAACCCGAGGCGCTGGCGCTGCTGCGGCGGCAGGGCTACTCCTTCCGGGAGGTGCCGGTCGCCTTCCGTCCGCGCCAGGCGGGTCACTCGACCATTCAAGGCTGGGACACGGCTTACTTCGCGCTCAAGGTGGGGCTGGCGCTGCTGGTGGACCGCATGCGCCAGGTGGATCCGCGCCTGGCGCGCGAGCATACAGGGAGGCGCTTATGAGCGCCTGGCTGGAGGCTGGAGGCTGGCGCTGGCTCGCGGGCCTGGCCGGCCTGGCGCTGGTCTTGTGGGGGGCGCTACGGATCGCGCGGCGCGGCCAGTTGTGGGACCGCGCCACGGTCGCCATTCTGGCGGGCGCCTGCGGACTGGCGCTGGTGTTCTGGCCCTGCGTCCTGGCCTGGATCGTCGCCATGCCCTATCTGGAGCGCATCCGCATGCTGATGGCCGGCGTGAGCCTGATGGTCCTGCTCGTGACCGTCGAATCCATCCGCCGTTACCGCCTGCGCGAACGCTACGCGATCATCTGGGTGCTGACGGGAGCGGTGATCATGCTGTGCGCCTTCTTCCCGAATATTCTGCGCATCTTCAGCCTCTGGTTCGGCATGCAGTATGTCACCTCGGTGGTGGCGATCGTCTTCACCTTCCTGATCCTGGTGGCGTTTCACTTTTCGACGGCCTTGTCGCTGGCGCGCGACAATCTCGACCGCCTGGCCCAGCAAATCTCCATCCTCGAAGCGCGCCTGAACCATCTGGAAAGCCGCGGCGCCGGCGCGGCGCCGGATTCGCCACCCCGCCCGCCCGCCGCCGGTCCCGCCGCATGAAATTTTCGATCGTCACGCCCAACTTCAACGGCGCGCGTTTCCTGGAAAAGGCCATGGAAAGCGTGCTGGCCCAGCGCGGCGCGGACCTGGAGCTGGAGTACATCGTGGTGGACGGCGGCAGCGGCGACGGTTCGCGCGCGATCATGGAACGCCACCGCGCCGAACTGGCGCACCTGATCGTGGAGCGCGACCGCGGTCCCGTGGACGCGATCAACAAGGGACTGCGGCTGGCGACGGGCGACGTGCTGGGCTGGCTCAACGCCGACGATCGTTACCACCCCGGCGCGCTGGCGCGGGTGGCGGCGACGCTCGCGGCCGCGCCGCGCCGGGCCCTGGCCTTCGGCCGCTGCCGCATCGTGGACGAACAGGACATTGAAATCCGCGCCGGCATCACGCGCTTCAAGGAGGCCTTCTTCCCCATATCGTGCCGCCCCGCGATCCAGTGCGTCAATTACGTCTCGCAGCCGGCGATGTGGTTCCGGCGCGCGGCCTGGCAGCGCGCCGGCGAATTGCGCGCCGAGCTGCACGCGGCCTGGGACTACGAGTTTCTGCTGCGCCTCTGGCGGCGGGGCGGCGCCGTGCGCGTGGCGGGCCCGCCGCTCGCGGATTTCCGCTGGCATCCCGGCTCAATCAGCGGGCGCGGCTTCGAACGGCAGTTTCGCGAGGAATGGGAGGCGGCGCGCAACGATGCCGGACGCTTTGCGCCGCAAACGCTGCTGCATGCCGGCGTGCGCTGGGGCATCGTCTGGGCCTACCGCGCCATGGCCCGCCGCCGCGTCGCCGCACGGGGATGATCCAGCGATTCGCATTTTGGCCTCTTGGATTACGGACGACACGGAGGTCGTCCCTCCCAAGAACGTGGAAAACCTGTGTTTTCATGAATGGAGGGACGACCTCCGTGTCGTCCGGTGCCTGAGAAAGAGGCCATATTGAGAATTGCTGGGGATGATCAGACTGCGATGGCGGTCTGGCGGTCGTTTCAGGGCAAACGCATCATCGCGAAGCGAACGGGATGACTCACCACGAAGAACACGAAGATCACGAAGAGAAAGAGATAAGCGGGAGATTGGTAGCAGGTTGTGGCGGACAGCGATGCAGGCGCCAGCAGCAAATCAGATTGGCTTCGTGAGCTTCGTGCTCTTCGTGGTGAGATTTCATTTGCCGCAACCTTGGCTGCCAAGGGCGCACACTATCTGTGGTCATGATGCGTTCGCCCTGACGGTCGTTTCCTGCGATTCAGACAGTGAGGAGGCGGGCGGTTGAGCGGGCAGGGTTTCCGTGTGATCGGCAGGCACGACTGAGCCAATGAGGGACAGTTCGAGGACGCTTTGGCGGCGGTGTGTGAGGTTCAGGCCGACGCGAAGGCCGTC
>JANYBP010000131.1 GCA_025360745.1 bacterium
TCCCGCCTCCAATTCACGCACCACCTGTAACTTGAACGCTTCACTGTACCGAATCATTACATTACCGGGCACCTTGTTCTCCCTTCAAGGTGTCAACCTACAGCCGGACGGGACACCACCCTCCACCCTCCACCCTCCACCTTCCACCTTCCACCCTCCACCTCTTCTCCTACTGCCGTCCGCCGAACTCCTCCGCCGCCAGGGCCGCCGCGCCCAGCACGCCGGCGTCGTCGCCCAACGCCGCGGTGACCAGCCGGACATCGTGCAGGAAAGGCGGCAGCGCGGCCGGCTCCATGCCGCGCCTGACTTCCTCCAGGTAGAGTTTGGGCATGGCTTCCACCAGTCCGCCGCCCAGCACCACGCGGTCGGGCGCCATCAGGTTGACCGCCGCCGCCACGCCGGCGCCCAGCAGACGCGCCGCGTTGCGCACGATGGCGTTGACGGTGGCGTCGCCCTTCTTGATCGCCGCGGCCAGGGAGGCGCTCTTGATCGAGGCGAGGTCGGTTCCCGCCAGTTCGCGCATGATCTCGGCCTCGCCCCGGTAAATGGCGGCGGCCACTTCGGCCGCGATCGCCAGGCGGCTGGCCACGGTTTCCAGGCAGCCGAACTTTCCGCAGCCGCACAGGCTGCCGTTGGTCTGAACCTTGAGATGGCCGATTTCGAAGGCCGAGGTGGTTGCGCCGCGGATCAGGCGGCCGTCGTAGATGCAGGCGCCGCCGATGCCTGTGCCGGGAAATACGCCGACCAGGCAGCGCGACCCGCGTCCCGCGCCAAAGCGATACTCGCCATAGGCGCCGGCATCCACGTCGTTGACCAGCAGCGACGGGAAGGAAAAATGTTTATCGAGCCAGCGCTTGAGCGTCACGTTGCGCCAGCCCAGATTCGGCGCGGACAGCACGACACCGCGGCTCAAATCCAGCGAGCCGGGAAAACCGAACCCCAGCCCCGCGATTTGCGACGGCTTGACATTAGCGTCTTCCAGCGCGTTTTCGATGGCATGTTCTATGCGTCCCATCACGGCCTTGACGCCGTACAGGCCCTTGGTTTTCTGGCGGCTGCTTCCCAGCGGATGGAACTCCGCGTCGAAAACCGTGGCCAGCATTTTGGTGCCGCCCAAATCGAAACCGATCCAACACTTGCCGCGGCGTTTGCGCAACTTGGCCATTTTGTCGTCCCCTCCCGGACGCGTTCCGGAATGCCTCGCGCGTCCACCGCTCATGCTGCTTTGCGCGCCCTCCGCCGTCAAGTGTCATCTGCGGGAAAGGCAGGTTGTTTAGTCCCTTACGACTTGAATCAATCGCAAGATGGTCATCATTTGAAACGTCTTGGTTCCGGCTATGCCGGGTTAGGCTGAAGGCTGTTAGGCTGTTAGGTCACGAATCTCCCAGTCCATTGGTAGGGCGCTCTCGCCGAGAGCGCCGTCTTCGATCTACCCACTGGATTTTGGAGGGACGACCTCCGTGTCGTCCGCGAATCGGTGAGAACGGGAGGGACGGACGGGACGGCTCGTGCTACGTAGCGAAGCGCTACCTCGCAGAGTAGCAAGCCCGTCCCTCCAGAAGGCAAGATGTATTCGTTACAATTCGCAGATGCGCCCACTGGATTTCGGAAAACTCGAAAAGCTTGACGCGGTGCGGCGGGGTAGGGCATGTTGGGCGGCGCGCAGTGCGGATGCCGCCGAACACGGAGCTGAGAAACCAGGGTTCAGGGTGTCAGGGTTCAGGCAGCCGCCGGCCCGTTGGCGGATGGAACGGAGTTTGAGACGATAATCGAACGCTTAGTCGCTTACACTTAATCGACTAAGCGGTGCGACTAAGCGTAACCACACTAAGTGTGGGACTATAAGTGTCTCAGATCAGTTTGGCCTCTGGCTCAAAAGCTGCCAGACGAAACAGGGGTGAGACATTTTTCGTAATCTTAATCGTAATCATAATCCGCTTCTCCGGGTTAGGATTAAGATGATAAGGCAAAGAGGCGCCTCAGATCAGGAAAGAATAGTGATGCAGAACCTCCACCCTCCATATCTACCGACTCACCGACTCACCGACTCACCGATTTACCGACTTACCGACTCACCGACTCACCGACTCACCGACTCACCTTCTTCCACAACACCGTTAAATAAAGGATCAACCAGCATGTCCCTCGCCACCCTTGAAGCCACTCTCAAAGCCATCGTTCCCGCCGACAGCAGTCTGGCGCCCGCTGTGCAGGCGCATTTGGACGATCTGACCAAACCGCCACGCAGTCTGGGACGGCTGGAAGATTACGCCATGCGCTACTGCCTGGCGACCGGCGCAGTCCGGCCAACCCTCGGACGCAAGCGCATCTATTGCTTTGCCGGCGATCACGGTGTTGTGGCTGAAGGCGTCTCGGCCTATCCAAAAGAAGTGACCCCGCAAATGGCGCTTAACATCCTTGCCGGCGGCGCGGCGGTCTGTGCGTTGAGCCGTAACGCGGGCGCGGAATTGGTGGTGGTCGATATCGGCGTGGATTACGACTTTGGCGAGGTCAAGGGTCTCGTGCAGCGCAAAATCGCGCGTGGAACGGCCAATCTGGCCGTCGGCCCGGCCATGAGCGTGGCGGAGACGCGCCGCGCGCTCGAGGTCGGAATTGCGCTGGCGGGCGAGGCGCAGGCCGACGGCGTGACGCTGCTGGGTACCGGGGAAATGGGCATCGGCAACACCACGCCCTCCACGGCGCTCTACGCGGCTTTCCTGGGCTGCGACGTCGAGGCCATCACCGGCCGCGGCACGGGCGTTGACGATGCGGCCCTGAAACGCAAGGTCGGGGTTATCCGCCGCGCGCTCGATGTCAACCGCGCGCGCCTGACCAAGCCTTTGGACACCTTGGCGGCTCTGGGCGGACTGGAGATCGCGGGTATTTGCGGGCTGATCCTGGGCGGCGCCGCGCGGCGGCTGCCGGTTGTGGTGGACGGCTTTATCTCCTCCGCCGCGGCGCTGGCGGCGCTGCGGCTGGCGCCGGCGGTCAAGGACTACCTGTTTTTCAGCCACGTGTCGCAGGAACAGGGGCATCGGCATGTGCTGGGACTGTTCGCCGACGCCCCGGTGCTCGATCTCGGCATGCGCCTCGGCGAAGGCACCGGCGCGGCCCTGGCCATGATGGTCATCGAGGGCGCGCTCAAGGTCTACAACGAAATGGCCACCTTCTCCTCCGCCGGTGTGAGCGGAAAGAACGCGTAAAAGCCTTTGCGCCGGCGATATTCCCGCGGCGGCTCTTCCAGGATTAACGTGCGTTCTTCTATTGAAGAACGCGGCATGATCGATCACGACAACGGGACGACTAAGTGTGAGGGACTAAGCGTAACCGACTAAGAATGGGACTAAGTGTATGGGGACAAGAGCAACCGTTGACACTTATCCCGTCTTTCCCCGTTCGCGGGGTAAAACCTCGTTTTTGTTGAGTTTTCACTCAAAGGTCTGCCCCACATCGCCTCTGTAGCTCTTCGATTCGAGGCGGGGGGGTTGTTCGGGCAGCGTTAGCCTGAGTTGATGGAGCAGGAGCTGAAGTTCTTTTTCCGGCTGGGTGTAGCGCGTGAGGATCAATACCCGACCGTCCGTCGTCGGCAGATGCACATCGATCATCTGTATGGCCTTGAAC
>JANYBP010000057.1 GCA_025360745.1 bacterium
TTCTCATTATGGCCGCTAGAATACGGACGACACGGAGGTCGTCCCTCCAAAAACTTGGGAATCACGGGTGTTTTCGTGAATGGAGGGACGACCTCCGTGTCGTCCGGACCTGCGCAAGAGGCCATAATGCGAATTGCTGCCTCGCCCCAAATCCTCGCCTAAGGACGTTGCGACCATGTTGCTGACAAGTCTTTCGCCATACGCCAAAGCGGCGGCAGAGGCCTGCCGCCCTCCAAAAATCAGTTCCAGCCATCAAAATCCCATCCGATCCCTCCGACCTCTGCCCTCCGACCCCCGACCTCACCCGCGCCGGGCCTCAAGCCCCGGCAGCAACTCGTCCGGCACCCGCAGTTCCCCAAATCCGACTCCCAGACGAATGGCGGGATTGGCGGCGCCGTGGAAATCCGAACCGCCCGTCGGCGCCAGATCCAAATCGCGGCACAATCCAAGGTAAAGCCCAGTTTTACCGGCGTCGTACTCGGAGTAGTAGGCCTCGAGGCCCGCCAGCCCCAGGGCTTTCCATTCGACCAGCGCGCGGCGCAGCGACCCGCGCGAGCGTTCCAGCGTCGAAGGATGCGCCAGCACGGCCACGCCGCCAGCCGCGCGGATCGCGGCGATGCTGTCCGCGGGCGACAGGCGATAACGGTCGAAGTACGCCGGCTTGCCTTTGGCCAGATAGCGTTCGAAGGCTTCCGCCTTGGACTGGACATAGCCGCGCGCCCGCAGCGCCTGGGCGAAGTGCGGACGCCCCACGACATCCTCGCCGGCACACGCCGCCACCTCGGCCCAGTTCAAAACCAGGCCTAGATCGTTGAGTTTTTTCAGGATCAGAACGTTCCGTTGCGCCCGCGACTCTTTCAACTGCGTCAGCACGCGAGCCAGCCCCGCGTGTTCCGTGTCGAGGAAATAGCCGAGCAAATGCAGACAGCCCTTCGGCACATCCACGCTCAGTTCGACACCCGCAATGCCGCGCACCCTGCGGGCCTCACAGGCCTCGATAAACGCCGGCACACCGTCCAGGCTGTCGTGATCGGTCAATGCGACGGCTGTAAGCCCAATGCGCCGCGCCTCGGCGGCCAGCGCCACCGGCGTCAGGCTGCCGTCGGAGAATGTGGAATGAACATGCAGATCGATCACGCTATTTCGCTCCCACCGCAGTATGCACCTCGCCGCCTCCCGGCGTCCACCCTTCAACTTCACACAAGTCAATTAGTTGCAATTAATTCTCAAAACCATTAGCTTTGCGCCATTGCAACGCGACGCCGGATTCGTCCTTAAGGAGTGTGAATGAAAACTAATTCGCCAATGCGCGTCAGCGTGGTAATTCCCGCCCGCAACGAGGATCTGACGATCGGGCCCGTTCTGGAGCAACTCCGCGAAACCATCGCGCGGCTGCCGCAGTATGCGTTCGAAACGGTGGTCGTGGTGGATGACGAACAGGATCCCACCATCCCCGTGGCCCAGTCGTACGGCGCGCGGGTCGTGATCAGCCCGCAACGCCGCGGCAAGGGTAACGCGCTGTACTACGGTTTTGGCCAGGCCAGCGGGGATGTGCTGGCGATTTTCGATTCCGACGGGTCACACGATCCCCGCGAGCTGGACCGTTTTCTGGTCGAGATCGAAAACGGCGCCGGCATGGTCATCGGCTCGCGCGTGCTGGGCGGCAGCGACGATCATGATGTGATCCGCCTCTTCGGCAATGCGCTCTTCACCATGCTGATGTCGCTGCTCTTCAGCACTACCTTGATGGACACGCTGAACGGATTCAAGGTCTTCCGCAAGGAGTTGGTGACCGGCTACACGCCGCGCGCCAAGGGTTTCGACGTTGAAATCGAACTCGTCGCCAAGGCCATCCGCTCGGGTTGCCGGATCGTCGAGGTCCGCGCCCACGAAAGCCGGCGCGCCGGCGGCCGCATGAAATCCCGCGCCATCCGCGACGGATTTGCCATCCTCTGGGCCTGCCTGCGCGAAGGATTCAAGTTCCGGGTCTGGCAATTATTCCATCCCTCCGCCAACAAATCCCGGGCGGCGTCCTCGAAGTGCGCAGGCCGGGGCGCGGCATGAACCGGCGCCGGCTGTGGCTTTGCATAACGTTGCTGCTTGCGGTCGTCGTCGTCTTCCGGCTGGGATTTTTCGCCTTCGCGCTCCAGCACACCCCACTCTCCTCGGACGAAGCCTGGCCCTCGCTGATGGCCATGCACATCCTGAAGGGCGAGTTTCCGGTGGTCTACTGGGGACAAACCTACATGGGCACGCAGGAGTCTTTCCTGGATGCGGGGCTGATCGCCATCTTCGGCGCCACGACGCTCACCATCCGTCTTTATCCGCTCCTGCTTTCGTTGCTTTTCGTGGCCGTGACCTATGGACTGGCCATCCGCGTTTTCGACCGCGCGACCGCGCTGCTCAGCGTCGTGCTGCTGGCCATCCCCGTCCCCTATCTGACCATGTGCGGCGTGATTGTGGCGCCGGACAACTATCTGGCGGTCACCACGCTCGGAAGCCTGGCGCTGCTTATGACCCACGATCTGGTCTACCGGCCGCCGGACCGCTGGACGCTCTGGCGCTTTACGGGACTGGGCTTCCTGCTGGGGTTCACCTTCTGGCTGCACATTCTGATCGTGAGCATAATCGGCGTCTGCGTGCTCTGGCTGCTGCTCTCGGATAAGTTGTGGTTCCTGCGCCGCTCATTCTGGCTTTTTTCCGCGGCCTTCGCGATCGGCGCGCTGCCGCTGATCGTCTACAACCTGCGCACCCACATGGCGACTTTTAACGACGTTGGCCAGACCACCAGTCTGGCCACCAGTTGGGCGCTGTTTAAGACCACCTTCCACGACACCCTGCCGTTCCTGATCGGGACACGGGTCATGCTCTATCCCGATAATCCCCACTTCGTGGGACTGCCGGGCGCGCTGGCCATCGCCGCTGGAACCATCTGGGCGGTCGCGGTGGCGATCGCGCTGCTTCGCCACACGGGCGCTCACCTGCGGCTGGCGCGCTTCTCCGTGCGCGGCGCCACGGCCGTGCCGCTGCTGACCGCCGCCGGCGCGGCGGCGATTTTCGTCTTCTGCCGCAGCACGCGCTCGGGTTGGGACAACGCGCGCTACCTGCTCCCCGTGATTTCGGTTCTGCCGATTCTGCTGGCGGGCGGGCTGACCGCAATCCGGCGTTGGTGTCCGCCGCTCTTCTGGATCATGCTGGCGGCGCTGCTCTCGGCGCAGCTCACGGGCAACGCGCTGCTGGCGCGCGAGTGGGCCAAACCCGATGTCATGGCCACCGACCTCGATCTCCCCGATACGCGCGGGTTGAAGAAGTTCCTGGCCGACCACGGCATCCGCCACGCCTTCGCCCACTACTGGCTTTCCTACCGGCTGACCTATGAAACTCAGGAGCGTCTGCTCGTCGCCGAACCTTACAACGAGCGCTTCGCCGGCAAGCCGGTCAAGTTCCTGAAAGAGGTCGCGGCCTCCACCAATGTGGCTTTCATACAGCACCCCAAACTGCGATTCGCGCACGATTTCGACGACATGCTGCGCGCCGACGGCGGCAGTTATCGCAAGGCCACCGTGGATGTTTTCACCGTCTACTACGATTTTCACCCGCCGGCCACCGCGACCGACACCGGAACCGGCGGTACGCCCCGCCCCATGCGGGAACTTCCCCGCGAAGATTGGCGACTCACCTCCTCCCACGGACAACAGGATCTGGCGCTCATGCTGGACGGAAAGCCGCGGACGCGCTGGGCCACGCACAAGCCTCAGGCCTCCGGCATGTGGTTCCAAGTCGACCTCGGCCGCACCCAGCAGGTGGGTCAAATCGATATGCACATGGGCTCCTGGGCCTCCGACTTCCCACGCGGTTATCTTGTGAAAGTTTCGGAAGACGGCAGCAACTGGCAAACCGTCCTGCGCAAGGATGATATCGGGGGCTGCATCTTTTGGCAGGCCGGGCACCCCAATATCTACTCCGGCGGTGAACTGCTGACCGCGGGCTTCCCGGCCTGCCCGGCGCGCTATCTGCGCATCGAACTTTCCGGCTCGCACCCCGTGCTCGACTGGTCAATCGCGGAGTTAAACATCTTTGGTCCCGTTCCGATCACTGATCACTGATTACGGTTCACTGATTTCTCCCATCATTCCGATTATCGCTTTACATCTGGCGTTTCCAACCGCCTCTGCGCTAGGATGAGCCGCAAATGAAAATCCTCTTCGTCTATACCGACATCAATGTCCGCGGCGGGGCCAAAAGCTACCAGTTCGGCGTCGGCATGCTGAGCGCGATGCTCAAGGCCAACGGGCATGTCACCAAGTTGCACTACATGTTCGGCAAGTACGACCCGCAGGCGCTGCAGCGCGACATCCTGGCCTACCAGCCCGATCTGCTGGCGTTCTCCGCAGTTTCGCCGCAGTATCGGTTCGTTCGACGCCTGCTGTCCGATTTGGCGCCGGTCAAACCGTTTACGATCCTGGGCGGACAGCATGCCACGCTGGTGCCGGAGTGCCTGGCGGAAAACCCCGAACTGGACGCCATCTGCGTCGGGGAAGGCGAAGCCCCATTGCTCGAATTGGTGACCGCGCTGCAGTCCGGACAGAGCCCGGACAGCATCGCGGGACTATGGATCAGAACTCCCGGCGGTCAGATCGTGCGCAATCCCGCGCGCCCGTTTCATGCTGATCTCGATAACCAGCCCTTCGCGGATCGCGAGTTATTCGACTACCAGACCATCGTTGACTCGGACTTCCACACCGCGCTCTTCATGTTTTCGCGCGGCTGTCCGTACAATTGCACGTTCTGCAGCAACCACGCATTGCGGGAGGTGCAGACCGGCAGCTACGTCCGCTTCCGCAGCGTCGCGAGCTGTCTGGCCGAGATCCGCGCCGTAACCACGCGCTACCGCGTGAAACATCTTTATTTCAACGACGACTGTTTCACGGCCAAACGCAGTTTCGTCGAGGAGTTTTGCGACCGTTACCAGGCCGAATTCTCCTACACCTTCGACATTAACGCGCGTCCTGAGACCCTCAACGACGACCTCTGCGCGCGCCTGCACCGCGCGGGTTGCCGGCGCATCAGCATCGGCATCGAAAACGGCAGCGAGAGTTTCCGCGCCGAGGTGCTGGGCCGGAAGCAGTCGAACGACCGCATTGTCGAGGCCTTTGCCTCGTGCCGCCGCGCCGGCATCAAGACCAAGTCGTTCAACATCGTCGGCTTTCCGCTGGAAACGCCCGAGATCGCCCGCGAAACGATCGCGCTGAATGCGCGCATCAATCCCGACAGCGTGATCGTCGGCATTTTCGAGCCTTATCCGGGCACCAAGCTGGCGGAGGTCTGCCGCCGCGAAGGTTTTGTGGACGCCGCGCGCGAGGACAACGACTTCATCGGGCGCACGGACACGATTCTCAACATGCCGAAATTCCCGCGCGCCGAGATTCTGCGCGTCTTTCGCAACTTCGGCTATCTGGTTTACCGCCCCCACTCGCTCAAAAAGGCCTGGTCGTATCGCATCTACTATTCGCCGCTGGGCGAGCTCATCCTGCGCCTGCTTTCGCCGCTCAAGGCCTTGATCCGCCGCCTGACCATGGGAGTTTAGTTCGATCTTTAGACTTCCTTTTTTACCGTTCTCCGGCCTATTCTGTCGCTCGAACGGTTGCGAATGACGGGGCGTGAGTCCAACAAGTCGGGTGTTTTATGAGCACAAAGCCCAAAGTTCAGATCTACGACACCACGCTGCGCGATGGCGCGCAAGGGGAAGGCGTGACCTTTTCCAACACCGCCAAGCTCAAACTGGCGCTGCGTCTGGACGCCTTCGGGGTCGATTACATCGAAGGCGGCTACGCCGGCTCGAACGAGAAGGACATGCAGTTCTTCCGCGAAATCCGCCGCCACAAGCTGCGCCATGCCCGCATCGCGGCCTTTGGCAGCACCCGCCGCGCCAACACCACGGCGGCCTCCGATCCGCAACTGGCCCATCTGCTTGATGCCGCCGCGCCCGTGGCCACCATCTTCGGCAAAACCTGGCGGCTGCATGTGCGCGATGTGCTGCATACCACCGAAACCGAAAATCTGGCCATGATCGGCGACACCGTGCGCCATCTCAAGGCACACGGCAAAGAGGTCATTTTCGACGCCGAGCACTTTTTCGACGGCTATAAGGACAGCCCCGAGTTTGCCCTGAGGATGCTCGCCGCCGCCGCCCAGGCGGGCGCCACCACCGTGGTGCTTTGCGACACCAACGGCGGATCGCTGCCGCACGAGGTCTTCGAAATCACCGGCGCCGTCCGCCAGGCCCTGCCCTCAAAAATCGTTCTGGGCATCCACACCCATAATGACGCCGACATGGCCGTGGCCACCAGCCTGGAAGCCATGCGCGCTGGCGCAACGCATGTGCAGGGCACGATCAACGGCTACGGCGAACGCACCGGCAACGCCAACCTCTGCTCGATTCTGCCGACGCTCGCGCTGAAGATGGGCATTCAGGCCGTGCCGCGCGCCAATCTGACGCAGTTGCGCGATCTCTCCCGCTTCACCGACGATCTCGTCGGGTTGCGCCACGATTCCCATGCGCCCTACGTGGGCGACAGCGCCTTCTCCCACAAGGCCGGCATGCACGTCAACGCCGTGCAGAAAAATCCCCGCACCTTCGAACATGTCCCGCCCGAAACCGTCGGCAATGTCCGGCGTATTTTGATCGCCGAAACCTCCGGCGCCAGCAGCATCCTGCTCAAAGCCATCGAGATGGGCGTCAACCTGCACAAGGGCGACCCGGAAGTGCGGGGCTTGCTCGACGCCTTGAAGGAATTGGAGCACAAGGGCTACACTTTCGAATCCGCCGACGCCTCGTTCCGCATGCTGATCCAGAAGGTGCTCAAGCGCCACAAATCCTTCTTCGAGCTCGAAGGCTTCCGCGTGATCGTGGAGAAGCAGGGCGCGGACCCCCACTCGCGTTCGGAAGCCGCGATCAAGGTGCGTGTCGGCAAGGAGGTCGAACACACCGTGGCCGAAGGCGACGGACCCGTGAACGCCCTCGACCGCGCGCTGCGCAAGGCGCTGAAGCGCTTTTATCCCGAAATCGCCAAGGTCGCGCTGACCGACTTCAACGTGCGCATTCTCGATCCCGAGGAAGCCACCGCCGCCAAGACGCGCGTGATTATCGAATCCAGCGACGGCCAGGCCACCTGGGGCACCGTGGGCGTGTCGGACAATATTATCGAGGCCTCCTGGGAAGCGCTCGTGGACAGCGTGGAATACAAACTCTTCCGCGACGAGGAAGAGCGGACGGCGGGGCCAAACAGGCTGAAGGCTGAAGGCTGAAGGCTGAAGGCTGTCAGGGAAAAGGAATGGATTTTCCGTGGCCTTTTCATGTGAATTCTTGCCTAATAGTCTTCAGCCTTCAGCCTAAACAACCTTGTAAAACAACGGCAAATAATCCGGAAAAAGAGCGGTAAATAAATGCGGGAACTTGAAAAGTCTTACGATCCCAAGGCCGTGGAGGAGAAGTGGTATGCCCGCGCGCTGGAATGCGGACACTACCACGGCGACGCCGCCCGCGGCGGTTCGCCCTACTGCGTGATGATTCCGCCTCCCAACGTCACCGGCATCCTGCACATGGGCCACGCCCTCAACAACACGATCCAGGACGTGCTCGTGCGCTGGCGTCGCATGCAGGGCCGCAACGTGGCCTGGATCCCCGGCACCGACCATGCCGGCATCGCCACGCAGAATGTCGTCGAGCGCGACCTGCGCAAGCAGGGCTCGAGCCGCCAGCAACTCGGACGCGAGGAATTCATCAATCGCGTCTGGCAGTGGCGCGAACAGTACGGCTCCACCATCATCGGCCAGCTCAAGCGCCTCGGCTCCGCCTGCGATTGGGAACGCGAACGCTTCACCATGGACGAAGGGCTCAGCCGCGCCGTGACCGAGGTATTCGTCCGACTCTATAACAAGGGGCTGATCTATCGCGGCAACCGCATCATCAACTGGTGCCCCCGCTGCCAGACCGCGCTTTCCGACGAGGAGAGCGAACATACCCCGACGCAGGGTTCGCTCTACCATCTTCGCTATGCCGTGGCCGATCCGCGTCCCGGCGATCCGGCCTTCGTGACCGTCGCTACCACGCGTCCGGAAACGCTGCTCGGCGATACCGCCGTGGCCGTGCATCCCGACGATCCGCGCTATCGGGACCTGATCGGACGCATGCTGCTGTTGCCGATCCTGAAGCGGGCCATTCCGGTCGTCGCCGACGATTTTGTGGATCCCAAGTTCGGCACCGGCGCGGTCAAAGTCACGCCGGCCCACGATCCGAACGACTTCGAGCTCGCTCAACGCCACCAGCTGACGCCCATCAACGTCATGCATGGCGATGGCGTGATGAACGAGGCCGCTGGACCCTACGCCGGACTCGACCGCTTCGCCTGTCGCAAGCAGATCCTGACCGATCTGGAAGCGGCCGGACTGTTTGAAAAAGTCGAACCGCACCAGCTTTCCATCGGCCACTGCTACCGCTGCGATACGGTCGTCGAACCGCGCCTCTCGCCGCAGTGGTTCGTGCGCATGCAGCCGCTGGCCCAACCGGCCATCGCCGCCGTGCGCGAGGGGCGCATCCGCTTCGTTCCCGACCGCTGGAACAAGGTTTACATGGACTGGATGGAAAACATCCGCGACTGGTGCATCTCGCGTCAGATCTGGTGGGGACACCGCATCCCGGTTTACACCTGCGCCGCCTGCCGCCACGAATGGGCCGCCACCGCCGCCCCCGCGCAATGTCCGAAGTGCGCCCATGCCGCGCTGACCCAGGATCCCGACGTGCTCGACACCTGGTTCTCGTCGTGGCTCTGGCCGTTCAGCGCCCTCGGCTGGCCCCAACCCAACGCCGATTTATCGTTCTATTATCCGACCAACACCCTCGTCACGGCCTCGGAGATCATCTTCTTCTGGGTCGCGCGCATGATCATGGCCGGCTGCGAGTTCATGGGCGACATCCCCTTCCGCGAGGTCTACATCCACGGCACGGTGCGCGACAACCAGGGCCGCAAGATGAGCAAGAGCCTGGGCAACTCGATCGATCCGCTCACGATCATCGATCAGTACAGCGCCGACGCCCTGCGCTTCAGCCTGATGATGCTCACGGCCACCGGTCAGGATGTCTACATCAACGCCGAAAAGTTCGAACTCGGCCGCAATTTCGCGACCAAACTCTGGAACGCCGCGCGCTTTCTCCAGATGCACGCCAAGACGCTGGCGCCCGACGCGCTGGCCCCGGTTTTCGACCCCGCGCGCCTTTCGCCCGACGACCGCCATATCCTCGCCACGCTTCAGACCACCGTGGCCGCCTGCACCGAAAACCTGGAGCGCTTCCGCTTCAACGACGCCGCCCACGATCTCTACGAGTTCGTCTGGCACGCCTACTGCGACTGGTACGTCGAGACCTCCAAGGAGGTGCTTTATGGCGCGGATGCAGACCGTAAGGCCCAGGTCTTGAAAGTCATGCAGTACACCATGGGCGTCTGCCTGCGCCTGCTGCATCCCTTCATGCCCTTCCTCACCGAGGAACTCTGGCACGCCTTCGATTACGGCGGGGATGACGACACGATTCTCTTTGCCGCCTGGCCAGTCCCGGCGGACGCCGCCACGCTGGCCGCCTGGGGCGCCACCGCGGAAATCGTGACCTATGTCGAGGGCAAACACGAACTGATCCGCGGCGGCCGTGCGCTGCGCGCCGACTACACCATCGCCCCCGCGCGCAAACTGAATTACATCGTCAAGCCCGCCACGGTGGAAATCGCCGCGCAATTGAGCGACGACAAAGCCTCATTGAGCGCACTGCTGCGCGCCGAACAATTGACGATCGACCCCGGCTTCGTTCCTGCCCAGGCCCTGCCCAGCGTGGTCACGCCCATGGGCGCCATTTACATGCCGATCGAGGGTCTGATAGATGTCGCCGCCGAGCGCGCGCGCATCTCCGGCGCGCTGGAAAAAGCCCGCGGCGAGTTACAGCGTGTGGAAGGCAAGTTGTCCAACCAGGGTTTCGTCGCCAAAGCCCCGCCCGCCGTGCTCGAACAGCAGCAAACCCGCCGCGTCGAACTGAACGAAAACCTGACCAAACTCGGCCACCTGCTGGAAATGCTCGGCTGAACTGAAGGTGTTCGGTGTTCAGCAACACACGGCGGCCGGAACAAACATGCCTGGCGATACCACGTAGCCGCCGCGTATAGTGCAGGCGAAAAGTTTGTGGCTGGTCCAGGACGGCGCGCTCGGCGAGAGCGCCCTACCCGGAGTCGGCATGGTTCAGCGGCGTGTTCAGGTCTCGTCTTGCGCCGACTTCGGATCGTCGGGCTCCTGCAAGGGCAATGCGATCAAGGGCTGCACTGTCGGCGGAAACGTCGAAAGCGCGATCGAAATCACCGACGACTGCACACAGAACCGGATCGAAGGAAATTCGATTGCATCCAATGGAAAAGGACTGAACATCCATGGCAAGGGCAACTATGTGGCCGCCAACGTGGTCGTTGGCAACACGGATAACTACGACTTCAGTCAGGGGAACCAGTTGAACATTCTGTTGGGCGAGATACCGGAAAGCCTGGATTGGGCCTGCTCGGTGAAACTGGCCGGATCGCTGACATGCACAGGGACCGGCGTTAACGGAATCACGGTAAATGCCGACAATGTCACAATCAACCTCGCCGGTTGCGCCATGTCCGGACCATGCGACAACAGCGGGAGCGGGATTTACCAGTCGCCCGTTTTCGCCAACCTTGTTGTCCTTGACGGCATGGTCGTTAACTGGCGCGGAGAATACAGCGCCGGAGTATATGCGGCGAGCAGTGGTTCCAGGATCAGCGGCATTCAGGCGGCAACAGCGTTGGGGCGATCACCAACTCGCCGGTTGGCGCGGGCGCGTGGGACAACTTTTCGCTTTGATCCCGCAATTCCATAAAGGCACGAATATGAAACACCGGAATCTGGTGTTGACGGCTTTTGCTCTGCTGACCGGGGTGGCATTGGCCGACTCAAATGTGGACCCGGCACACAAGCACGCCTACGGGGCGAATCTGGGCTGGATCGACATGCGTGGAGACGTCAGCCACGGCGCAGTGATCGGTCAGGCTTATTGCACAGGTTACGTCTGGAGCGCGAACGCGGGTTGGATCGGCCTCTCGAACGCGCAGGCCTGTGTCCGCACGACTACGCTCGATCCCGGTCCCGATCGCGACGGCGATGGACTGCCGGATGCCTGGGAATACGCTCGCACCGGCGGCACCAACATTTTGAGCGGCGGCGGGCACGATGCGGATCATGACGGCGCCAGCGACCTGGCGGAATGCCTTGCCGATACTGACCCGCTCGATCCGGACGATCGCCTGGAGGTGGTGGCAATCGCCGTTTCCGGCACCACGAACACTGTTCGCTGGACCGCCCGCCCAACCAGGTCTTACCGTCTGGAGGCCACCAATCGCCTTCCGTCCGCGGTTGGTGAGTGGCCGGATGCTGGTCCCGGTGTGATAGCTCCGCCGGTTTCGTCGCCGGCCATGGCCACAGTCAGCGGCGTCACCGAGACGACAAGATTCTACCGGGTCCGGGCCATCGTGCCGCTGCCCAATTAGGAACGAATTGCCCGATTCCTCCGCAGGGTCGCGTGGCAAGTTGAGGTGTTCAGTTTGCCCTGTGTAGCCGCCGCGTTGCGCGCGGTGGCGTGCCTGTCATGTGCAGGTTGCGAGGACCGAACATCCAATATCCAACACGGAATGTCCAATGTCCAAGTTTCGAAATTGCTTTCCAGTAAACCATGCGTTACGCTGCCGGTGTTTATCTGTCAGACACAGAGAGGGCTGGATTGAACGTAAAAGTGAAAACGGTCGGCAAGCGCAACCGGATCGGTCATCCCGATGCGGTGGCCTCGCACCGCAGCGCGCTCGTACTGATGCGTCAACTTGAAAAAATCAACCCGAACCCGAAGCCGCGAGGCTTTGTCTTCAAAGCGCGAACATGGAGCGACTATGCAAAGTGGCGCGCCAGTCAGAAAAATCCCCGCCTCTGGTGAACGATGCAAGAAGGAACGCAAGATCCCCTGTTGCTTGTTTGTTCCTTGTTGAACAAACATGACGTTCGTTACCTGGTGGTCGGTGGCCAGGCATGTGTTCTCCATGGCTTGGTACGCACGACCGAGGATGTGGATATTTTGATCCAGGACGACGAAGAGAACTTCGGCCGGGTGATTGCGGGCCTTTCGGAAATGGCGGATGGCGCGGCGCGTGAATTGACGGGCGCTGACTTGCGAGACAATGTGGTGGTCAAAGTGGCCGACGAGGTTGAGGTGGATATCAGCAAATCTGCGTGGAAGGTTTCCTATGCGGACGCCATCGCAGATGCGGAATCGGTGAAAATCGACGGTATTCTGGTTCCGTTCATAAGCCTCACGCAATTGATCCGCAGCAAAGAAACCTATCGCGAGGAAGATCGCGGAGACTTGATCCGGTTGCGCAAATTATTGGATGAACGCTGACGGCGCCCGCTCATTCGATTGATAGACCAGCAGCGCACAAGCATCTTCGTAATACCGATTACCCCACCTTCCACCATCAACCCTCAACCCTCCACCTTCCCCATGAACCTCTCCGCCCTCCAATCCGCCTTCGATGCCCGCCTTGAAACGATTCTGGCCGACTGGGTACGTCTGCTGCAATTTCCCAGCATCAGCGTGGAACCCGCGCATGCGGGCGACTGCCGCGCCTGCGCCGAATGGCTGCGCGACCGGCTCATCCGCCTGGGCTTTGCCACCGAACTGTTCGAATCGTCCGCCACCAATCCCGCGGTCTTCGCCGAACGGCGCGGTGAACCCGGCGCGCCGACGCTGCTCTTCTACGGACACTACGATGTGCAGCCGGCCGATCCGCTGGACCAGTGGCTTAGTCCGCCCTTCGAGCCGCAATGGCGCGGCGACCGTCTCTACGCCCGTGGCGCCCAGGACAACAAGGGGCAGTTTTTCGGCGTGCTGGCGGCGCTGGAGACGCTGATTCAGGCGCAGGCCTTGCGCGCCACGGTCAAGATCGTGATCGAGGGCAACGAGGAATGCGGCGGCACGCCCACGATCGAACTGCTGGAGCGACACCGCGACCGTCTGCGCGCCGATATTCTGCTGGCCTGCGACACCAACCGCGGCGATAACGGCGCGCCCGCCATCACCATGGGCTTGCGCGGCTTGTTCGTCCTGACCGCCACACTGCACGGCCCGGCGCACGATCTGCACTCCGGTGTCCATGGCGGGCGCTCGCCGAATCCCGCCACCGGAATCGCGCGCCTGGTGGCCTCGCTGCATGACGCCGATGGGCGCATAGCCGTGGCCGGCTTTTACGATGACGTGCGGGCGCCGGACGCAAACGAGCGCGCCCTCGCGAACGCCTACGCCGGCGACCCCGATGCCTTCGAGCGCGAGAACGGGGCGCCGCCCCTCGGCGGCGAAAGCGCCTTCACGCCCTGCGAACGCACCGCCTTTCGTCCGGCCATAGACGTCAACGGCATCTTCGGGGGCTATCACGGTGACGGCAGCAAGACCATCATTCCCTCCGAAGCCACGGTCAAACTATCCGCCCGCCTCGTGCCTGGCCAGGATCCCGAGCGTATGATGGATGCGCTCGTCAAACATCTTGAGGCGCATGTGCCGGCGGGGCTGCGCCTGGAGATCGCCGAGCGCGGGATCGGCGGACCGGCCATCAAACTCGACCCGAATTCGCGCGTCGTCGAGCAAGCCCGCGCCGCGTTGACCGCCATGGGCGGACCGGCCCCGGTTTTTCTCTGGGAGGGCGCATCGGTGCCGATTCTAGCGACCTTGCCGGCAATGGCTGGCGCCGAAGCGCTGCTGGTCGGCTTTGGCGCCGACGCCGACCGCATCCACGCGCCCAACGAATCCTACGGGCTCGACCAATTCCTCGGAAACTATCTTTTCGCCGGCCTGTTCATCGGCGCGATGGGCAAACGTTTGCGGGACGGCGGCGCATGCTGAGCCACTCCTCATGATCAACGACAAAGCGCTCGCGCGGCAAGGCGCATGGATTACCCAGATACTTCCCGATGTCGGCGCGGCCGTGGCACGCGGGGTGCCCGCCGACCAGCAGCTGTCGGCCTTCTACCGCGTCCACCACGAATTCGGTTCGCGCGACAGGCGATTATTTTCCAGTGTGGCCTTCGCCTGGTTCCGCTGGCGCGGCTGGCTGGCGCGGCTGCCGCAAGCGGATCCGGCCACCGCCAGCGTGCTGGCCCACGCGCTGGACGCCGATGACGAATTACATCCCGCCATGCTCGGACTCGCGCGTACGACCCAGTTGCCCGTCGAAACTTTGCGTCCACTGGGCGCGGCAACACTCGAAGCCAAATCTGAGGCATTGTCCGCCTGGACCGGCGTACCGCCGCCGCTCTGGAACGATCTGCTTCCCTCATGGATCTGGGCGCACCTGCCTCCGCCCGCGGACACCGACGCGGAAGCGCACCAGCGCCGCCTGACCGAGGCCTTTCAACGCCGCGTCCCGACCTGGCTGCGCGTCCGTCCCGGCGCGGCCGATGCCCTGCGCGAAGCCCTGACGGAGGCCGGCCTGTCCGCCGTCCCCCACCCCCGCTTGAACGCGGCCTGGGCCTTGCCACCCGGCGCCGGCTTGCGCGCGCTCGCCGCGCGCCTTCCCAATGCCTTCGAGATTCAGGATATAGCCTCGCAAGTCGTGGGGTTGATCTGTACGCCGCAGCCCGGCGCGCATTGGTGGGACGCCTGCGCGGGCGGCGGCGGCAAGACGCTGCATCTGGCCGACCAGATGGCCGGGAACGGTACGATCCTGGCCACCGATCTGCGCCGCAGTGCCCTGGAAGAATTGGAACGCCGCGCATATATGCCGCGCGGGCGCTGGCTGCAAACCGCGCGCTGGGACGGACGATCCGAAACCGCGCCTCATCAGATGTTCGACGGCGTGCTGCTCGACGCCCCCTGCTCCGGAATCGGCACCTGGCACCGCAATCCCGATGCCCGTTGGCGGCTCGCGGAAGACGAGTTGCAACGCAAACCCGCCCTGCAACTCCAATTGCTTCTGGCCGCGGCGGAACATGTCCAGCCCGGCGGCCGGTTGGTTTACGCCACCTGCACCCTGACCGGCGTCGAAAACACGCGCGTGGTGGATGAGTTCATGAAAGCGCGCGATGATTATACTCTGGACCCGTTCGAAAATCCGCTTGACGGTCAGCCGACCGACGGCACGCTCTGGATTTACCCCTGGGCCAGCGGCGGCAACGGCATGTTCATAGCCCGCCTGCGCCGGTAATTTGGCGGCGTCGGCGCTATAAGCCGACACGGGTGAATGTGGTGGACGAAGACTTCGTCGCGTCGTGGCCGTGGCGGTACACTGACACCACCTTCCACCTTCTCATAGAGGAACCGGTCTGCTACAGTGTCGGGCAGTTCCTTCTGAAGCATTCGCTTATGATTGCCAAGGCGGTTTAGGCTGACGGTTGTGTTAGATTGTTAGTAGTTTCAAACCTTCATGACTTCAAGAACGAACCATTTTCTAGTCTGCGTGCTGCTCATGCTGGCGGGCGTGTTTCTGCCTGCGCGAACAGCCAACGCCGCCGCGGCGTCAAATAGCGCCGCCATGGTCACGGCGCAGGCCGTCGTGCAACTACACGCCGGCGACCCCTCCCACGGGGGGGTGGTTTTTGTGATCCCGATTAACGGCGTGATGGACGAAGCCCTGCTCTATGTGTTGCGGCGCGGGCTGCGTGACGCCGAGAATCAAGGCGCGCGGGCGATCGTGTTCGACCTCGACACCCCCGGCGGGCGTGTGGATGCGGCGCAGGAAATCCTGGCCATGCTGCGCAAGGTCACCGTGCCGACCTACGCCTTCGTCAACCCCAACGCCATTTCGGCCGGCGCAATCATCGCCCTCGGCATGGACGAGATTTACATGTCGCCGGGCAGCCGCATAGGCGATGCGATGCCGATCATGATCTCGATGCTCGGCAACATCGAGGAGCTGCCCAAGGGCGTCGAGGAGAAAATGACCTCCTACGTGGCGGCCCTGGTGCGCGCCGCGGCGCAGGAGAAGGGCCACGATCCCCTGCTGGCCGAGGCCATGGTGCGGCGCGAACTGGGCTATAAGGTTGGCGACGTGGTCTTCGCGCAACCGGGGCAGTTGCTGACGCTGACCAGTCAGGACGCGGCGCGGCTG
The DNA here is from genome assembly GCA_025360745.1 of bacterium. Classification (GTDB taxonomy): domain Bacteria; phylum Verrucomicrobiota; class Kiritimatiellia; order CAIKKV01; family CAIYGI01; genus CAIYGI01. Next base: position 16,200 of record JANYBP010000057.1, read on the forward strand.
GTGGGCACGGATCGTCACCCGGTGCTGTCGCAGGGCACGGTGGCGGATCTCGACGAACTGCTGAATCTGGTCGGCCTGAGTGGCTGCGAAATCGTCAGATTGCGCGTCACGGCGGCCGAGCGCACAGCGACCTTCATCGAATCCATCTCCATTATCCTGCTGGCGGCCGGTTTGCTGGGACTTTACATCGAGTTCAAAACCCCGGGTTTTGCCTGGCCCGGTATTCTTGGTCTGCTCTGCCTGGCGGTCTGGTTCTGGGGCAGCCATATTGCCGGACTCGCGGGCTACGAGGAAATGCTGCTCTTTATCGTCGGCATCGTCCTGATTCTGGTCGAAGTCACCATCCTGCCCGGGCTGGGCGTGATCGCCGTGACCGGGTTCGTGATGGTGACCGCCGCACTCGTGCTGGCCATGGCGCAGCACATGCCCGGCGAGCCGTGGTGGCATCTGAGCCTACCGCGCCTGCAGTTCGGGCTGCGCAATCTGCTGGCCGCGCTGGGACTGGTGGGACTCGCGGGCTTGGGACTGCGGCACTGGTTGCCGCGCACGAACGCCTATCGCGGCCTGATGCTGCAAACGGCGCTGTCACGCACGAAGGGCTTTCAAGCCTCGGCCCCGAACACGGAGTGGGTCGGTCGGCGGGGCGTGGCGTTGACCATGCTGCGGCCCGCTGGCGCCGCGCAGTTTGGCCCGGACCGGCGGCAGGTGGTGGCACGCGGCGATTTCCTGGCGGCAGGCACGGAAATCGTGATCGCGGAAACGCACGGCAGCCGGCTGGTGGTGGATGCGGCGACCAGTAAAGTTACGTCGGCCCAGCCGGCGGGAAGGACGGAAGTATGAGCGATCCCTATGTGTTATTGGTTACGTTGCTGGCGGCGGGAATGCTGCTGATCGGCGGCGAGATTTTCCTGCCCGGCGGCGTGCTTGGTTTGATGGCGGGCGGCGTATTGATCGGCGCGGTGGTGGTGGGCTTCAGGATTAGCGATCTCGTGGGATTTTACTCGCTTGGCGGCGTCGTGCTGCTGGTGGCGGCGGCCACCTTTGCCTGGGTACGCTACTTTCCTCATACATCGCTGGGCCGCAAGATGACGTTATCCGTGAGCGAACGCGACATGAAGTCTTCCGAAAACATGGCTTCGCTGGTCGGACAGGAAGGCGAAACGCTCTCCGATCTGCGCCCGGCCGGATACGCCCGCATCGCGGGACGCAAACTCGATGTGGTTTCGGAAGGCGGGCTGGTGCGGTCCGGACAGCGGGTGCGTGTGCTGCTGGCCGCGGGCAATCGCGTTGTGGTGCGCGAGACGACAGGCAAAGGTGCGGCGTGAGCGCGAGGCTGCCGCAATTATGCCTGCTGTCGGCCGGGCTGGCGCTGGCGCTGACGCTCTGCGCCCAGTCCGAAGCCGCCCTGGAATTTATCGCGACCAACGCTTACACGGTCCCCAAGGGGCAAACGCTCCAGAAGGAACTCTGGTGCTACGCTGGCGGGGCCACAATTGCCGGTACGGCGCAGCACGACCTGTTCCTGCTCGTCGACGCCAGCGCGGCAGCCGGCAAAAATGAGGCCGGGCTCTGGCGGCGCTTGATTTCGTCCGCCGCAACCAATGCGGCCCTCCAGGCCGATTTGCCCACGATCGCCGTGTCGGGCACGGCGGCGCGCGACTTGTGGGCCATGGCGCCGGCGATCGCGATTCCCGGCCGTATCGCGGGCAGCGCCCGCGTGGCGGGGCTGCGCCTGGTCGAAATCCCGGGACAGATCGACCATACACTGATGGCATATGGCGAAACCGTGCGCCTGGCCCCAGGCAGCCGGGTGAGCGGCGACGCCCTGATTTTGGGGCAGACCTTGTTATTGGAGGGGCGCGTGGATGGCGACGCCAGCCTGATGGGCGCGACGGCGACCCTGGCGGGCGAATTCGGCGGCACGGTGCGCGTGACCGCTCCGAAGTTAAACGTGCTGCCAGGCGCGCGCTTTGACGGCGATCTGGAATATACGGCCACGGATGAACTGGTGCTGCCGGAGGGTGTGCAACTGGCCGGCGTGTTGCGCCGCGTGCAGTCGCCGATCGAAACGGCGCGCACGGACTCCGACTGGGGCTTGCTGATTCGTACGCTGGGCTTTTTGATGGCGGCCTTCCTGACAGGGCTGGTCTTTGTGGCGCTCTTTCCCGCGACCACGGCGGTGGCGCACCAGCATCTGGAACTCTCGCCCTGGCGCTGCCTGCTGGCTGGTTTTGTGACGGTTGCCTTGCTGCCGATGGTCATGCTGCTGCTGGTGTTGACGATCGTGGGTCTGCCGCTGGCGGCGCTGCTGGGCTGCGGATATGCGATCGTGCTCTATATCGGCAAGATTCTGACCGCGCTATGGCTGGGGCGGCGGCTCTTGCGCGGCGTACAGTCCGCGCAGAAGAACGCGATCGCGATCCTGGCGATCGGGTTGCTGGCGATTTACGCGCTGCTGGCGCTGCCGTTTCCGGTTGACATTGTGGTGTGGTTCACCTTTACTTGCCTGGGCGCGGGTGGGTTGGCGCTCGCGATTCTGGATCGGCGCATACCGGTGTTCACCGTGACCAAAGCGCCGGACGCCGCGTCGCCGTTGCCGGAGAAATAAGTTCGAATAATCGTATCGAATGGGAGGATTGACAATGCAAGGTTTGGCCACTGTCGTGCTGGTGCTAGCCGCCGTAGCGCTTTTGGTGCTGCTGGGCGTGTTTTTCTATTTCATCAAAGTCTGGGTGCGCGCGCTCATGTCCGGCGCCCGGGTGCCGATCGTGACGCTGGTCGGCATGCAACTCCGGCACGTTCCGCCGAAATTGATCGTGGACGCCCGCATCCGTCTGATCAAGGCCGGACTCGAACTCTCCACTGACCTGCTGGAAGCGCACTATCTGGCGGGCGGCGATGTCATCAACGTCGTGCAGGGCTTGATCGCGGCCGACAAGGCCAATATCGCGCTCGATTTCAAACGCGCCTCGGCGATCGATCTGGCCGGACGTAACCTGTTCGACGCGGTCCGCACCAGCGTCATTCCTAAAATCATCGACTGTCCCGATCCGACCAAGGGCGGGTCCACCATGCTCGACGCCGTGGCGCGCGACGGCATCCGGCTGCTGGTGAAGGCGCGCGTGACGGTGCGCACCAACCTCGACCAACTGGTGGGCGGCGCCGGCGAAGAGACGATCATCGCCCGCGTCGGCCAGGGCATCGTGAGCGCGATCGGCAGTTCGGGGACGTACAAGGAAGTGCTGCAAAACCCCGATCATATCAGCCGCAAGGTCTTGGAGAGCGGTTTGGACTCGCAAACGGCCTTCGAAATCGTCTCGATCGATATCGCCGACATCAGCGTCGCCGGCAGCAGCGAAGTCGCCAACGTCGGCGCCATGCTGGAAACCGAGCGCGCCGAGGCCGACAAGAAACTGCGCCAGGCCGAGGCCGAGGGCCGCCGCGCGATGGCCGTGGCCCGCGAGCAGGAAATGCGCGCGCTGGTGCAGGAAATGCAGGCCCACGTGGTCGAAGCCCAGGCCGAGGTGCCCAAGGCCATGGCCGAGGCTTTCCGCAGCGGCAACATGGGCGTGATGGACTTTTACCGCATGCAGAACATCCAGTCCGACACCGAGATGCGGAAGTTCATCGGCAGCGAAACCGACGAGCACAAAAACAAGCCGCACGCTTGAGGCTCCGCATGACGTTGCCGCTGCCCATCGCAAGTTCCGACTTCGACATCCTGATCGGGGTGATCGCGGCGATCGGCTGGGTCGTGATGCAGATCATGGGCAAGGCGTCGAAAACAAAGACGCCGCCTTCCACCCACATGGCGGGCGCCGCCGGCCCCGAGACGCCGCCGGAAAATGCGGGACCGCTCAGCGACCCCGCCGAGGAACTACGGCGCTTTTTCCAACGGCTGGAAGGGGCGCGCAATTCCGACGACACGCCGAAAACCGTCCCGGTGGCCGCGGAGGGACCGGATCGGGCGCGGCGCACAACGGCGGGATCGCAGGCGGTTACCTCCTCGGGGCAGGCCGTAACGTCCTCCTCTCAGCGCACAGCCGCGCGCCGCGGCCTGGAGCAGCAGCCGCCGGCGATTGCGGCGACAACGGACTTTTCGCGGGTCGGCGTCGTGGAAGCGGCGCCAGCGTTCGCGATCGACGAGATGGTCATAACCGCCGGGGCTTCCGCGGAGGCCCACGCGCACGAAGGGCGGCTGGCGTTCGTGCGCCGGTTGCGCTCTAAAAGCGATTTGCGCCAGGCCGTGGCGATGCTGGAAGTGCTTTCGCCGCCGCTGGCAATGCGCCGTACACCCTTCCCGGTCGGCTGAGCCGCGGCTCAGTCCGGGTAACTGAGCACGCCTTGGAAAACGTGCTCGGCGGGGCCCAGCAGGGTGACTTGTTCGGGAGTTTCACCGCGCAGACTGTAGGCCACTTCCAAGCGATCCCCACTGGCGCAGTTCATCGTCACGGGCGACTGCACCAACCCGATGCGTCCGGCTACAATCGCCGCGGCCACCATGCCCGTTCCGCAGGCCAGCGTCTCGGCTTCCACCCCGCGTTCATAAGTGCGTATCTTCAGGGTATGGGCATCGACGGCCGCGATAAAATTAACGTTGGTTCCCGCCGGCGCAAAGTCGGCGTGCCGGCGAATGGCGGCGCCGGTGACGGCGACATTTACGGCATCGAGATTGTCAACGCGAATAACGGCATGCGGCACTCCGCTGTTGACGAACCCGTAGGCCAGAGGCCCATCCGGCATGGCCAGCATGCGATTGAGACGCCAGTCCTTGGGCGGCGTCATGGTCAGCCGCACCCGCTCGCCGGTCATTTCCGCGGTCAGTTGCCCGGCCACGGTTTCGATCGTCATGCGCGCCGGCGCGGCGCCGATCTCGTGGGCCAGGCGGGCGACGCAGCGCGCGCCGTTGCCGCACATTTCGACTTCACCGCCGTCGGGGTTGAAAAATCGCATGCGGAAATCGCTGGTGCGCGAAGGCTGGATCATGATGATCCCCTCGCAACCGACCCCCGTGCGGCGTCGTGCAACGCCGGCCAGCCATTCGTGATCGTGGGAAGGAAACTCGCCCTGCCGGTCGTCCACCAGCACAAAGTCATTCCCCGCACCGTGCATCTTCCAGAAAGGAATTTCCATAATATTCCTAGGGCTCCATCTGCGACCAGAAGGGGATCAGGTCAACCAGAATACGTTCCGCCTCGTGCAACGTCAGATCGTGTTGCCTGTCGGAGGGCTTGGTATCGGGAACCGCATCGTCTTCCTCAAGCGCGTCCTTCTGCAAATTGTCCAAATCCCGATCCGTGTGCGCCTGCTCAAGACGTTTGGCCAGGTTGAGCGTGATTTCCTTCGACTGCTGCCGCTCCGCCACACGCGCCAGCAACCTCTGATAGGCCTGGAAGTGCGCGTCGTCCGCGCGGCGGGCTTCGGACTTGGCGCGCAGTGCGGGAATGAGGCCCGCGATGTCCGCCACCGGACGATAATGGGCGGGCGGAACGACCGAATACGCCAGCGCGTTTGGCAGGTATTCCTCGCCGATCTCAAGACGATCCAGGACGGAGGGAATCACGATGTCCGGCACAACGCCGCGAAGTTGGGTCGAGCCTCCGGCGATGCGGTGGAAACTGGCCATGGTCAGTTTGGCCGCGCCAAGTTTGTTGCCCTTGTTGCCGAGGTCCACGATCTGCTGCACGGTGCCCTTGCCGTGGGTCTTGGCGTCGCCGACGATCACGGCGCGCCCATAGTCCTGAAGCGCGGCGGCCAGAATCTCCGAGGCCGAGGCGCTCTGCCGGTTGACCAGGACCACCATGGGACCGGTATAGAGGCAGTCGGGATCGGAGTCGGTAAGCACCTGAGTATGGCTCGTTTCACGGACCTGCACAACCGGACCGGCGTTTATGAAAAGGCCTGTCATTTCGACGGCCTCGCTCAGCGAGCCGCCGCCATTGTTGCGCAGGTCAATCAGCAGCGCGTCCACCCGGCCCGTGCGCAGCATGCCGCCGACGATATCGGCCACATCCCGGCATGAACTGCGGTAGGTTCCATCCTGATCGTTGGCCTTGTTGCGAATATCCACATAGAAGGCCGGCAGTGTGACCACGCCGACGCGTCGCGCCGCCTCGCGCGGGACAGTCACCGTGTCCACGCGGCCGTGCGCGGCCTGCTCCTCGAGTTTTACCTCATCGCGCACCAGTTCGAGCTGCCGGGTGAGCCCCCCGGCGATGCCCGCGGCGGGGATCACGGTAAGCACCACATGCGTGCCCTTCTCGCCGCGGATCAAACGCACCGTTTTCGAAAGCGGCCAGTGCAACACATCCACCAGTTCTTCATGGCCCTGGCCGACGGCGATGATCCGGTCGCCGGCCTTCAGGCGTCCGTCGCGATCGGCGGGACCGCCGGGAATGATGCGCTCCACCTTGGCGGCGCCGTCTTCGGTGGTCAGCAGTGCCCCGATGCCGAAGAGCGAGAGTTTCATGCCGATATCGAAATCCTCGACGCTGTTGGCGGTCATGAAGTCCGAGTGCGGATCGTAGGCCTGGGCGAAGGCCGTGAGATAGCGTTGCAGCACGAAGTCGCCATCGCTATCGTCCTGCAGGATGTCGCGAAATTGTTCGTAGCGCTTGCGGACAAACTCCTCCGGCGTCGGTGGCGGACGTGGCGGCGTGTTGGTTAGGGACAAGGCGAGATTCGTGGCGGCCGAGGCGCTGAAAACCTCGCCGCTGTTAGAGGACAGGACAACGTTCGTTCTTATCGCGTTGCCCCGCGGCAAGGCGACCGAGTTCGACGCGGCGGCCAGTGCCGCATTCGTCCTGGCTTCGGCCGCCAGACGGTCCACGACGACACGGGTCAGATAGTCGTTTTCGACCTTCTTGCGCCACAGGTCATTCCAGGCGACATCGTTTGTCGACCAGGGCAAATCTTTACGCCGCCACTGGTAGGTTTCGTCTGTGGTGAGATCGAACCCCTTGTTCAGCATGGCCTTCGCATAGGCCACGCGATTGCTGACACGATCGCGATAGACATCGAACACATGAAAAGCCAGGCGGACATCGCCCTTCTTGAGGGCGTCGCCGGCGCCGTCGGCCCGACGCTCGAAATCCTCTATGTCGGACGTCAGGAAAAAACTGTGGTCATAGTCCAGCATGTCCACGTAGAGGTGAAGCGCGTTGGTAACAACCGCCGCATTGATCGGCAGATGCTTTAGATGCGCCCGCGGCAGTATTCCCGCGAAAATGCGCGCGCTTTCGGAATCGGAGGCATCGATTCCCGTTTTTGCGGCGACGCCGGACCTGGGGACTTCGGCGCCGACACCGGTCTGTGCAAGCTGCCGCGGCCCGCCCGAAAGCCCCAGCAGGGCCGCGGCGATAATCGCCGTGAACGCCAGCGCGCATGTTTTCATCAGTGATGACATCGGAGAGCAGTATTGTGCCAGATCGATGAAACACCCTCAAGCGCAAGTTGCACGCAAACCGGTTTTGCCCGGGGTGGGACTCGAACCCACATACCCTTGCGGATAGGGGATTTTAAGTCCCATATATTTTGTTGGTACTATTGGACGAAATGCTTGACTGTGTGCTTTATGAGTGCTTTAATCGAAGGCAGATTGAACGCACGCGAAGAGTAAAACAGAAGGGCGAAAATGAAACATCGGACGGGGCATTTGTTCTTACGGGGCAATGTTTACTGGCTTCAGTACCGCGTTGAAGGGCGGACTATACGTCAGACTTTGGGAACTAGCGACCTCGACAAGGCCAAGGAGGAGCAGAATAAGATCATGCGGCCGTTTATGGCCGCTGACCGGGCTGATGTGCTGGCGATGATACAGGGCAAGCTTTCCACCGCTAAAACCGAAGCGGTTTCTGCGCACGAGAAAGCGAATCCGCCTTTGCGCATCAAGGATGCCTGGCAAAAGTACACGGAGGCCCCCGAGCGGCCGGACTCGGGTGAGCAAACGCTCCATCAGTATTGCGGCCACTGGGATCGTTTCGAGAAATGGACAGGGAAGAGGCATGCGTCGATGGTGTTGCTGCGGGACGTTACGGCGGCGGTCGCTGGCGAATACGCGAGTGACCTTGTCCGCGCTGGTTTGAGCTCTAACCGATTCAACAAGCACATTTCTTTTCTCAGGCTGCTTTTTCGCGTTTTGGCCGACCCGGCGCGCATCCTGGTCAATCCTTTCGCCAAGGTGCAACGGAAAAAGCTGCGGACGCATAGCCGCCGGGAACTCACCATCGAGGAATTGGGCGCCATTCTGCGCCGGGCTGACGGCGATCTGGCCACGCTTTTGCTCCTGGGGGCGAGCACAGGGTTACGCCTTGGTGACTGCGCAACGCTGACGTGGGGGGAGGTGGACCTGGCGCGCGGAATCATCCGGCGGATCCCGAACAAGACGGCACGGTCAGGTAAACCGGTTTTGCTGGGTATCGTTTCCGCATTGCATGAGCGGCTTGAAAAGGTCCCGACCAAGGCCCGGACAGGATTTGTGCTGCCGGTCATGGCAGGAAAATACCAACGCGGTTCGGGGATGATCACGAACGCCGTCAAAGCTCACTTTTTAGAGTGCGGAATTGATGTGCATGCCCCCGGCACCGGGGAGCAAATCGAGCGGAAGGAAGATGGCACCCCTTTACGGGATGAGAAGACCGGCAAGGTGAGCGTCGAGGATACCGGCAAGGCGGCCGTGGTGGACGTGGGTTTTCACAGTCTGCGGCACACCTGGGTATCGTTGCATGCAGCCAGCGGTACACCACAATCGGTAATTCAGGACAGCGTGGGACACTCCAACCCGGCCATGACGGCGCATTACACGCATGTGTCAGAGGAAACCGCCCGCTCCGTGGCACTGTCGCTTCCGGCATTTGCGACGGCCGGGGCTCCGGCCGTAGTCGTTCCCCCACCCCAGGCCGACATCCGGGCGGAGGTCCGAGTCCTGGCCGAAACGTTGAACGGCAAGACGTGGCGGGCGGTGCGCGAAAAATTGCTTTCGCTGACCGCGGCACCGGCGGCGGTGACGGTAGAGGACAAACAGCAGGTGCGCATGTTGCCAGCGGAGATTTGAAAGTGTGCGGCGGTGGTCGGCATGGGGCGGTTGCTGGTGGAGCGGTTGCCGGGGGTCTTTTTCCGGTCGGGAAATGCTGAAGGGAGCGATATGGCGTTCGCTGAGGGCGTGACGGGGGTCGATCCCGCGCGCATGGAGTAAGTCGTCACGCATGAGGGCATGGGGCGGAAGCGGCGACATGCGGCCGGCCGGTGCGTGGCACTGGATCAACTGACGGATGCCGGTGGCGGAGCGATCGGTGAATGGACGATGCGAGCGTCGCCGGATATGAAGGGGTTGGTCGTGGCGTATCGGGCGCCCCAGGCGCCAAGGGGCCTTTGGGCGCGAAGGCGGCGTATCTGCTGCGGGACTCGTTGTCGGCGGGAGAGACAGTGCGAGTCCCGGGAGAGACCGTGTGCGCTCCGATGGTTAATTGTTGAATGTCGCGCCCTGACCCCTGACGATCTTTGACCCCTGACGATCTTCCTGACGATCTTGGGCGGGGTTTTCGCTTCGAGGCGTGTTTGGTGGGCGGTTTAGGTTCCATGGTCTTTGTTCACCCCGGATGGGCTGGCAATTCCTTATTCACTAAACAAGGCCTGACCCGAATGGCGCTTAGTTAACATGGTGGTTTCAGGCGGTTGCGGTGAGGGAGATTGCCCATTTGATGGCGGCGTTTAGTGAGGAGATGGTAGTTTTTGCGCCTGCGTTTTACGGCGCGAGGTTCGGAGCGAGGAGAACGCAACGGAACCAGATCGAGAGCGATGCTATCGAGAAGAAGGTGGAGGAGACGGCGATAGGCGTGCGGATGGCCGCCAAGCGCGGCGAGGTGAGGTGCGAACTGGCGTAACGCATCGCAGGAGCCCTTGAAACTGACGCGGTCGAAAGAAACGCGAGCGTAGGAGGCGGCTTCGAGCATGAGCGCACGGATGGCATTGTAGGCTATGAAATGCATGTTGAGTTCGCGGCGGATCATGGCGGGCGATTTACAGCGCAGCACGTCCAAGCGCATGGCGGTTTTGATGTTGGCGAAGAAGAGTTCGACATGCCAGCGCAAGAAGTAGAGGCGCGCGAGCGCGTCTGGCGGGTAACGATCGGCGTCGAGCAGATCGGTTGCCAGGAAAACGGTCTTGGTTCTAAAGCCGTGGAAGGCAATCTGTACCCGAAGGATGCGTACCGTGAGGGTTTCCGGCAGAGAAGAGCGTCGGCAGGAGCTGGACAGCGTTGGCGGGTGGCGCCAGACGAACAAGCGGTCATGCGGGCCAAGGCGGTGCCCTGTGCGCCAGTCCATGCTTCGGCCCTGGTGCAGGCGGAAGACCCCGTGCATATGGCGCAGGCGCAGTTCGCAAAAGGTGGCATAGGACCCGAAATTACGATCGCCCAAGAGCAGATCGAAGGTTGTCTGCAAACAGGGCCACAAACCCTGAAGCATGGAATGTTCGGCACTGTGGAGCGAGCCGGTGATAACGGCATGGATCGCGCCGGTGGCCAGGGAAAAAACCGCGACAAGTTTGAGGATTGGGAAACCGCAGCCTGGTTGTTGGGACCTTGGCTGAGGCCAGGGACGTTGGTTGGCGGAAGTATCGGGCATACTGAGGGTCGTGCCATCGATAACCGCCACCCGAAATCCTTCCCAAAGCAATTCCGGCGCGGCCTGACGAAGCAGATGATCGGCCATTCGTCGCCAGGTGCGTTTCAATACTGGCAAAGGAAGGCGTCGTCGCGCCTGACAATAGGCGCCCGTACGTGGCGAGATGCGGCTTCGCCGCAGCCTTTGACGCTCGGCTTGCACACGTCGCACGACTTCTCTGCACGCCTGGTTCGGACTGAGCACCTGAGACAAGAAGTCCCAGAAGGTGCCGGCCTGCGTGAAGACTCGCCGCCGTATGTCCAAAGATTGAAGCGACCGTCGCTCGTCGGCCG
>JANYBP010000084.1 GCA_025360745.1 bacterium
GCGCCACAGCCTCCCGCTATTTCTCGGGGTTGCGTCCAAAAACAATCCCCTTGTGAAATTCATCCGCCAACATCTTGACATCGATAGGGCCGAAGGACTAAGGTTAGCCGCATGAGTCAGAACTCATGACTCTCAAGTACAAGACACTTGCAGAAGTTCTAATAACGCCGAAAGTTATGAACGACAGTGGCATGCATGAGCCAATAATCACCGAAGTCAATTCCTTAAGAGTGATGGACAAGGATGCCGGGAATCTTTTGCCAGGTATGCAAGGTCGATTAACACCCGTGAGCGAACATCTATACAAAAATTTGCGGGGATATTTCCGAGATTTTCTTCCCCGAGATGAAGACTATAAAGAAATGTTCGACCGTTTCGAATACCTGCTTGGTTTAGTGTATGCCGACTTGAATCGCATTGAAAAACTGAATGGGTGGTTTGGACCCTTCGGTTGTTTCATATGGAGAACAGCTCATCTTCACCCGGATGTGTTTACACAGGACAAATTTGCAAGCGAGCTTGCGACAGAAGGCGCAAACTGGCCACCACTAAAAGCTGGTCTTTTTGGGGGGACACTTGAGCGGGCAAAAACTGCTAAAACCAATTTCGACGCTTTTCTGCGTCAGATACCGAGAATACCATAATAATTTGTACGGAGAACTGGACTCAGTTGTCGGTCATGGTCCGCTTTCGTGTCTGGCGCATTGGCGGCGGAGTTGTCTGCAACTGCAGCTTGAAGACCATGGGCCTATGGGATAGTCTTGTTCGTATAACGAACGAGGTGAACTGCCAAAACGAAATCTTGTAAGATTCATATTCAGGACGAACCGCCTGTCGCGTCGCCGGTGGCGCGGCCTTTCGCAAGTCTGGCGCAAGCGACCCAAGCGCGCGCGAAGGTTTCAGATATCTGGGGGAAATGGCCGGGCGACGAGAGCATTGAGGAGTTGTTGGCAGATTTGCGAAAAGCGATCAACCCAGTACGATGTGCGTAGTCAATGAACGTGTTCGTTACTATTCTGCATTTTCGCGACAACCCCCTTTGAATCCCAATGAGTTTGAACGAATCCATCGTCGAAGACGCCGCCCTCGAATGGTTCGGAGAACTGGGGTATGACATCGGGCATGGGCCGCATATCGCGCCCGGCGAAAGGGCGGCGGAACGCGATTCGTTTGGCGATGTGGTTCTGACGAGGCGATTGCAGGCGGCAATCAAGCGGCTGAACCCGGACATTCCTGAGGCGGCACGGGAAGACGCGCTTCGCAAGGTATTGCGAGTGGCGATGCCGTCGCTCGTTCAGACGAACCGCCTTTTCCATAAATTGCTGCGCGACGGAGTGCCCGTGGAATATCCCCGGCCTGATGGCAGCATCGCGGGCGATCACGTAAGGCTGGTCGCTTTCGACGATGTGCTCGCGAACGATTGGCGGGTAGTCAACCAGTTCACGGTGATCGAGGGTCAGCACAACCGGCGACCTGACATCGTGGTCTTTCTCAATGGTCTGCCGCTGGGACTGATCGAGTTGAAAAATGCGGCGGATGAGGATGCGACAATCTGGAGTGCCTACGCGCAGTTTCAGACTTACAAGACGGAGATTTCGTCCCTGTTGCACTACAACGCCGTGCTGATTCTCAGTGACGGATTGCAGGCGCGGGTTGGTTCGCTGACGGCCAATCAGGAGTGGTTCAAGGTCTGGCGCACAATTGACGGTGAAGGCGATGCTCCGAAATCGGCGCTGGAACTGGAAGTCATGCTGCGCGGGATGTTCGAGAAGTCGCGCTTCCTCGATCTGCTCCAGCATTTCATTGTTTTCGAAGAGGACTCGGAAAGCGGCGCCCTGAACAAGCTCATCGCGGGCTACCACCAATTTCACGCCGTCAATGCCGCCGTGGAGGAAACGATACGCGCCAGCGGCATGGGGTCGGGCGGCGTTATGCGCGAGAAGTCGGGCGCGTTCTGGGCTGGACGAATGCACGGTGGCAAGCCCGGCGACCGGCGTGCGGGGGTAGTCTGGCACACGCAGGGAAGCGGGAAGAGTCTCTCCATGCTCTTCTACGCCGCGCGCATCATACGCCATACGGCGATGCATAACCCGACGCTTGTCGTGCTGACGGACCGAAATGACCTGGACGACCAACTTTTCGGCCAGTTTCAGCGCTGCCACGATATTCTGGGCCAGACACCGGTGCAGGCCGAGAGCCGGGAGCAATTGCGCGATTTACTGGCCGTAGCCAGCGGCGGTGTTATCTTCACCACGATTCAAAAGTTCATGCCGGAGAAAAAAGGCGAGCGCTTCGTGCAGTTGTCAAAGCGTCAAAACATTGTAGTGATCGCCGATGAAGCTCACCGCAGCCAGTACGAATTTGGCTCGCACGTAGTGACGCGGAAAGACGGAACCAGCTACATCGCGCATGGCCTTGCTGTCAACATTAGAGATGCCATGCCAAACGCTTCTTTCATCGGGTTTACCGGCACACCCATCGAGAAGACGGATGCGAATACGCGGGCGGTGTTTGGCGACTACATCAGTATTTACGACATTCTGCGTTCTGTTGCCGATAAATCCACCGTGCCGATCTACTACGAGAGCCGGATAGCCAAACTGGGACTGAATGCTGCTGAATTGCCCAAGCTTGACCAGGAGTTCGAGGAACTCACGGAAGGCGAGGAACTGACCAGCAAGGAGAAACTCAAGACCAAGTGGGCGGCGTTGGAAGCGCTGGTGGGCGACCCGAAGCGCATCGCGCTCCTCGCCGCTGACATGGTGGCGCATTTCGAGAAGCGTCTGGCAGCCATGGACGGCAAGGCGATGATCGTTTGCATGAGCCGCCGCATCTGCGTGGACCTCTACGATGCCCTCATCAAACTCCGTCCGGCATGGGCGAGCGCCAAGGACGACGATGCCGATGTGGAGAATGGCAAAGAATGTCTGGTCAAGATTGTAATGACCGGCGGCGCCGATGACGGTCCCGCGTGGCAGCCGCATATCCGCAACAAGGATAAGCGCCGTCAATTGGCCAGCCGTTTCAAGGACAGCAAGGACGCATTCCGCATCGTGATCGTGCGCGACATGTGGTTGACAGGTTTCGATGCGCCCTGCCTGCACACGATGTATGCCGACAAGCCGATGCAAGGACATGGGTTGATGCAGGCCATTGCCCGCGTAAATCGCGTCTTTCGCGACAAACCAGGCGGTTTGGTGGTGGATTATCTGGGCCTTGCCGACCAACTGAGGGCGGCCCTTGCCGTCTATACCGAAAGCGGCGGACAGGGGACCCCGACCTACGACACCCGGCAGGCCATTGGAGTAATGCAGGAAAAACACGGCATCGCCTGCGACATGCTGCATGGACTCAAATGGAATAAGTGGATTATCGGCACTTCGACGCAGCGCCTCGCCCTCATTCCCGCCGGGCAGGAACACATCCTTGCGCAGAAAGACGGCAAGAAACGGTTCGTGCAGGTCGTGACCGAGTTATCACGCGCCTTTGCCCTCTGCGCCGCCAGCGATGAGGCAACGGAGATTCGCGACGACGTGAGCTTTTTCCAAGCTATCCAGGCCGCGTTGAACAAACAAACTGGCGGTAGCAGCAAGACGCCCGAGCAACTCGACGCCGCCGTGCGCCAACTGGTATCGAAGGCCATAACGACCGACGGCCAGGTAATCGACGTTTTCACAGCCGCCGGTCTGCCCAAGCCGGACATCAGTATACTTTCGGACCAGTTCCTTGCCGAAGTGCGGGGGCTGAAGCACAAGAACGTGGCCGCCGAACTGCTGGAGAAATTGCTTAAAAACGAATTAAAAGTGCGCGCCAAACACAACCTGGTGCAAAGCCAGCTCTTCAGCGAGAAACTCAAGAGGACGCTCAACGCCTATCACAACCGCGCCATCGCCACGCAAGAAGTCATCGAGGAACTCATCAAGCTGGCTAAGGAACTGGACGCCGCCGGCAAGCGCGGGGAGGATATGGGACTAACTGACGATGAAGTCGCCTTTTACGACGCCCTTGCGGCGAATGACTCGGCCGTTCAAGCGATGGGCGATGACAAACTCAAGGTCATCGCTGCCGAACTGATCACCCAGGTTCGCAAGAGTGTCTCCATCGATTGGACGCTACGGGAGAGCGCCCGCGCCCGGATTCGGGTTATGGTCAAACGCATCCTGAACAAGTACGGCTATCCGCCAGACCTTCAAGAAGAGGCCGTCAAGACTGTGCTCCTACAGGCCGAGTTGCTTTGTGCGGATTGGGCAGTCGAACCCGGTTGACGGGCGACAAGTGCCACTTATCGAATTGAACAAGCATGAATGAGGCGGCGAAGGTGCGGCTTTTTGACACGCATTGTCATTTGCAGGATGCCCGGCTTCTGGACCGGATCGGCGGGGTGATGGAGCGGGCCGGGGGCGGTGGGGTGATGCGGTTGCTTTGCTGCGGGACGGACGAGGAGGATTGGGGGCAGGTGCTGGATGTGGCGCGCCGTTATCCACAGGTGACACCGGCGCTCGGGCTTCATCCGCTCTATGCGGTGCGACGTTCCCCGCAATGGTACGAGAGGCTGTCGGGCATGCTCAAGGATTCCGGGGCGGTGGTTGGCGAGATCGGACTCGACCACGCCGTCGAACCGCGCAACGACCGGGATCAGGAAGAGGTTTTTCTGCGTCAGTTCGAACTGGCGCGGGAATTAAACCGGCCGGTCTCGATACATTGTCGGCAGGCCTGGGGACGGATGCCGGAGCTGCTGTTGGCGGGCGGCCTTCCCAGGGCCGGGGCTGCGATCCATTCATATTCCGGCGGGCCGGAATTGGTCGAGGCGCTGACCGCTGCCGGGGTGTACCTATCTTTTTCAGGCTCGATCACGCGGCCGAATAACCGGCGTGGCGCGGCCGCCGTGCCGCTGGTCCCATGGGACCGCCTGCTGGCGGAGACCGATGCGCCCGACATCATGCCCATGATCGGCACAAAGTGGCCCGAAAAAGGCGCGGTCAACGAACCGGCCAATCTGGCGCTGGTGGTTGAAAAGATCGCGGCCTTGCGCGGTGCGACGCCGGAAGAAACCGCCGATCGCATTTGGCAAAATGCCTGCCGGCTGTTCGGGGAAGGTAAATCCGATTTTCTTGCCGAAGGAATGCCGGTTACATAAGATCAGCCTCATGCAAAGAATTCCCGACAGTAAGGTTATGGAGCGTTTTACCAGAGTCAGGCTTTTGCTTGGCGACGAGGCTTTTGAGCGGCTGGCGGCTGCCCGCGTGGTGGTTGTGGGGCTTGGGGCGGTTGGTTCCTATGCCGTTGAAGGACTGGCCCGCGCCGGGGTGGGGGCCTTGCGACTGGTGGACTTCGACGTGATCCATCCCAGCAACATCAACCGCCAGCTTTACGCGCTCGATTCCACCGTCAGGCACCCGAAGGTGGAAGTGGCGGCGGCGCGGGTGCATGACATCAATCCGGACTGCCGGGTCGAGACTTTGCAGGTCTTCCTCGACTTGCAGAGTCTGCCGCAGATATTGGAGGGCAAGCCGGATCTGGTAGTGGATGCCATAGACAGCGTTGGCCCCAAGGTGCTGTTGATCCAGACGGCGCTGGGCGGGAATCTACAGGTCGTTTCCGCCATGGGCGCCGCGCTGCACAAGGATCCGTCGGCCATCCGCGTCGCCGACATATCCAAAACGAAGATCTGTCCGCTGGCGCGCCTGATCCGGAAAAGGCTTGGTATGCGCGGGATCAAGCGGGGCGTGCGCTGCGTCTACTCGACCGAAGTAGTTCCGCATGCGCAACCCCTGGAAGGCGAAGCGGCGGACGGGAAGGACTTTTATGAGCGCGGACGCAAGCGCACGACCCTCGGCAGCCTTTCCACCATCACCGGCATCTTCGGCTTGACGGCCGCCCATGAGGCCATCCGCCTGATTACCGGCGCGCCATCGCCATAGCGGACGGCGCGCTCACTCCCCGGAATTCTCGTCCAGGCGTTTTTCCCAGAGATACTTGCGGGTTTCGCTCACGATCACGCCGTTCAAGAGCAGCAGGGCGATCACATTGGGAATGGCCATGAGGGCGTTCATGGCGTCGGCGAAGTCCCAGACCAATTCCAGGCTGATGACCGAGCCCAGCAAGACGGCGACCACCCAGGCCAGGCGATAGGGAAGAATGCCCCGCTTGCCAAAGAGGTACTCGGTGGCGCGTTCGCCGTAATATGACCAGCCCAGTATGGTCGAAAAGACGAAGGTCAGCAGTCCGACCGTGAGCACGGTGGTCCCGATGTAGGGAATTTTCGAGAAGGCGGCGTAGGTGAGAACGTCGCCCTTCATAGTACCCATCCCTGGGTGCGCCAGCATGGTGCTCACGAGCACGAGTCCGGTCATGGCGCAAATCACCACCGTATCCCAGAAGGTGCCGGTGGCGGAGACGAGCGCCTGGCGGACGGGGTTATTGGTGCGCGCGGCGGCCGCGACGATCGGGGCGGAACCCAACCCGGACTCGTTGGAAAACAAACCCCGCGCGATGCCGTAACGCGCGGCCATCAGCACCGTGGCGCCGACGAAACCGCCGCCGGCCGCCGCGGGATTGAAGGCCGAGGCGAATATGCAGCGTATGGCCGGCCAGACGAAGGAAGCGTTGACGTATAGGATGAAGGCGCAACCGGCGATATAGAACACGGCCATGAAAGGCACCAGCGCCTCGCAGGTCCGGGCGATGGATTTGACGCCGCCAAGAATCACGATCGCGGTGATCGCGGCCATCAAACCGCCGGCGGTCCAGGCGATGAGCGCGGCGCCGGTCATGCCGCCGCCGAACCAGGAGGCCATGGTTGCTAGCCAGGCCGAGTCGCCGAACGATTGGTTCAAAATCTTCACCACGGCATTGGCCTGAACCATGTTGCCGATGCCGAAGGCGGCGATGGCCGTGAAAATGCAGAAGAGCACGGCCAGCCAGCGGGCTTTCAGCCCCTTTTCGAGCGCATACATGGGCCCGCCGAGCATCGTGCCATCCGACGTTTTTACACGGTATTTTACGGAGAGCAGCGCCTCGGAATATTTGGTGGCGATGCCGAAAACGCCGGTGAGCCACATCCAGAGCACGGCGCCGGGGCCGCCGAGGGCCACGGCGGTGGCCACGCCGACAATATTGCCTGTGCCGATCGTGGCGGCCAGCGCGGTGGACAAGGCGCCGAAGTGGGACACATCGCCAACGCCGCCCGTATCGCGTGAAAAGGAGATGCGTATGGCGGTGCCGATGTAGCGCTGAATGAAACGCAGGCGAAAGGTCAGAAACAGGTGTGTGCCCATGAGGAGTATCAATAGCGGCGGTCCCCAAAGCCAGCCATCGATACATTTGATGAAGTCATGTATGGTTTGCATGCGGAAGTGATAGACGGAATTTCGCGCAAGGTCAAACAATCATGTTCTTTCAGTAACATCCCGCAGGCTGCAGGTCGATAGGCTGAAGGCTGTTAGACTGTTAGGAATTTCAATAGCGTCCCTGTGTGTCGCTGGCATGTTCTTTCTAGATTACGATTACGATTACGATTATTATGTGTCCGAACACTGAACACTGAACACTGAACACCTAAATCCTAACTTCTGCGCCATGAACCCCCTATCAATAGCCGTTTCCTGCGGTGGCACGGGTGGGCATGTCTTTCCCGGCCTGGCGACGGCCTGCGAACTGCGCAAACGGGGACATGAGGTGACGCTTTGGCTGGCGGGGCAGGCGGTGGAGGTGGCATCGGTGGCGGGCTGGGATGGGCCGCTGGTGACGATTCCTGCGACCGGTTTGGCGGGCGGAATGGCGGCGCGCGGGCGGGCGGTTTGGAGTTACACCGTGGCCTTCCGTCGGGCGCAGGCGGAACTGCGTACACGCCGACCGGATGTCGTGCTCGCGATGGGCAGTTATTCGGCCGTGGGTCCCGTGCTGGCGGCGCGCCTGGCTGGGGTGCCGATAGTGCTGCACGAGGCCAATGCCATACCCGGCCGCGCACTGACCGTCCTGGCGCCGTTGGCGAGTTGTGTGGCGTTGCATTTCAAGGCGGCGGCAACATATCTACGGACGCGGCGGGTGATAATCACCGGCATGCCGGTGCGCGCGGAGTTGGAAGCGGCGGCTGCCGAGGCGTGCCGAGAAGCCATGGGATCGCCCTCCGCGGATAGCCGGTTCACGCTGCTCGTGATGGGCGGGAGCCAGGGGGCGGTGCGTCTGAATGCGGCGGTGATCGAGGCGCTGCGCCTGCTGGCGGCGCGCGGCGCGGCGCCGGCGGTGATTCATCTGGCGGGGCCGCGCAACGCCGATACGGTGCGCGAGGCTTATGCGGCGGCGGGCCTGGCGGCTGAAGTGGTGGACTTCTGTAAAGATATGGCCGCGGTCTACTGTCGCAGCGATGTTGCGCTTTGCCGAGCGGGCGCGGCATCCTGCGCGGAACTGGCGCTTTTTGGCCGGCCGGCGATTTTTGTGCCATATCCCGAAGCGGCGCGCGATCACCAGCGGGCCAATGCTTTTTCAATCGAGGCCGCCGGCGGGGCATGGGTGCTGGATCAGAAGTCGGCGACGCCGGCCGTGCTGGCGTCAGCCATCGAGCGGCTTGGAGCGGATACTGAGACTCGCCGTCAGATGGCCGACGCGATGCGTCGTCTTGCGATTCCTCACGCGGCCGCGCGGCTTGCGGAGGTGGTGGAAAGCTGTGGAGGTCGGAAGTCTGAGGGCGGAGGTCGGAAGTCGGAAGGCTGAGATCTGAAGTCCGAGGTCGGTGGGTGACCGGGTGGAATAGAGCGTGAGGCAAGTGCGGGGAAGAATAGTACGTTTGATCCCTGAACCCTGATCTGAGACACTTAGTCCCACACTTAGTCGGTTACGCTTAGTCTACCCGCTTAGTCGACTAAGAGTAAGCGACTAAGCGTAACCGACTAAGAGCGGTGACTAAGTGTGCAATCATTGTCTCATTCCTGTTTCATCTGGCGGCTTTTGCGCCAGAACCCTGAACCCCAATCTCATAGGCGCGGTCGGCGGACGGACAGACTACTCCAGGCCCGGCATGATGCGCACGGCTTCCGCGGCGGTTCCGCGTTCGGGCGAAACGGTGATCTCGCGCGCCGCAGCGGGGATCAGAACGGTGCGGCCATGGGGGCATAGCATGTCGAAACCCGCGCCGTGCAGTCGCAGGTTGCCGTCGGTGGCGAACCAGGCTTGGAAGGCATCGGCGGCGGGCGGAGTCCATGGCCCTTCGATCGCGACGCGCTCGAGACGGAAGTGGGCGCAGGCGATCAACGTTCGCAGGTTGACGCCTGGCGCAACGGTCCGGGTTATCGCGGGCGGTGTGAGCGATGGGGTAGGGTCGTTCCACCTGATCGCGCGCAAGGCTTGCTCGACATGCAAAGCGCGCGGCTTTCCATCGGGGCCGAGTCGTTCCCAATCGTAAAGCCGGTAGGTCGTGTTGGAGTTCTGCTGCACTTCGAGAATCAGGCAGCCGGCGCCGATTGCGTGGATCCTGCCGCCGGGGATGTAGATCAAATCGCCCCTGCGTACGGTAAATGCCTGCAGCAGCGTCGCCGCCTTTTTATCCGCGAGCGCCTGCCGGAAGCGCGCTGCCGTGGTGTTCGGCACGAAACCCGCCATGACCTGTGCGCCCGGCTTGGCGTCGAGGACGTACCAGCATTCCGTCTTGGCCTCTCCACCGCAAAGCGCGACATTGTCATCGTGCGGATGCACTTGCACGCTCAAAGGTTGCGCGGCATCGATCAGTTTGACCAGTAGGGGAAATCCGCTCACGCCGCGCGCGGCCGCCACCTTCCCCAGCAGCGCTGACGCATGGACGGCCAGCAGGGACTGCAGCGACTGGCCGGCCAGCGGGCCGTTTTCGACCACGCTCATGCCCTCCGGGCGATCGGATATCTCCCACGACTCGGCGGCGACATCCGGTGCGCCGACGCGCCCGTAGCGTGAGGCGATCAGGCTGCCACCCCAGATATAGTCCTTATAGACCGGGGTAAAGAGCAACGGATAGTTCGGCAGGGTCATATGCTGCTCCGCGTGGTTCACGGCGACGGAGTATAGCAACACAACGCCGTGCTGCCCACAAGCGGTTATTCCATTTTACGAAAAGAAATATAATTGTGTGTCGGGGGAAAAGCAAAAGCGGAACACTGCCATCCCATAGCGGGCAAAAACGGGCACACCGCCCCCTTTCCCCCATTGATTTACGGGGCTTTTTCGTGATTTTCCGGGCCGGTTTGAAAGTGCGCTTGCTGACGGATTTTCCGAAACCGCCCGGACTCGGGGG
>JANYBP010000106.1 GCA_025360745.1 bacterium
TTCAATCGAAATCCGCTTCTCTCCACGGAGGGTTAGACCTTTGACCCGTCCCGTCATCGCATCCCGTTCCACACGCAACAAACGCAGTCCATTCGCGAGCACCTCGTCCACTTGTCCGTTTCTGCCCGCCAAGTCCAAGCGTTGATTTTTTGGGGTGACGATCGCCATCAATTTATTTTTCGAGAAAACAAGTTTCCACCCGCATGGCGCCCATGCGGTGATGGTGTCTCCGCGAATCTCCGCTTTCCAACCTCCCCAACCTTCGAGAACCGTCTCCGAAGATTTGCTGCACCAGAAATCACGATACCAGCCATCCGGCTGCCAAAGCCGAAAATAGCGTTCGGACGTTTGTTCAATCCTGGATTCCAGTAATGGCAGCATCCAGCCTTTACCCAAATATGGGGAATTGGCCATCCACTCGGACTTGAACATAATGTGTAGTGGGATTTGCAAATCCTTGGCTACATCCAAATCCCCAACCTTTTCGCTATAGAGTACATGGCCTTGCTCATCCACACCCTCAAAATGCGACCGCGGCAATCTCCAGTCAAGGCCGCACGATAACGCCTCCCCGGTTACGCCGATGGTCAACAACCCCATCCATATCGCAAGGGAGCAAGCGCTCAGGACATTCGCAATCCGCATGGCACACATCCTACCGGATTGTGTTACTCGGCGCCGCTTGATGAAGTGGATGAACACTGAGTGCTTTGCTGTGGGAAAGGAACACCGCCGGGGCCGGTCGCCGCCCCACTTTTCGCTTGCGAAGCGTAGGTAACTACAACCGCCGCCCACAAACAGATCGCGAATGCAAGTAGCCCTATCAAACCTTTAGCCGATTTCATGATGCCTCCTTTGAGAACGTTTTTTTGAAAAATTCGTTGTCACACAGGCGCAAGCACCTAACAAATGAGACAATATGTACCTCGTGTGTAACATGCAAGCAAATAAATAATTTTTTTCAAACCAGTCGCTCGATGGCCGACAGGTCAAACGTCTCGTTTTCTCAGACGCAATCCAGTCGCACGGAGGGCCATTCCGTCAACGGGCAAACTTCGACGCCAGGCGCAAGTTCGCCGCACGACCGGACGGCAGAGATCACCCAGACACTGGCGATCGCCTCAAAGCGAGCCGGAGTTGCTCCCGATAGTGTGGACGGGGAAGATTGTCCAAGTTTCTCATGCGTGAATATTCGGATGGCAGGTCCGAAGTGTCACGGAATTATTGGCGATTGGCGATCACGAGTGTTGGGCGCATCGGCGAATCGTTGCTGATGCGCCCCGCGCGTATAGGCTGGTTCAGTGCCTCCGCGGTGCGCCACGCCCCGTTCCGCGTCCGCGCATGCCGCCGCCGTTCACGCGGCCATAACTGCCGCTCTGGCGGGGTTTGGGAGCGGAAAGCGGAGGAGCGCCCGCCGGCGGCGGAGGCAGCGTCAGCATGGCCGGCTCGGGATTCACGTATTTCAGGGGCTGTCCGATATACTGCTCGATGGCAGGCAGGTCGAACGATTCGTCTTCGCAGGCGAAGGTGATGGCGGTGCCGGCGGCGCCGGCGCGGCCGGTGCGGCCGATGCGGTGGACATAGTTTTCCGGATCGAAGGGAATGTCGTAGTTGATCACATGGCTGATGCCGTCAACTTGCAACCCGCGCCCGGCCACATCGGTGGCAACCAGCACGCGCACCCGGCCCGCGCGGAAGGCTTCCAGAACTTTCAGCCGCTTGCCCTGCTCGACATCGCCGGACAGCATGTCCGTGTTAATGCCGTAATGCCGCAGATGATCGAATAGCCGGTCGGTCTGATCGCGGCGGTTGCAAAAGACCAGCACACGTTCGAGATTTTTGCTCACGATAAGATTGTAAAGCAGGGCGAATTTTTGACGGTGGCTGACAAGATAGGCGAACTGCTCGATCAGGTCCACCGTCACACGCTCGGATTTAACCTCCAGGCGCATGGGTTCGTTGGTCCAGCGCGACGCCAGACGCAGAATGTCGTCGGTCATGGTCGCGCTGAAAAGCAGGGTCTGGCGGTCTTCGCGGCGCGGTGTGGCGTAAACGATCGTGCGCACGTCGGGAATGAAGCCCATGTCGAGCATGCGGTCGGCTTCGTCGATCACGAGAATCTCGACATGCTTCAAATCCAGGCAACCGCGCGACCGGAAATCCAGCAAGCGTCCCGGCGTGGCCACGATCAACTCGGGATTCTCCCGGTCCAGCCGCATCTGCTGACGCGCATAGTCCATGCCGCCGTAGATCGCCAGGGCTTTAAACGGCAGATAGCGCCCGAGTTCTTCGGCGTCTTTTTCGATTTGCACGGCCAGTTCGCGCGTCGGCGCCAGCACCAGCGCGCGCGGCGCCCCGCGGCGTCGCGCCACGCCGGGATGGCGCTGAAAATGCGTGAAGATCGTCAGCAGAAAGGCGGCGGTCTTGCCGGTGCCGGTCTGCGCGCGCCCGGCCACATCCTTGCCCGCGAGCGTGTGCGGCAAAGACAGGGCCTGAATTTCCGACGCATACTTGAACTTCAGGTCGGCGACCGCGTGCAGCAATTCGTCCGGCAGCGCCAGCTCGGCGAAACGCGTCTTGCCTTCCATCGGCGGAACGAGATAGTCGCCGCGTTTCCAGGGCATGACCGGTGGCGGCGCTTTGCGCGGACTCGCCGCCCGCGCGGACTGATCTGAAGCGGCGTGCGCCGGCGCGTCGTGGCGCACGGGACGTTTGTGGTGTTGAACGACCGCCGCGGCGGCGGCGACCGACGGCCCCCGCGGCCCGGCGGGAACCGCGCGGGCAGCCCGGACCGCCGGTTTCTTTAGACCCAACCCGAGGAGTAGCCGCTGCCTGAACTGCCGAAGAAAACGTCGAACCATAAACTTACCTCGAATTCCGATTAACCCGCGCCGCGGTCATGGATGCCGGAGTCGGGCAGCAAACGCACGCGTTGCACGACTTGGTCACCCAACCGCCGCCGTATCCCCGCCAGCAAATCCGGCAGGACACGACGGGCTTCCATCATCCAAGGAGCGCCATTCACAAAAACGATCGCCGTACCCCGTTCGACCCGTCCAGGGCGCGTGTGCCCCGCCAGACGTTCACCGGCAATCTCGCGCCAGTCACGGGTCAAGGGCGCGATCGATATCCCTTCGTTGACACGCAACCCCGCCAAGAGGTCGAGCGCAAATCCGGTCAACGGTATGCCGCCGTCCGCGTCACGCCCCGCGAACACGCCTCCGCCCGCATCGCAGCGTTGACAGGTCCGCTTGGCCATCTCCGCCTATTCGCCCAGTTGAAAACGCACGAAACGGCGAATCGTCAACTCGTCGCCCATTTCCTTGCTCTTGGCCTGGAGCAACGCGGTCACGGTGACCTCGGGATCCTTCACGAAGCCCTGCTCCAGGAAGCAAATCTGCCCGTAGAACTTTTGCATCTTGCCGTCGACGATCTTCTCGATCATCTTTTCAGGCTTGCCCTGCATCTGTTTGGCATAGATATCGCGCTCGGCGGCCACCAGTGCCGCATCCACCTGGTCGCGGGTTAAAGACTGCGGCGCGCAGGCCGTGACGTGCAGGGTCAGGTCCAGCGCCAGCGCCTTGAAGGCGTCCGTGGAGGCGGTGGCTTCCTTGCCGCAACCCAGTTCGACCATCACGCCCAGCTTGCCATTCAGGTGAATGTAGCTCGCGAGCAGGCCGGGCTGGGTGCGCACAAAACGCACGCTGCGGCGCGCCACGATGTTCTCGCCGATTTCCGCGATCTTGGCGACCACGTCGTCGCGGCCCATCTCGGCCAGCACTCCGTCACGATTGGCCGCGAGTTCGGCCAGCTTCTTGACGAAGGACTGGAACCCGGCATTCTTGGCCACAAAGTCCGTTTCGCAATTCACCTCGACCAGGGCGCTGTTCTTGCCGTCGGCTGTCACGAAGGCGCAGATCAAACCCTGATTGGCGGCGCGCGACGACTTCTTGGCGGCGATCGCCACCCCGCGCTCGCGCAAAACCTTGATGGCCTTGTCCTTGTCGCCACCCGCTTCAACCAAAGCCTTCTTGCACTCCATCATGCCCACATTGGTCGCTTCACGCAACGCCTGCACCATTTGTGCGGTAATCTCAGCCATAACTAAACTCCTTTCGATTCACTGCCATGCTCAGGCCGCGGTTTACGCCTGTTCGTCGGCGGTGCTCTCGACCGCGGCCGTTTCGGCGGGCGACGCATCCGCGTCTTCGGTCGCGCTCTTCACCGCGCGCGGTTTGCGCGGCTTGGCCGCCGGTTTGGCTTCGGCCTTGGCTTTGACCTTGGGTTTGGCCTCCGCGGCCGCCTCCGGGACAACCTCCGCCACCGCATCCGGCGCCACCACGGCTTTGACTTCCGCCTTGGGCTCCACGCGTTGGGTCTTGCGCGTCACTTCGACGCGGGCGGCCTTGCGCTCCTGGGCCACCGCCTTGGCGGTGATTTCGGCCGCCGCGCGTTCATGCTCGCGCTTGCGCGCCGCTTCGGCCGCGATGTGCGAGAAACTTTCCAGCGCCTGCTCGATATCCGAGGCCAGCAGTTCGACGATCACCTTGATTCCGCGCATGGCGTCGTCGTTGCCGGGAATCACCACCTGGATGGGCGACGGATCGCAGTTCGTATCCACGATGGCGATCACGGGAATCGCCAGCCGTTTGGCCTCGGCCACCGCGATCGCCTCGCGGTTGATGTCCACCACGAAAAGCGCGCCGGGAAGTTTTTCCATGTCGGCCAGCCCGGTCAGGTTGAAATCCAGCTTCTTGAGCTCGTGGCGAAGCTGAGAGACTTCCTTCTTGTGCATGTGCTCGAACTCGCCCGTCTTCTCCATCTTCTGGAGTTCGCGCAGGCGCTTGATGCGCTTGCGAATCGTCTGATTATTGGTCAGCGTGCCGCCCAGCCAGCGGCTGGTGACGTAGGGCATCTGGCAGCGCTGCGCCACGTCCTTGATGATATCCTGGGCCGGCTTCTTGGTGCCGACAAAAAGAATCTGCTTGCCCGATGCCGCCACATCGCGCACGAACTCGCGGGCCTTGGCCAGTTGCTCGATGGTCTTGGTCAGGTCGATGATGTGGATCCCGTTCTGCTTGGAGAACACGTAGGGTTTCATCCGGGGGTTCCAGCGCTTGGTCTGGTGCCCAAAGTGCAGTCCGGCATCCAACAGGGTCCGCAGCAAATCCGCCTGCGGTGTTTCGGCAGTCGTCATAGGTCTTCCTCCTGATTATACTAGCCATCAAGGCGCGACCCACACAGGCCGGCTTGCCTGTCCGGCAATCCGCTTTGGTTCCACCAGAGGCTGGCGAAACGCTCGCTTCAACGCGCCTCGGGCCAAAGGCCCCAGATGCGTAAACCGAAAGAATCTCATACCCGATGAAGGAATACAAGCGCCGAATTTTTGCCGGAAATGTCAGCAAAGTTTGACGGCGTCAACTTCGATTTCGAAAAGTAGATCGTCGCGGCAGACGGTGGCGCAGACGGTGGCGAGGGGAAAATCGGGGATGCCGCGTCTGCGTAGACAGGCCTCCAACAATGGGCGGTCCTGAGGGTTCGCGAAATAGGCTATGCCGCGGGTGACATCCGACCAATTCATGCCGCGCGAGTCGAGCAAGGCTGTCACCACCCGCACGGTCAAGTCCACCTGCGCGGCGGGATCGCCCACATGCGCCGTCGCGCCGTCCATGGTAATGCTGGCCGTGCCGGAGATCAAAAGGCTGCGATGGGTCGGAAAGGTCAGTTCGACGGCCCGGCTGAAGGAACTCCGGTAGTCGGTCGCGGCGCACTGCAGCGGCGATGCCACCGACTGAACGCGCAACGTCGCCGTCTTGGGCTGCACAGCCAGAAGACTGCCGCTCAAGGCGGCGCCCCGCGGGTTCGCCGCGCCAATTCCGGTGCTCGCCGGGACCAACCGATCGAATACGCCGCGCGCGGCGAAAAAGGCGGTGCGCACCGCGTTGAACGCGGAATACCATTCCAGCATGCGGTCCATGTAAAACCAGGTCCGAATCGTATCGCCAAAGCAAAAACCATGTTCTTGCAAAGCCGCTTCGAGAAGTTCGAAGACTTCGTTGGTCTGCGCCTCCCGCGCGCTCGCAAGCCGCTCGGGCAAAACGCCGACCAATAGACAGTAGCGGGCGAATTCGTCCTCGTAGACGCAGCCCACCTCGCGACCGCCGGCGAAAACCGGAACCTGTGGCGTACCGGAGATTGCAAAGGCCTGCATATATGCAAGATCGTCCTGCGGCGCACAATCGCCATGCAACCAGGCAATTCCGCCAGCCCCCGCCGCGGAGATACTGGAATGCAATGCTTCGCAGGCGCGGCCGTCGGCGAACACAAAGCGCCCGAGCAGCCGGGCCTTGCGCGCCGCCGCCGCGGAACACAGTTCGGCATGCAAAGCCGCACTGTCCCGGCCTCGAAGCGTGAAAACATGCTCCGTGCGCGAGGACAAAACCAGCGTCGAACTTCCGCCGTCAGAAGTTCGTTCGAACTTAAGTTGCGTATTCAGGGCGATCCCCCGCCCGCCGACAAATCATGCCGCCCCGGTTGGTCAGCGTTACGGCGATGTCGTAGTCTTTGACTACCTACCGCACCCGCCCGCGATCTTAATCTTTGTATTAATCGCAATCGCATCTAGAAGTAGACGGATTACACTTGCGATTTATGATTAAGATTATGAAGCCCCACCCTCGCCCACGCCCTTCCCCCTCCACCCCCACCTCCCACACTGCCACCTGCCACATCGATCACGTACGGCTTCCCAATTTTCTTGAGCCTCCCACCTCCCACCTTCCACCTACCACCTGCCACCTTCTTCTACGGTGCCGCGACGAATTCCACCCAATCCAGCAGCGCCTCGGCCTTAGTGCCCGTATACTGGCTGTTGCAGGATATTCCGATGCCGAATTTTTCCGGAACCTTGCCGAAGGCCTTGCGGTAGGCCTCGGCGACGTTGACTTCTTCGGTATACCAGCCGGTGTCTTTGAGGTCTTCCTGATTGCGCAGGCAGACCCAATAAGTGCTCAGCACGCCGCCGCCGTATTTGGCGCGCCCGTCAGCGCCCTTGGGCGTCAAAGTCTCCCAGCGAAAGGCCACCGATTGTTGGGAGAAATACCCGCCGGAACTGATGTAGATTCCAATCGCTTGATCGTCGGTCGCGGACTTTCGTCCGTCCGCGCCGGTCGGAAGCGTGACCGCCTTCCAGCGCCAGCGCATGATGGGGGTTTTCGCCAGGTCCACCGCTACCTTGTCGCTTTTCAGGGTCGCCGTGGCCTTATCGGCGGTCATGCGCAGCACGCTGTTGGTGCCGTCCGCGTAAGCGGCGGTGAAGACCGCCTTGCTGACCATCGGCTTGCCTTCGACCGACCAGCCGGATGGCATATTCGTGAAATTCTGCCGCCAAGGCGCGCCGCCATCGGCCTGTGCCGACATTCCCGCCAGAACTGCCACCCACATCGAAGCCCGAATCAAAGTCCGCGCGATCCGCCATTTTGTTTTCATAAAAAAGCCGCCCTTTCTTGTTCGCGTCATCATCCACCTTACAAACCCGTACGGTCAAGCGTCCAAACCGACGACTGGGGGCGTTCGCACGCAAGCATTTTGCACTTTCGCAAGAGCCAGGAATTCACGTTTAACGTGGACGACGCGCGAATCCCCCTACGGCGAGCACGCACTTAAATACCCGGCTCATCCACAGGCCGAAAACGCCGCAGCAAGACGACCTGACCATCGTCCGCTCGCGCGGGCGCGTCGCCGTCGGGTGCAAGGCCTGGGCCGTGTGCGACTTGATAGCCCAGTACCTTGAACCAATCCAAGGCGGCCTGCTCGACCAGGGATTCGTCGAGACGGGTGCTGATAGAACTGATGTGCTGATTACTCAAGTCGGTGCTCCGGATTGAACCGCCAAGACGCCAAGATCGCCAAGGTGGGAAGAGAGAACGACACGCTTGATGCCTTGCTTCAGAAGAGGAACTTTGAAATTGATCAGAAG
This sequence comes from bacterium, assembly GCA_025360745.1. GTDB lineage: Bacteria > Verrucomicrobiota > Kiritimatiellia > CAIKKV01 > CAIYGI01 > CAIYGI01. The sequence continues at coordinate 7,979 of JANYBP010000106.1, forward strand.
ACCGAGGGGCAGGCTCAGGGTCTTGAGATAGGACATGACCTGAGCGATATGGATGGGTGCGAGGGCATCAACGGCTTTCAATTCCACCACCAGGTTGGCGGCAACCAGCAGGTCCAGTCGGCCCTCACCGACCGGATGTCCTTTGTAATCCACACCTATTGGCTTTTGCCTCTCGAACGGAATCTTGCACAAACTCAATTCCACCGCCAGCGCTTCTTCATAGACGCATTCAAGATAGCCCGGTCCCAGTATCCGATGTACTTCGATGGCCGCGCCAATCACAGCATTTGCCAAATCATCGATTTCTCTATCCGGCTCTCTCATCATCCCTCCCCCCTTGGCGCTCTTGGCGTCTTGGCGGTTGATCCTTTTCCTCCAATCGCTTGATTTCCCGGTCGAAATCCGAAATGTATTCCTTGTCCTGCCGCTGGCGGAAGACTTCGTATTCGCCCTCGGCCTTCAGTTTAGCCTCCAAGGCGCTGACCTTGCCTTTGTCTTCGAGGATCGGGTAGTTCGACAGTTCCAGAAAACGATTCAGGAATTCCGCCCACTCGCTCATGCGGGTGACGATGCAAGTAGTCCTTGCCGAAAAGTCGTTTGCCCTGCTTGAGGCGTTCATCGTCCAGCACAAACCCCTTGACGATGAACTCCCGCAGGGTTTTCGTAGCCCAAATGCGGAAGCGCGTGGCCTGATAACTGTTGACCCGGTAGCCGACCGCTATGATGGCATCGAGGTCGTAGTACTTCGCGGAGTACGTTTTGCCGTCCCCGGCAGTGTGTTCCAAAATGGAACATACTGAACTCTCGGCCAATTCCCCGGCAGCAAAGATGTTCAACAGGTGCTTGGTGATTGCCGGCCGCTTCACTCCAAACAACTCTGCCAGAGCCTTTTGCGTAAGCCAGACCGTTTCATCCTTGAAGTACACCTCCACCCGCACCGCCCCGTCCGGCGCCGTGTAGAGCAGGAATTGCTGGTTGTCGTTCATGGGTGAACCCTCCAGGCCTGCCGTTACACATCGCCCAGGCCGGAGAATGTCAACATTCGGCGCAATCGTGCGAAAACGATCCGGATATTATCCGCTGTTGGCGGGTGTTGGCAATCTTAGAACTTTCCGTTCATGTTCTGCTTCCATCAGTCAAAACGAAACAAAGTAGATCAGCAAGGGAATCGCGATCAAGACCACGTCGCCAGGCCGGACAATGATCTTCTGGCCCTGCATGGGGAACATAACCATGATCGTAAAGAGTAACGCGACCAAGGAAAACGTTCATCCCGCCGGACGGAAATCTTTGATCTGGATCTGGATCGTTTCGCGGCCGAGGTAGTTGTTGCGGCAGAGGACTCCGGCCACGTCCAACGGGCCATCCGGCAGCGGCCGACCGGCCAGGTTGAATCCGATCGCGTCGCACATGTGTCCGCCGGCGGCGAGCATCAATTTGATGTGCGTTTCGCCGACAATGCGGGGCTGTCCCACAACGCGCACGCCGTGGAAGCCCCAGAGCGGTTCGGGATTGCCTTCGCCAAACGGCGCCATGGCGTCCAGGCCTTCGATCACTTCCGGCTTGAGCGCCTCGCCGAGATCCAGCCAGCCATCGAGCGACAGCGCCGCGCTCAGATCGCGGTTCGCCAGACGATCGCGGCAGACGGCGTTAAAACGTTCGCGAAACAGCGCGATGTTTTCCCGGCGCACGCTCAACCCCGCCGCCTTGTTGTGTCCGCCGTGGTCGTCCAGCAGGTCGGCGCAGCGCTCCAGGCCCGCGACCAGGTCGAAGCCCTCCACGCTGCGGCACGAGCCGCGCCCGAGTCCATTCTCGTCGAACGAGACAACCACCGCCGGCCGCTGCAGCCGCTGGCAAAGGCGTGAGGCGACAATGCCGATCACGCCCTGGTGCCAGCCGCTGGAGCCGACTACGATGCCAAACTGCGTCGCGGGATCGTAGCCGGGATTGACCTGCGCATCGGCCTGGCGCGTGATTTCGTTCTCGATGCGCTTGCGCTCGCGATTGTCCGCGTCGAGCGAGGCCGCCAGACGGCGGGCGCGTTGTGGATTATCGGTCAGCAGCAGTTCCAGCGCCGTCCCGGCGTCGGATATTCTCCCGGCGGCGTTCATGCGCGGGCCCAGAACGAATCCGACCTGATAGGCGCCAATGCGGCCGTTGAGCGCCGCGGCTTCCATCAGCGCCCGCAAGCCGACGCGCTCGCGCCGGTTCAGGCAGTTCAACCCGTGGCTGGCCAGAATACGGTTATCCCCGCGCAGCGGCACAATATCGGCGATCGTGCCCATCGCCACCAAATCGATATAGCCAAGCAGATCGAAGGCTTCGCAGGCGGCATTTCCGCGCGCCCTTCCGTAATCGAGCAGCGCCCGGCAAAGATTGAAGGCCACGCCCACGCCGGCCAGCATGCGGGTTCCCGGATTGCCGCCCAGTTTGGGATTTACCAGCGCCAGCGGCTTGGCCGTCTCGCCCGGCGCTTCGTGATGATCGGTGACGATCACGTCGATACCGAGCGCGCGAGCGCGGTCCACGGCCTCGATGGCGCCCGTGCCGCAATCCACGGTCAATATCAGCTTGGGCCGGAAATCCGCGAGACAGCGGTCCACCGCCTCCGCCGTCAAACCATAGCCTTCGTCCATGCGATTCGGCAGGTACGGGCTGGCCACGGAGCCCAAAGCGGAAAGCACCTGAATCATCAACCCGCAACTGGTGACGCCGTCCACGTCGTAGTCGCCGAAGATGACCACCGCCTCCTGGCTTTCGACCGCGCGCCAGAGCCGTTCGACGGCCGCCGCCATGCCGGGTATTTCCAGCGGATTCGTAAGGTCGCTCAGGCGCGGCCGTAAAAAACGGTCGGCGGCGGCGGCGCTGTCCACGCCGCGCAGAATCAGCGCCCGCGCCAGCGGCGCCGGCAGACCGGTGGAGTTCGCCAGCGCTTCCGCGGCCGCCGCATCGACATCCGCTTCGCGCCAGATCATGAAGCCAGTTGCTTCTGCCCCATGTCCGGTGTCTTGAAGCGGTACCAGAGCAGCGTAATGGGGGTGGCGATATAAACTGTCGAATAGGTGCCGGAGATCATGCCAAGGAACATGGTCAGCGAGAAGTCCCAGATCGACCCGCCGCCCATCAGCAGCAGGAAGAGCACCGTGACGAAGGTCAAGCCGTTGGTGATCAGCGTGCGCGAGAGCGTCTCGTTGACCGACTGGTTGCAGACATCCACAAAGCTCCGATTGCGCGTAAGCTTGAGGTTTTCGCGGATACGGTCGAAGATCACGATCGTGTCGTTGACAGAATAGCCGATGATCGTCATCAGGGCCGCGACCACGGTCAAGTTCATCTGCAGACCCAGGCAATGTGCCACCCCGGCCGTGACCAGCACATCGTGGAACAGCGAGCCCAGGGCGCCGAGCGCGAACCCGAACTGGAAGCGCCAGGCGACGTAAATCATCATCGCCACCAGCGACCAGACCATGGCCCAGAAGGCCTTGTTCTTCAGCTCCCTGCCGATCTGCGGTCCGACCTCATCCTCCTGCAGCACCTTGAACTGCGCGTCGGGGAAGGCGCTCGCCAGCGTTTTGCGCACCACGGCGCTTTCCTTCATGTCGGCGACCTTGACCTGCAGGTAATCGCGGTTGACTTCGCTCTGCTTCTGGTACTGGATCGTCGCGTCGCGGATACCCGTGACTTCGATGGCCTTGCGCATCTCCGCCATGCCCGGTTGATGCGCGGTGTCGAAAGTCAGCGTCAACGCCGCGCCGCCGGTCATATCCACGCCGAAAACGCTCCGCGCATCCTTCATGCCGTTATGAATCATGTAGGCCCAGCTGCCGATAATCACCGCCAGCGAGATGGCCACGGCGATCTTCCACTTGCCGATGAAATCGATGCGCGTGGGCTTGATCAGTTGCAGCATGCGCAAGCGCTTCAAATCGCTGGTCCGCGCCGCGATCACGTTATACAACATGCGCGTCACGAAAACGGCCGTGAACAAACTCACGATCAAACCGGCCGTCAGGGTCACGGCGTAGCCGCGCACGGGGCCCGAGCCCAGCAGGAAGAGAATGATGGCGGTGATGATGGTCGTCAGATTGGAATCGAAAATCGCGGTGAAAGCCCGGTCATAGCCCGCTGTAATCGCCGCCTTGAAGCCCTTGCCGAGGGCCAACTCCTCGCGCATGCGCTCCAGGATCAGCACGTTGGCGTCCACCGCCATGCCGATCGTCAGCGCGATACCCGCGATGCCCGGCATCGTCAGCACCGGCAGCACCATGCCCGAACCGCCGCCGCCCGCGTCGGTAAACAGCCCCAGAAAGCCGGCCACCACGATCAAGCCCAGGGGCAGCAGCACGACGTTCAACAGCAGCGCGACATCCGCGATCAGTCCGTTCATCAGGTAATAGCCGAACATCAAGACCGCCACCACCAGACAGCCGTACACACCGGCACGCACGCCGGCATCCACGGTGTCCTTGCCCAGGGTCGGAGCCACCGAGCGCTTTTCGATAAATATAACCTTGGCGGGAAGCGAACCGGATTTGAGAATGTTTGCCAGGAATGTGGCCTCTGCCGGCGAAAAACTGCCGGTGATCTCGGCGTGCCCGTCCGGGATCACAGACTGGATGTAAGGCGCCGAATACAATGTGTTGTCGAGCAGTATCGCCAGCGCCCGTCCGCGAGCAGAATTCTTGTTGCGTTCCCCTTGGGGGCCGTAGTCGGAGGTGATCGTAGCAAAGCGCCGCGCCCCTTTGGCGTCAAACTCGATCTTGACCACCGCCTGTCCGAGTGCGCGATAATCCACCGACGCATTGACCAGCGTATCGCCGCCCATTTGCTTGCGACGGTCCACGAAGCAGGGGGTGTAGACGACCTGTTCGCCGACATGTTCCCGCTCCATCATCAGTTCATAGCCGGCCGGCGCATGGAACTTGGAGAGTTTGTCCCGCGCCTCCTGCGTCTTGAAAGCTTCGGCGGCGGACTTGTCGCGCTTGAAGAAAGGCTGTTTGCGCCCCTTCTTTTCCAGGTTCACGATCGTGAAATGCTCCGGCACCTGCTGGCGGCTCATCATTTCCTCCACCAGCTTTTCGTTGTCCTGATGCACCAGCCGGAATTCCAGGTAGGCCGCGCTCTTGATCGCGTTTTCCGCCTCTTCGCGCTTTTTGTCGTCCACGCCGGGCAACTGCACGACGATCCGATCCTGCTTCTCCGGGTAGATCACCGGTTCGGCGATGCCGAGATTATCCACGCGGTTGCGGATGACTTCCAGCGCGCGTTCACGGGCCTCGTGCACACGTTCCGGAAGCTTGCCCTGAATCTGGGCCTCGGTTGCGTCCTTGTTTTCCTCCAGCAACAGCGCGGCCACGCTTTCGTGGTCGATCTGGACCACAAAGCTCGTGCCGCCCTGCAAATCGAGACCCAGGCGGATTTTCTCCGAGGGCGGGCTGACCAGCGCCAGCGAACCCGCGATCGCAACGCCTAAAACGATCCATTTCCAAAGATCTTTGCGTTCCATAATTATCACCCCTTATTTCTTTTCCACATCGTCGCCCGGCGTCTCGTCCTTGCTGAGCAGGCGGTAAACCGCGCCGCGCGCCACTTCAACCTTGGTGTTGTCGCAGATCTTGATCGTGAACACGCCCTCTTTCACATTCGCGATCGTGCCGAGCATGCCGCCGCAGAACAAGACGCGGTCGCCGGTCTTGACAGCCTCGATCATTTTCCGGCGTTCCTTCTCCTTGCGCATCTGCGGGCGGATCATCAGGAAGTAGAAGAGCCCGAAAATGATCGCCATGTAGACAATCATCACCATCGGATTATTGCCGCCGCCCGCCGCGCCGCCGCCGGCGGCGCCGGACGAAGCCATGGCCAGAACCAGACCGCTCATCGTGTTCAAATTGTACATGCCGTCGCTCCTTCTTGCTTCGTTGTTCCGCGCAAAAATCCTTCGCTCCACTCGGCAAACGCGCCGCTCTCGAGCGCCCGCCTTAGCTCGCGCATCGTCTCCAGACAGCAATGCAGGTTGTGTCCCGTCAACAACCGCGCACCCAGCATCTCGTCGACGTTCAACAGGTGGCGCACATACGCCCGCGAAAAGTTCGCGCAGGTGTAGCATGTGCACCCCGGCTCGACCGGACGCGGATCGCTCTTCCACATCCCGGCTTTGACCGGATAGCTCCCCGCGCGCGTCATCGCCGTGCCGTGCCGCGCCAGCCGCGTGGGCATGATGCAGTCGAACATGTCCACGCCCATCGCCACGGAGGCCACAATCTGCCGCAGCACGCCCACGCCCATCAGATAGCGCGGTCGCGCGGCGGGCAATTCGGCCACCCCTTCACGCACGCTCGCCAGCAGCTCGGCTTCCGGCTCGCCCACGCTGACACCGCCGACGGCATAGCCGTCGAACCCCATCGCCGTCAGTTCGCGGGCGCAGCGCCTCCGCAAATCGCCGTAAACTCCGCCCTGGACAATGCCAAAGATCAGTTGTTGCGAACCGGCGATCCGCTGCTGCGCGCACAAAGCGGCCCATGATAGTGTTCGCTCGACCGCCTGACAAGCGTATTCGCGGTCGCAGGGATAGGGCGGACACTCGTCGAACGCCATGGCGATATCCGAACCCAGCCGCCGCTGAATCTCCATCGCCTCGCGCGGCCCCAGAAAAAGGCGCGTACCGTCCACATGGGACTGGAAGGAGACGCCGTCGGACTGAATCTTGCGCAGCGTCGAGAGGCTGAAGACCTGAAAACCGCCGCTGTCGGTCAAAATCGGCCGCGTCCAGCCCATGAAGCGGTGCAGACCGCCGCAGGCTTCGATCACCTCCACGCCCGGCCGGATCGCCAGGTGGTAGGTGTTGCTGAGCACGATGTCGGCGCCCAGTTCCTCCAGCTCGCGCGGGGTCATGGACTTGACCGTGGCCTGCGTCCCGACCGGCATGAAGGCCGGCGTCTCGACCGCCCCGTGCGCGGTCCAGAGCCGCCCACGCCGGGCGCCGCTGGAGGGATCGAGCGCCAGAATCTCGAAAGTTCCCGGCGCGCTCATCGGCCCGTCGCCGCCATCAGCGCGGCATCCGCCAGCGTCAGCGCCGCCATGGCCTCGACCACCGGGACCGCCCGCGGCAGCACGCAGGGATCGTGGCGGCCCTTGAATTGCACGGTGGCGGCATGACCAGCCCAATCGGCGCTGGCCTGGGGCCGCGCGATCGTCGAGACAGGTTTGAAGGCCACGCGGAAGAGCAGCGCTTCGCCGTTGGAAATCCCGGCCTGAATGCCGCCGCTGCGATTGGTGCGCGTGCGCATCCGCCCCTCGCGCATTTCGAAAGCGTCGTTATTGGCCGAGCCGCGGGTGCGGGCGCCGGCAAAGCCGGACCCCAGCTCGAATCCGCGCGCGGCGGGGATGGAAAGCATGGCGCCGGCGAGCAGCGCGGAGAGTTTGGCGAAGACCGGTTCGCCCCACCCCGCCGGCACGCCGCGGCAGACGCAGTTGACCACCCCGCCGAGCGAATCGCCATCGTCGCGCGCAGCGCGAATCGCCGCCGCCATGGCCGCCGCCGCGCCGGGGTCGGGACAGCGCACCGGCGTCGCGTCCACCGCCGCCCGCGACAAGACCGTTGTGTCCGGGGCGGCGGCCTCGATTTCGCCGACGGCGCTGACCCAGGCCACAATCTCGATCCCGTGGCGCGTCCGTAAAAATTTTTCGGCCACCGCGCCGGCCGCCACACGGCCCGCCGTTTCGCGCGCGCTGGCCCGTCCTCCGCCCCCCGCCGCCAGAATGCCGTACTTGGTCTTGTAAACGAAGTCCGCGTGCGAGGGCCGCGGCGCGCGGGTCAGTTCGTCATAGTCCCCGCTCCGGCAATCGGCGTTGGCGATCAGCAGGGCGATCGGACTGCCCAGCGTCAACCCGCCCTCGGTTCCGGAGAGGATCCGGACCTTGTCGCTCTCGCTGCGCGCCGTGGTCAGGTCGCTCTGTCCCGGACGGCGCCGGTCCAGCAGCGGCTGGATGTCGGCCTCGCTCAGCGGCAGCCGGGCCGGACACCCGTCCACCACCGCCCCGACCCCGCCCCCGTGCGACTCTCCAAAGGTCGTCACGGCAAATATATGTCCAAAAGTGTTGCGCATGTGTGTGCCCTCTTCAGCTCTCAGATTATCATGTCCCCCCGCCGCGGGAAAGAACTCGAATGGAAGCCTCAGCAATTCTCATTATGGCCTCTAGTGTAGTGTCCCTTAAATAGCTAGACATATGAAATCGGGGCTTTTGCTGGGATTTCCGCGAATAGGCATCGAACACTGGCTTGATATATGTATAGTCATTTTCGGGACACTACACTA
>JANYBP010000113.1 GCA_025360745.1 bacterium
GCTACCAGTCTCCGCGAACGCTCATCCAAGTGCGGCAGTAGCGCCGCCAGTTTCGTCGCCAACCGTGTTTCTGTTTGCATGCCCACAGAGCGTGCTACATAAACGCGGTAATGTCTATGTTATTTATTGACGCCTCCTAACCACGTAAAAACCCCTGTGTTTTAGAAATGTGTACCTAATCGCAGATGCGCCCGGTGACGCCTTCCTCCCTAACTTTTGTTCGGGGAGACGGGGCAACTATGGCACATGATCCCCGTCCATTCAAGACTGGTTCTCGCCGTTGCGAAAGCATCCGTTGGCGAGCATCCGTTGGCGATGTCCATGGGAAGAGAACTTCTCTATCGCGTTTACGTGTAGGTTCATGGGGGGTGGGCCGCGAAAGAACACAAAGAACGCATAGGGGGATGTTCTTTGTGCTTTCTGCGTTCCTTTGTGGCTATCGTCTCCGACATCACGTATTTCCTGAGTTCCTTGCGTTCTTTCGCGGCCATCCTGCTGGGGCCGCGAGTGCTCTGACTTCACGGCGAAGTTCCACCCGGAGTTGCGCTTCCGTCGGCAGGTGTGTCTGATAGCGACTGGCGAATATCTTCTTCTGCTGATCCTCGGCCAGCGTGTAACGGACCACGGCGTCGTTCTTCTCCGCGCACAGAATCAGCCCCAAAGTTGGATTGTCCCCGTCGGTCAACCGTTCGCGGTCGTAGTAGTTCACGTAAAGCTGCATTTGCCCCAGATCCGAGTGCGTGAGTTTGCCCGTCTTGAGATCAACGATCACGTAGCACTTCAGGATGGTGTGATAGAAGACCAGATCGGCGTAGAAATGGTTCCCCGTCCAGCGTCAATCGTTGCTGCCGCGCGACGAAGGCGAACCCCTTGCCAAGTTCCAGCAGGAATGCGCGCATCTTGTCGATGAGTGCGGTTTCCAGATCGGTCTCGACCAGCATGGGCGACTCGGGCATCCCGAGGAACTCCATGACAACTGGATCCTTGAATATGTCGGCCGGTTTCTGGACCTCGTGGCCCCTGGTGGCGAGGCGCATCAGGCCCTTCTTGTCCCGGCTCAGCGCCAGCCGCTCGTAGAGCAGGCTGCAAATCTGCCTTTCCAGTTCCCGCGCCGACCAGTTGTTGTTGATAGCCTCGATTTCGTAGAACGCGCGCGCTTCGGGCTTCTCCACCCGGAGGAGCGTCCGGTAATGGGTCCATGACAGGTTCGGATTCAGTTGTCCGGGCGTCCAGGATTCGCTACGCACTGCGTATCCGATCTCGGCAATGGAAAACGCATGCACTTCGTTCGCAATTGAAGGGCGCTTCCCGTGGTCCGCGAGCACGGGCGATTTCCGACGCGCTGTGTCGGATATTTGACGCAGTGCCTCAACCTTTGCAGATTGGATACGCGGTGCGTATCCAATTGCGAGGCCGCCCAATAGCCGTGGATATTCGATGTAGAACCGACGAATGAACTTCAAGTTGTGAACTGAGTAACCTTCGCCGAAATCCCCTGTAAGCTTCTCTCCAAGGTTCAGCAAAAGTCTCTCGCCGTATTCGGCCCGCGCCTTTCCGCACTGCTCTTCCTCCACGATCTCCCGGCCGATCAGCCAGTTCGCCACCACTTGCGTCGTGTTGACGGATCGGGAAACACTCGACCGCGCGGATTCGAGAATCTGGCGGATGCGCCGATACAACCCCGACTGTCCTCCCTGCCTCTTCATTCTCTGTGATCCTTGCGTTCTTTCGCGGCTATTCTTCGCCGTTCATTTCATACTCCATCGAATCGCGAACAGACTACTCATTGTCACCTGCTGCTTCAACTTCCCTTCGATCTGGGCGATTAGCCGTTCTCGCTCGGCGTCCAACTGACGGGGGGGCAGGTCAACAGTCATTTTTTAGCAGAAGGCGCGTCATAATCACAGTTGAAAATTCGCGCCGCGGTAATGCTTCAGTGACGCGGTGAATATGGAAAGGTAGAGCGCTCTCGCCGAGAGCGCCGTCTTCGATCTACACACAACCGCCCGACTGTTCTTTTACCGTTTCCGGCGGCCTCGGCGAGAGCGCCCTACCAGCCCCCCATCACTGACCCTTTACGCGCCGCGTGGGGGTCATCGTGTCCGAGCGGGACATTCTCCGCCTGTTTCGATCTCTTTTTCGCTTTCCCGAACTGGAACGCAGCGTGCCCAGTGGGCGGGGTGACGCTCGGTCAGCGAGATGGAGTCGGTACGGCAGGCGGGTTGGACCTGGGGGCAGCGTGGGTGGAAGACGCAGCCGGGCGGGCGGCGGCCGGGGCCGGGCACGGCGCCCTCGATGCCGTGCAGCGGCTGGCCCAGGGGATCGTTCAGGCGCGGCACGGCCGCCAGCAGTCCGCGCGTGTAGGGATGGAGGGGCGCGCGCAGCACTTCGGCGACGGGCCCCTTTTCCATGACTGTGCCCGCGTACATCACGAGCACCCGCGCCGCCGCGCGGGCGACCAGGCCCAGGTCGTGCGTGATCAGCAGCATGGCCATGCCGTCCTCGCGCGCGAGCGCGGTCAGCAAATCCATAATCTGGGCCTGCAGAGTCACGTCGAGCGCCGTCGTGGGCTCGTCCGCCACCAGCAGCCGCGGACGGCAGGCCAGCGCCATCGCGATCACCGCGCGCTGGCATTGTCCGCCGCTCAACTGGTGCGGATAGGCGCGCCGCAATTCGCCGGGATTGGGCAGACTGACGCGCGCCAGCAGGCGCAGGGTCTGCGCCGCGACATCCGCGTCGGGCTGACGCCGGCGCACGGCCTCGTCCACCTGCGCGCCGATCGTCAGCACGGGATTGAGCGCCGCCAGCGGTTCTTGAAAGATGTAGGCCAGTCCGCACCCCCGTATGGCGCGCAGCGCGCGGCCGCGCGCGGGCACGAGTGCGCCGTCGAAGCGGATCGTGCCGCGCTCGCGCCGCACCCCCGGCGGCAGCAGCCCCGCCAGCGCCAGCGCGGTCAGGCTCTTGCCGCAGCCGCTTTCACCGACCAGCGCCACCGTCTCGCCCGCCGCCACGCGGAACGAAACGCCGTCCACCGCCGTCGCCCGCCCGCCGTCCGCCGCGAGGGGCACGCTGACGCATAAATCCTCCACCGAGAGCAGGGGTGAGGTGGGATGGTTCATGCGGTTGCGTATATTCGTTGTTCAGGTTTCAGGGTTCGGGGTTCAGGGAAGAAGTGACATTTCCTCTATAGACGATATTCCGCCAACGGCTTACTGCCAACTGTTCGTAATGCTTCAGTGACGCGGTGAAAATGTAGGGCGCTCTCGCCGAGAGCGCCGTCTTCGATCCACACACAACCGCCCGACTGTTCTTTTACCGTTTCCGGCGGCCTCGGCGAGGCCGCCCTACCAGCCCCCCCATCACTGACCCAGCAATTCTCATTATGGCCGCTAGAATACGGACGACACGGAGGTCGTCCCTCCAAAAACTTGGGAATCACGGGTGTTTTCGTGAATGGAGGGAC
>JANYBP010000005.1 GCA_025360745.1 bacterium
GGTTTCGACGAGATCGCAGAAGACTTTGAACGAATCGATATACATCGGAAAAACAAGGGGACGTAAGGTTGCCTTATGCCTGTGTCAACTGACATTACTTCCACTACATGAACGAAATCGCTGAAAACCTCGCCGCCGTCCGTGCGGCCATCGCCGCTGCCGCCGCGCGCGCGGGCCGGCGCGCGGAGGACATCGAGCTGGTGGCGGTGTCGAAAACGCACCCGCCCGAGACGCTGCACGAGGCGCTGGACGCGGGGCAGACGCTCTTTGGCGAAAACCGCGTGCAGGAGGCGCGGGCCAAAATTCCTCTTTGCGCCGCGGCGGCGACCTGGCACCTGATCGGCCACCTCCAGAGCAACAAGGTCCGGGAAGCGGTGCAACTTTTCTCGCTGCTGCAGGCGGTGGATTCGCTGCGCCTGCTGGAGCTGATCGATCGCGCGGCCGCCGAGGCCGGGCGCACTTTGCCGGTCTATCTGGAGGTCAATGTCTCGGGCGAACGCAGCAAAAACGGGCTGGCGCCGCAAGACGTGCCGGAAGCGCTGGCGGCGGCGAACCGGTTGACACATGTGGAGATACAGGGATTGATGACGATTCCCCCGGCGGCGCGCGAGGTCGAGGAGGCGCGGCCCTTCTTCCGGCGCCTGCGCGAGTTGCGCGAGGGCTGGCGGCGGGTTTCGGGGCTGGCGCTGCCGGAACTTTCGATGGGCATGTCGCACGATTTCGAGATTGCCGTGGAGGAAGGCGCAACCATGGTGCGGGTGGGCTCGGCGCTGTTTGGGCCGCGTCCGCCGAAGGGAGTTCGCGATGCCGGGAACGACTGAGTCTGAACCGAAGGAAAGCGTGGCGCGCCGCCGGCCGCCCCATGTTCCCGGCGGTCCGGGTTGTTTCGGGCTGCTGGCGCTGATCGCGGCGATCGTGCTGGTGTGCATGTGGTTCGTCTCGCGGACGCATCAATTTCGCGCGGCCTTGGCGGAGGAACTGCGCGCCCGCACGGGTTTGATCGTCAAATGCGAGCATACGGCGATGAAGTTCCCCTACGATCTGGTCGCCACCGGCGTGCTGGCCACGGGGGACGGAGCGTTCGGCGGCTCCGTGACGCTGAACGAGGTGCGCCTGGCGCTGCGGCCCGACGGTCCGCTGGTGTTGCGCTGCGAAGGGGGCGAGGTGCGTTTTGTGCGGCGCAACGAGACCGGTGTCTGGGATCCCGAACCGCTGGCCGATTGGGCCGGCATGCGGGCGCCGGACGAGGCGGCGGCCATGCTCGAAACCTTCCCGCGCTGGCTGCGGATCGAGGCGCGCGAGATGCGTGTCAGTTGGCGGGACGAGCAGGGTGTCGTCTGGCGGAGTTGGAGCAATGCGACTGTGAAATTGATCCCGGTGTCGCTGCCCGGCCGTCCCGGCTGGGTGATCGACGGCAGTGTGGCGCAGATCGTCGAAGGCGGACGCACGGGGATTGAATGCCGGCTGGAATGGTTGACCTGCCGTGGTCAGCCGTTTTTGAAGCTGGCTGAACACGGTGTATGGAATGGCGCGACGGGTACTGTGTCTGTAGCGACGGGGACGAATCGGACTGAGTCGCTGTAGTAAAAAGGAGTATGAGAATGATCGCCTTGGAACGCGCGCGCGAACTGGTGGCCGCTTTTGCGCGGCAGCGGATTCTCGTGGTCGGTGATTTGATGCTGGATCAGTACCTGTACGGCGGTGTCGAACGCATCTCGCCCGAGGCGCCGGTGCCGGTGGTGCGCGTGCGGCGCGAAAAGCGCATGCCGGGCGGCGCGGCCAATGTGGCCGTCAACCTGCGCGCGCTGGGCGGCGGCGCGGCGCTGGCGGGAACCGTCGGCCGCGATGCCGCGGGCGATGAATTGCGCGGCTTGCTGGCCGGACAGGGCATTGGCGCCGAAGCCGTCATGACCGATGCAAAGGCGCCGACCAGCGTCAAGATGCGCGTCGTGGCCGAACGGCAGCAGGTCTGCCGCGTGGACTGGGAATCGGGCGTCGCGTTAGCGGGCGCCGCGGCGGACGAGTTCGACGCGCGGCTGCGGTCGGCGGTGGCGGCGAGCACCGGGGTGGTGATCGAGGATTACAGCAAGGGCGTGGTCGGGCAGCGCGTGGTGGATGTCGTGATCGACGCGGCCGCGCGCGCCGGGATACCGGTTGGACTCGACCCCAAGGACAACGCCACGCTGCATTTCAGCGCCCTGGCGCTGGCGACGCCCAACTGCCGCGAGGCGCATGTTTGCGCGGGCCTGCCGCCGCGCAACGCGATCGCGGACGATCCGCTGAAGGACGCGACCCTGCGGAAGGCGGGGGAGATTCTGCTGGCCAAGTGGAACTTGAAGCAATTGATCGTCACGCTGGGCGCGCAGGGCATGTACCTGGCCGCGCCGGGCGCCGCGCCGCGGGTGATCCCGACACGGGCGCGCGAGGTTTTTGACGTGAGCGGGGCGGGGGACACGGTGATCGCGGTCTGCATGCTGGTGCTGGCGGCCGGCGGCACGCCGTCGGAGGCGGCGGCGCTGGGCAACGACGCCGCCGGTGTGGTGGTCGGCAAACTTGGCACGGCCAGTTGCGCGCCGGCGGAACTTCTGGAAGCGGTGGTGCGCGATGCCGGCTGACAAACCCCGCGTGATCGGCGTGATTCCGGCGCGCTATGGCTCGACCAGGCTGCCGGGCAAGAGTTTGATTCCTCTTTGCGGAAAGCCGCTGGTGATCTGGGTGCTCGAACGCGCGCGCCAGGCGGCGGGACTGGACGATCTCTGCGTGGCGACGGACGACGAGCGTATCCGCGCGGTGGTGGAAGCCCACGGCGGCCGGGTGGCCATGACCCGCGCCGACCATCCGTCGGGGACCGACCGTATTGCCGAGGCCGTGGCGGACGATGCGGCCGAAGTTGTGATCAATATCCAGGGCGACGAGCCGCTGATCGATCCCGCCTTGATCAGCGCGCTGGCGCGGCGCCTGACATCCGAACCGGAATGGGCGATGGCGACGGCGGCGGCGCCGATTGACGATCCGTCCGAGTTGTCGAATCCGGCGGTGGTAAAGGTTGTCTGCGACCGGCGCGGACGGGCGCTCTATTTCTCGCGCGCGACGATTCCCTTCATTCGCGACGCCGCTCCGGCTGGCTTGCGACATTTCAGACACATTGGAGTGTATGGCTACCGGCGCGACTTTCTACGGCGGATGGTGGCCGAACCACCGTGCCTGCTCGAACGCGCCGAGAAGCTGGAACAGTTGCGGGCGCTGGATCTGGGCGCGGCCATTCTGGTGCTGGAAACGGCCTGGGCCGGGATCGGGGTGGACACGCCGGAGGACGTGCCGCGCGCCGAGGCGGCGCTGCGCCGCGCCGGATTGGCGGGATGAAAAGAAGGTGGTAGGTGGTAGGTGGAAGGTGGAGGGTGGAAGGTGGAGGGTGGAAGGTGGAGGGTGGTAGGTGGAAGGTGGTAGGTGGAAGGTGGAGGGTGGAAGGTGGAGGGTGGAAGGTGGAAGGTGGAAGGTGGAAGGTGGTAGGTGGAGGGTGGAAGGTGGGAGGTGGAGGGGGGAAGGTGGGGAGACGGGGAGTCAGGATTCAATGTGGCTGCTGACGCAAAAGTCGCCAGAGAAAACAGGAGAGAGGCGTAATCATAATGCGCTGTATCGCGGATCAGGAATATTTTTTAGATCATAACGTTTTCTGAACCCCGCATCTCGCATCTCGCATCCCGCATCCCGCATCCCGCATCTCGCACCCTAATTTGCAACCAACAAAGTCGAAAACGCGATAACTATTGAGGTGTCACTATGATCCGGACGGTAAGCATGGGCGGCGTGGCGATTGGCGGGCGGGCGCCGCTGGCGTTGATTGCGGGGCCGTGTGTGATCGAAAGCCGCAAGGGCTGCCTGGACATCGCCAGGCGGCTGGCGCGCTGGGCGGCGGACAAAGGCGTGCCGCTGGTTTTCAAGGCCAGTTATGACAAGGCCAACCGCTCGTCGCTGCGTTCCTACCGCGGACCAGGACTGCGCAAAGGTCTGGAAATTCTGCGCGAAGTCAAGGAGCGTTACGGCCTGCCTTTGCTGACCGACGTGCATGCCGTCGAGGAAGTCGAAGCGGCGGCGGCGGTGGTTGACGTGCTGCAACTGCCAGCGTTTCTGTGCCGGCAAACCGATCTGGTGCTGGAACTGGGGCGGAGCGGCAAGCCTGTGAACATCAAGAAGGGGCAATTTCTGGCGCCGTGGGATATGCGGAGCATCATCGAAAAGGTCGAAAGCACGGGCAATCGCCGGATCGTTCTGACCGAGCGCGGCGTTTCTTTCGGCTACAACAATCTGGTGGCCGACATGCGCAGCCTGCTGGTGATGCGCGAATACGGCTACCCGGTGGTTTTCGACGCCACCCACAGCGTGCAGAAACCAGGGGCGGCGGGCGATCGTTCCGGTGGCGACGGCTGCTGGGCGCCGGCGTTGGCGCGGGCGGCGGTGGCGGCGGGTTGCGATGGGGTTTTCATAGAAACGCATGTCGCGCCGGCCAGGGCTCTTTCCGACGCGGCCAATGCCGTTTCCTTGTCAACGCTTACCGATTTATGGCAGACTCTTAGCGGGATCGATGAACTACTGGCAAAAAAGTAACCATAAGCTGGTGTGGGTGGGGCTGATTACGGCTTTCATCGGCGCGGCGTCCTTGTGGGCGCAGTTGCCGCAGTCGGGGGTGATTTCGGGTTTCCGCGTGCCCGACCGCGACAAGCAGGGTCGGCTCAAGTCCGAACTGATCGGCGAAGAGGCGCGCATACGGCCCGACGGCAAGGTGGATTTGATGGGTGTGGCGCTGAACCTTTATAACGAGGGCGTGCGCGATGTGCAGATCAAGGCCGGGCAGTGTCAATACGACCCGACGAACCGCGTCGTGACATCGTCGGGGCCGGTGCGTTTGGAGCGCGATACGGTGACGATCAGCGGCGTCGGGTTCCGTTTCGACGGCACGACCAAGCGCATGGAATTACTCGATCAGGTGCGTGTGGAAATGACCGGTGTACGGCGTTGGATGAAGACGGAGTAAACGTGATGACGAATAGAACGGTCGGACTTGGACGGGCAATTGCCATGTTGTGGCTGTTGGGCGCGGCGGCGGCGCTGGCTGGACCCGCGGCTGGGGCGGACAAGTCCGCCGAGAAACTTGCCAAGGCCAGTTTCGGGGCCGCCGGCACCAACGCGACGGTGATCACCTCCAAGCGGCTGACTTTCGACTACGCCGAACGGAAGGCGGTGTTCGAAGAAAATGTGAAGGTTGTGGACCCGTCTGTGACGATCACGGCGGATCAGATCACGGTGACTTTCGGCGCGGACAACCAGCCCGAGACGGTGATAGCCGAGGGGCATGTGCGCGTGGAGCAGACCGATCGCTGGGCGACCTGCCAGCGCGCGGTTTACAGCGTCAAATCGGGTCTGCTGGTCCTGACCGGGCGGCCGAAACTGGTGCGTGGCCAGGATGTCTTGCAAGGCTCGCGCATCATCTTTTACCGCTATGAAGAGAAGGCCAAGTGCGAGGATGCGGTGCTGACGATTTTCCCGGGCGAAAGCGGTCTGGACAAGATGATGAAGGACTAATCCCGTGGATCCGCTGATCACTACCGACAAGCTGGTCAAGACCTACCATGGGCGCAAGGTGGTGAATGGCATCGAAATTACGGTGCAACCCGGCGAAATCGTGGGCTTGCTGGGTCCGAACGGCGCCGGCAAGACGACGACTTTTTATATGATCACCGGCCTGATCGAGCCCACCGAAGGGCGGATTTTTTTCCGGGGCCGCGACGTGACGCGGCTGCCGATGTACCGCCGGGCGCGCATGGGCATCGGATATCTGGCGCAGGAGCCCTCCATTTTCAGGACCATGACGGTGGCCGAGAACATCATGGCGATTTTGGAAACGCAACGCATGGAAAACTCGGCGCGGCGCCGTCGCCTGCGTGAATTGCTGGAGGATCTGGGCATTTTGCATCTGGCCAGGCAGAAGGCCATGACGCTCAGCGGCGGCGAACGGCGGCGCCTGGAGATCGCCCGCGCCCTGGTGACCGATCCCGCGATGATCCTGCTCGACGAGCCTTTCAGCGGGGTGGACCCGCTGGCGGTCTACGACGTGCAGGAGATCGTCAAGGCGCTCAAAAAGCAGGGACTGGGCATTTTAATCACCGATCACAGCGTCCGCGAGACGCTGGCCATCGTGGATCGCGCCTACCTGATCTGCGAAGGCAAGGTCCTGCGCGAGGGTACGAGCGATTTCCTGATTCACGATGCCGTCAGTCGGGAGTTGTATTTGGGTCCGCGATTCAGTATGTAACTTGTCAGGGGGGTGCACGATGGAAATAGAAATAGTTGGCCGTCACGTGAGCGTCACCGAGAGCATGCGGGACTATGCGCATAAACGGGCGGATAAGCTCGTGGTGGAATTCCCGCGTCTGGACCGCCTGCGCGTGATCATGGACATGCAGAAGTTCATCAATCGCGTGGAGGTGACCGCGCATGCCAGCCGGGACATGCTGATCGAGGCGCATGCCGAACACGAAGACATGTATGCGGCGGTGGACGCGGCGGTGGACAAGGCGCATGCCCAGTTGCGGCGCTCGGTGGATAAGCGGAACGAACGCAAAGCTCCGGGAGAGGCTTCCGCCGCCGAAGTGGCGCCGGATGACGGCAATGGCTGACGGGCCGACACATAAGCCGAACGTTTCCGTAGCCGAGTTTCTCGACGCGGGACGGGAACGGTTGTGCCTCAAGCTGATGTCCGGCAAGTCCGGTTTGTCGCGCCGGGTCGAGGAACTGGCGATCAACCGTCCGGGCCTGGCGTTAACCGGGTTTTTCCGTTATTTCGCCCATCGCCGCATCCAGATTCTGGGCCATGCCGAAATGGCCTATCTGCACGCGCTGTCAGAAGACGAACGGTTGCGGCGCTTGCGGCAGTTGTTCGCGCGGCATGTTCCCTGCATCGTGTTGACCCGGCGGTATCGCGTCTTTCCGGAGCTGATCGCGCTGGGCCAGGAATTCCGCACGCCGATCCTGTGCACGCCGCTGATCACGAAGGACTTCATCAACGCCGCCACGCTGGTGCTGGAACGCCTGACGCTGCCGCAGATGAACGCGCAGGGCACGATGGTGGAAATTCTCGGCGTGGGGGTCCTGATCGAGGGCAAGGCCGGCGTGGGCAAGAGCGAAACGGCGCTGGCGCTGGTCAAGAAAGGGCACAGTTTGATCGCCGACGATGTGACGCGTCTGCGCCTGGACAGTTCGGGGGCGCTGATCGGGTCGGCCATCGGGGTCACGCGTTTTCACATGGAAATTCGCGGCATGGGGATCATTCATGTGCCCAGTCTGTTCGGCGTGGCCTCGGTGCGCGGCGAAAAGCGGCTCGATATGGTGGTCTCGCTGGTGCGCCCGGAGGGCGTGGTCAACGAGGACCGCAGCGGCCAGCAGCCGCGCAAGCGGGAGTATTTCGGCGTCGCGGTGCCGTGCATGGCGCTGCCGGTCGCGCCGGGCCGGGACATCTCAAATCTGATAGAGGTGGCGGCGCTGGATCAGAAACTCAAGCAACTGGGCCACGATGCCGCCAAGGAAATGGACGAGAAGCTGATCGCGCTGCTGACCAAGAACGGGGCCACCAGTGATTAGCAAACCCTCCAGCGGTCCCAACCGGGTGCATGTGCGCGAGGTTAAAATTGTCAACTCGCTTGGTTTGCACGCGCGTCCCGCCGCCCTTTTCGTGCGCACGGCCTCGCAGTTCGAGTCCGACATCATGGTCGAGCGGGATGGCAACGCCGTCTCCGGCAAGAGCATCATGGGCCTGATGACGATGGAAGCCGAATGCGGGACGGTCCTGAAGCTTACGGCGCAGGGAGTGGATGCGGAGCAGGTCCTGGACCGTTTGGAGGATCTCGTCCGCCGCAAGTTCGATGAGGAATGAGACGTGGCATGGCCTCGGCGCGAAAAACAAGTTCCAGCGAGATGGTGCTGAAGGGCATCGGCGTGTCGCCCGGCATCGCCGTGGCCCCCGTTTTTCTACTGGCGGCCGACGACCGGCTGGTTCCGGAACGGCGCCTGACGGACCGCGAAGCGCTGGCCGAGATCATGCGGCTGGAAAATGCGATTATCGAAACCCGCCGGCAATTGACCGACATTCATCGCCATGTGGAGGAACAGGCCGGCCGCCAGCATGCCGATATTTTCGACATGCACAAACTGGTGCTTGACGATCCGGCTTTCATCGCGGAGGTTTTCGACGGGATTCTGAAACGGCACGCCAATGCCGAGCACGCCATCCGGCTGGCCGCCGAAGGCTATACCGAGACCCTGTCGCGGGTGGAGGACGATTATCTGCGCGAGCGGGTCAGCGACGTGAAGGACGTGGCGCGGCGCTTGATCAGGAATCTCTCCGATTCCACGCACACGCCGCTGACGGGCCTGTCCGTGCGCAGCGTGATTGTGGGTGTTGACCTGGCGCCATCGGAAACGGCGACTTTGCAGCGGGAGTGGGTGCTGGGCTTTGCGACGGACCAGGGCAGTCCGACATCGCATACCGCGATCATGGCGCGGGCCCTTGGCATTCCGGCCGTGGTCGGACTTAGCAACATCAGCCAACTCGTCAAGGTCGGCGAGGAAATCCTGGTGGACGGCTCCAGCGGCGAGGTCGTGCTGCGGCCATCTTCCGAGCGCCGCCGGATGGCCGGGCTGTATGCCGAGGCGCAGCGCACGATCGAGACCGAACTCGGAACCTTGCGCGACCAGCCCGCCGAGACGTCCGACGGCCATGCGATCGTGCTTTCGGCCAATGTGGAACTGGTCGCGGAATTGCCCGCCGTGCTACAGTCCGGCGCGCAGGGCATCGGGCTCTTCCGGTCGGAATATCTCTATATCTCGCGCGAAACCCTGCCCTCCGAGGATGAGCAACTGGCCGCCTACGGCGAGGCCGCCAAGGCCATGGCGCCGCAACCGGTGATCATTCGCACGGTTGATCTGGGCGGCGACAAGTTTGCATCCAGCGTGCGCGTGCCGCACGAGGTCAACCCGTTTCTGGGTTTTCGCGCGATCCGTTTTTGTCTGGCGCAGCCCGCGCTTTTCAAGACCCAGGTGCGGGCCATTTTACGCGCGAGCGCGCTGGGGCGGGTCAGCATGATGTACCCGATGATCAGCAATGTCGGCGAAGTGCGCCAGGCGAATGCGATCGTGGAGGCCTGCAAAGAGGAACTGCGCGGCGAGGGGCTGGAGTTCGACGAGGAAATGCCGGTCGGCGCCATGGTCGAAATTCCTTCGGCGGCGTTGACGGCCGAAATCATCGCCCCGCACGTGAAATTCTTCAGTTTGGGGACCAACGATCTGGTGCAATATACGCTGGCCGTGGACCGGGTTAACGAACGGGTGGCCCATCTTTATGAACCGACCCACCCCGCGGTCCTGAGGCTCATCCGCTACACGATCGAAGCCGGCCATGCGCACGGCGTCTGGGTGGGCGTCTGCGGTGAGATGGCCGGCAACCCCGTATTGACGCCGTTGCTGGTCGGGATGGGCCTGGATGAATTGAGCACCGCTCCGGCCAACGTGCCCGCGGTCAAGGATGCCATCCGTCGTGTCCGTCTGAGCGATGCCCGGGCCCTGGCCGAAAATGCCGCCAAATTGGGCACGGCGGGGGAAATTCTGGACCTATGTCGCGAGTTGACCAAGAGCACGGCGCCTGAAATACTACGGCTCGCCGGTAAACCGGGCGCGGAGCGCGGGCGTGCGACATCCGGCAAATAGTTTGGAGATAAACGGAAGCAAGCGAAAGGAACCGCATCGATGGCACACGAGACGTATTTGTTTACTTCGGAATCTGTTACGGAAGGGCACCCCGACAAAGTGGCGGACGGCATCTCGGACGCCGTTTTGGACGCCAATCTGCGTCAGGATCCCCGCGCCCGTGTGGCCTGTGAAACGCTGGTCAGCACCGGGCTGGTCGTGATCGCGGGCGAGATCACCAGCCGGGCCACGGTCGACTACTCAAGCCTGGCTCGCGAAAAGATCCGCCGCATCGGCTATGACGATGCCAGCCTCGGCTTCTCGGCCGACAGTTGCGGCGTGCTGATCGCGCTGGACCGCCAGTCCCCGGACATCTCGCAGGGCGTGACGCAGGGCCAAGGAATGTTCAAGGAACAGGGCGCCGGTGACCAGGGCATGATGTTCGGTTATGCCTGCGACGAGACGCGCGAAATGATGCCGATGCCGATCATGTTCGCCCACCGGCTGACACGCGGCCTGGCCAATGCGCGGCGCGACGGCTCTCTGCCCTGGCTGCGGCCGGACGGCAAGTCGCAGGTGACCATCGCCTACGAGGATGGCAAACCGATGTACGTTGACACGGTGGTGGTTTCGACCCAGCACGCCCCGGACGTGAAGTACAAGGAAGTGCATGATGGCGTGATCGAGGAGATCGTCAAACAAGTGATTTCCCCAAAGCTGCTGACCAAGCGGACCAAGTATCTGATCAATCCGACCGGACGCTTCGTGATTGGCGGACCACACGGCGACAGCGGTGTCACCGGCCGCAAAATCATCGTGGATACCTACGGTGGCATGGGCCGTCACGGAGGCGGCGCCTTTTCAGGCAAGGATCCGTCCAAGGTTGACCGCAGCGCGGCCTATATGGCGCGTTATGTGGCCAAGAACGTGGTGGCGGCCAAATTGGCCCGCCGCTGCGAGTTGCAACTGGCCTACGCGATCGGCTATCCGAATCCGGTTTCGGTGCATATCGACACCTTCGGCACAGGCTCGGTCAGCGACCGGCAGATCGAAAAGGCCGTCAGGGCGGTGTTTGGATTGAAACCGGCGGAGATCATCGAAACCTTGAATCTGCTGCGGCCGATTTACGAGGCCACCTCGATGTACGGCCACTTCGGACGCACCCGGGAGTTGGACGTTTTCACCTGGGAACGCACGGATCGCGCCGCGGATCTGCGCGCGGCGGTGTAAGTCGGAGCGACGGAAGATAAAAGGGTTCAGGGTTCGGGGTACAGGTAAGATAACGACTTCTGTGCCTGATCTGAGAAACCAGGGTTCAGGGTGTCAGGGTTCAGGAAAAATCCATCCTGAACCCTGAACTTTGGGCCCTTTTTTATTTTTCGATCCATCTGGTGGCGGCCTTTGCGCCAGTTTCCCGACTGATACCCGAAACCATCTTTCCCCATTCCGACCGGCGGCGTGACTTAACCGCTTGACGGTTTTTGGGAGGGTTTTCGGCGAGGACAAAGAAACGAGAAAACCCTTGATAAGTACACGGTCATGGCGACCTCGCCACATATGTTCAGGCAGCAGTTGCGTCCGCCGCAGGACGGCGTATGATGGACGCACGGCATCGTTGGGGTATATCCCTGAGCGGAGTCAGTTGCGGAAAGTCCGTCTGATCGATGAAGAGTTTTCCGCGGTTGATGTTCGGGTGCAAGGACGTGTAAGGAGACGATATGAGCAAACTGAAACGCATATTTCTGAACGGCTTTAAGTCGTTCCGCTTTGCCGGAAGGGAACTGGACGAAGCCCAGCAAACCGAAGCGGGCAATGCCATTGAGTTCGGGGACATCACCGTTTTGCTCGGAGCCAACGGGGCAGGGAAGAGCAACATCGTTTCGTTCTTCAGGATGCTGAATTACATGATGACCGGGGCACTTCAAGAGTTCGTCGGCAAGGGAGGCGGGGCTTCGTCCATCCTGCACTACGGCCCCAAGACGACTCCCAAAATGCAGGCCGTCGTAGAGTTCGAGTCGGATCAACGGAAGAGCCGCTACGAGATGATCTTTACGGATGCACCACCTGATATTTTGATGTTCACCAATGAGAATGTTTTTTTTCACGATGCTGCCTGCCCCAGACCCCAGGAGATGGTTCTTCAGAGCGGGCATCAGGAGAGCGCCTTGAAGGGACGTGCGAAGAACAATGGAACGTGTCGGGTGATCTACGCAATGCTTTCCGGATGCCGTACTTATCAGTTTCACGACACGTCTGCCACCGCCAATGTGCGGAAACCCTCCTACATCGAGAACACAAAATACTTGCTGAGCGATGCCGGCAACCTCGCCCCATACCTTTATGCCATGCGGGAGAGCACGCAGGAACGGCGATACTACGACCGGATCGTCAGCACCATCCAGCAGGTCTACCCCCAGTTCAAGGACTTCGACATTGAGCCATCGAGACTGGATGATAAGAACATGCTTCTGAATTGGCGGGAGAAAGGAAACTCGGAGTACCTGTTCGGCCCTCATCAACTCTCTGACGGTACGCTGCGCTTCATGGCTTTGGCAACGTTGTTTCTTCAGCCGCCACATAGGCTCCCATCGGCCATTGTCATTGATGAACCTGAGCTGGGACTTCACCCCCATGCGATCACGGTGCTGGCCGGAATCATTCACGGGGTCTCCAACAAGTGCCAGGTTGTTCTCTCGACCCAGTCCACCAGACTCGTGGACGAGTTTGAGGTGGGGCAGATTGTCGTGGTTGAGCGGGATCGAAAGGAGAATTTCAGCCGTTGCCGCCGTCCCGATGCCAAGGCCCTTGAGGAGTGGATCAAGCAGTATTCGACAAGCGAACTGTGGGAGAAGAACGTGTTGGGAGGGCGGCCATGACATCCCGCCTGCATGTGACTGCCGAGGGGCCTACCGAAGAACGGTATGTCAACAATGTGCTCGTGAATCATCTCGGGGGCTTTCAGGTCGTCACCGACGTTCGCAGCGTCAAGACCGGCCGCAAGCGTGGGGTGGGCTATCGCGGCGGAATGACGAACTTTCCGAAGGCACGACAGGACATCCTGAATTGGATGAAGGAAGACCAGAACCCCGACGCATTCTTTACGACCATGTTTGACCTATACGCCCTGCCGGACGACTTCCCAGGCTATGTAGATGCCCGCCGGGAAAATGACCCGTATCGGAGGGTTGCCGTGTTGGAGGCCGCCCTCAAACAGGATTTCAGTCATCCCCGTTTCCTGCCCTACGTCCAACTTCACGAATTCGAGGCTCTGATCCTGGCCGAACCGCGGAAACTCGACTGGGAGTACCTCGAACACGACGATGCCATAGGGCGTCTCGTCCGGATGGTGGGTGAACAGAACCCTGAACTCATCAACGACGGCCCGGAGACTTCCCCCTCCAAGCGGATCATCCGGGAGATTCCGGCGTACGAACACCAGAAGGCGTCATCAGGCCCCATCGTGGCCGGGAGAATCGGGATTCCCGTGCTCAAAGATCGGTGCCGTCATTTCAATAACTGGCTTGGACAACTTGAACGGCTGCCGCAGGCACTGGGCCAAACATAATGAGGAGGGTATCGTTATGCAGGCTCCAAAACTGACGTTCGGCGACCGAGCCTGATGTTGTCTGGGTGAACCGATGCCGTTCTCGCTGTGATCCGCGCCTGCGAACCGCTGGTCATTACCACGATATTCGACCAGTGAAATGCGGATTTTCACAAACCGTGTCGCGGGAAACACGCTGGCGTTTGGTGTGCTTTGCCGAACACTGCACACCGAACACTGAACACCGAACACTCGTACTCAGGCCTTCGGCGGCTCGCCGGCGTCGGGCTTTTCCGCTCTCGCATGCGGGACGCTGCTTTGCACGATCTCGCGCAGCATGGTGGTGTAGCCCTTGCCGTTTTCCAGTTCGCGGCTGACTTCCTTGAGAATCGTACCGGCGCCTTTTTCGACGCGGTTCTCCAGATGGAACACGATGTTCCCGATGCGGATCTGGTCGCCGACTTTCAGGACGGCTATATCCACGCGCTGATCGTTGACGAATACGCCGTTGCGCGACTTGAGATCCCTGATCACGTAGTCACCGTCCCAGAGCCGTATCTCGGCATGGTGGCGCGATATTTTTGTCTCCGCCACCGCCAGATCGGCATCGGAGGAACGTCCGATCACGATCGGCTCCGAACCGAGCGTTGCCACCATGTGCCGCCCCTCGCCGTCGGTAAATCGCAGGATCATGCAATGCCTCCCCTTTTTTGTCGTCGTGCGCATAACGGTAGTCAATCGCCGCCCGTCGGTCAATTCCCGCCTGCAGGCGGCGCGCTCAGCCAGCCGGCCAGCCGGGCTTGTAAATCCGCCATGTTTTGCGCCCGCCGATCGGCGCGGGTGGGGGAGTTGCCACCCACCAGGATGGTTCGACAGCCGGCCCGCCGGCCGGCTTCCACGTCGCTTTCCGCGTCGCCCACCATCCACGAACGGGTCAGGTCCAGCCCGTACTGCGCCGCGGCGCGCAGCAACATGCCCGGTTGCGGTTTGCGGCAGTCGCAGCTGTCGCGTTCGTGCGGACAATACAAGACGTCCAGCACATCGACGCCCTGAGCGCGCAATTGTTCGCGCAGCCGGCGATGCAGGTCGTCCACCGTGGCCGCGCTCATGCGTCCGCGCGCCACCCCGCGCTGGTTGCTCACCACCACGGCGGCGAAACCAAGGCCTGTTACAATGCGTAACGCTTCCACAAACTCCGGCTGAAGATGAAAATCCTCCCAGCGTTCGACATAGCCCGGCCCCGGCGACAGGTTGACAATGCCGTCGCGATCGAAAAAAACCGCGGGGCGCCCTGAAGTTTTGGAAAGCCTATCCACCTGTCGCAACCTTTCTGGCCGGAACGCACGGGCCGTTCGGACGACCTCTTCCTTACCCCGCCCAGCTTCGCGCGTCAATCAAAATTGGGCACATCGTGCTTGCGTTTGCGCCGCAACTCGGGCAGATTATTCCCCATGGCGCTGAATTTAAAGCGATGCACGCAATTAGTCTTGGGCCTTGTAGGTTGGTTGCTGGTATCCACCGCGCCGGCCATCTCCTACCGCGACTGGATAGCCGAGCCGGCGCCGGCGGATGCAACGATTACGCTTCTCGTTGAGCCGCTGTCCAATGGATGCGTTGCGGCGACTCAGAGCATTGAATTGTCGTCGTTCGGACATGGCCGCCATGCCAACGATAAACGTGAGTTGCCCACGCGCCCATCCGGTGGTTATCTCGGGCAACTTATCGTTCGACGGTTTGCGGGGGCCAGACTCTATTTTCCGCTGACGGTATGCTTGTCGTTTCCAACCGTTCAAGTCGAGGACCTGCTGCCGTCTACGGGGCAAAGTCTTTCGAATTCCACGGCAAGTTTGAAATGGCACCTGCCTATGGGCATCTTGAATCCCGCCGCGCCGTTGCGCGCGGAACGCTTCCGGCGAAGTTGGTCCATCGCGAGCCTGTCCGCGGACGAGCGCGCGACCATACCGCTGATGCTTGCCGCGATGCCGGGCGGTGGATACCGCTCCCGCGACAATCTCCACACCTGTCTGTGCGAAATCCGGGATGCCCGGGGAACCGTCCTGCTGCGGAAACAGGTGGTGGAAATCTTCCGGCAGGACTGGTGCAATGGCAGCAGCACGGGCTGGGTGATGAACGAACTGGAGGCCGACCGCTTTCTGCGCGATTCCGCCGGCGTCAACAATACGCATACCATTACCGAACTTCCACCGCTGATCGAACCCTATGCCGAAATCAATGCCTTATGGGTGTCCGACGAGGCCTCCCGCGGCGCCGCGCTGACCCAGGCGATGCTGCGGCGTCTGCTGCTGATGGGCATCTGGATTTATGGCCGCGACGCCACCATTTTCAAACTGACCGCCATGGCGGGTTTGCCAGGTCAATGTTCCGTGCTGTTGGGCGGCATTCAAGGAGTGCTTTTGCCGTCGGTCAAGGATTCCGGCGAAAAGCATGGTTCGTCACAACGCGAGAATTCGTTCTGGGACTACTACATTCCAAATGCGGGCGACGGAAATAAACAGGCCGTGCCGGTCATGGAAAACCGCCGCGATC
Source organism: bacterium (assembly GCA_025360745.1). Taxonomy (GTDB): domain Bacteria; phylum Verrucomicrobiota; class Kiritimatiellia; order CAIKKV01; family CAIYGI01; genus CAIYGI01. The sequence goes on from JANYBP010000005.1 coordinate 15,827, forward strand.
TGTTTCAACCGCTCAAGGGCCGCTATCTTGGCTGGACCTGCGGCGTGCTTGGCATTTTTCTGGGCGTGGCCTGCATCGGCCTGCCGGTCGCCTTCCGGCGTCTGAAAGGCTCGCGCCGCCTGATGCTCTGGTGGCTGATCCCGCTGGTCACGGTTTCGATCGGCAGCCTGAGCCTGATCGGCGGCCAGTTGCTGCTCCCGCGCCAGCCGCAAGCCGATGTCACCGAATACCGATTCGCCTTCGCCGGCTGGCCCGAAGTTTTTTGCCGCAGCGTCAATCGCAGTCTGACTTTCGAAAACCGGCAGGTCTCATGGACGATGCCCTTGGACAGTTTTATCATGCCTGTCCGCTCTCGTTCCAGTTCAGTCGGCCAGGAATGGATGGAAGCGTCAGCCGGCGGGATGGTACACGGCATGTCCGGAGTGAAACGCGGGCAATTGATGGACTCCGAAACCGCCGGATTTCGCGCTTTGCCGCTGCCCGTGGCGAGCGACGACAGCACAACCAACCCGCCCGGCTTGCGAGTGCTGGCGCCGCTGCGCCAGGTCCACGTCTGGGAAAATGGCGCGTGGCACCGGGCGGGCGATCTTAAAGCCGGCCAGATTATCCGGACGCCCTTCGGCTCCAAGACCAATACGCTCTTCGGCCTGCCCCAGTGTATCAACGATTCCATCCCTGTTAACGGTTGCCCGTCCGCGCCTTTTTACAATACGCTGATCGTGGCGGCGTTATCCGACGAGCCCGCCGCCGTTCAACCGGGCATGAAAAATACGCGCAGCGAATCACGTGTCGTTTGGCTGATCCAGATTCCCGTGCAACCAACGCCCCCTGTGCCCGGCGAGATGGGGGATAAACCCAGGTGAACGAGATCAAACCAACAACGTTGACGCTTACGGATATCCGCAAGACCTATCCGGCGGGCATCGAGGCTTTGCGCGGTGTCTCGCTGGAAGTTCGACCGGGTGAAGTGTTCGGACTGGTCGGTCCCAACGGCGCCGGCAAGACCACGCTGCTCAAGATCGCCAGCGGTCTGTTATTCCCGGCCTCCGGAACCGTGGTCTGCGGCGACACGGAGATCACACGGCGTCCCAAGCAGGCGGCAGCCTTTATCGGACTGATGCCGGACCCCTTGGGCGTTTATACCGACATCTCGGCCCGTGAGTATCTCGAATTTTTTGCCCGTCTGCAGGAGGTGCCGGTTGAGCGGATTGCCGCGGTGGTTGACTACGCCGTGGATCTGCTGGGCCTGCGGCCCTGGCTGAACGATGAAGTGGAGACCCTCTCGGCGGGCTGGCAGCGGCGTCTGGCGCTGGGCCGTGTCCTGCTTTCCGACACGCCCATCCTGCTGCTGGACGAGCCGGCGGCGGGGTTGGACGTTTCCGCGCGGAGCGAGTTGCTGGACCTGGTTCGCACGCTGGCGCACAGTGGACGCACGCTGATCGTCTCCTCGCACATCCTGCCCGAACTGCAGCAGTTGGCCGACCGCTTTGCCATCATCAACCAGGGGCGCTGGGTAACCATGGCCTCGGGCCGGCCCTTTTTCACGCGCGATGAACTCCAGCAGGGCTTTACCGCCGCGCACTGGCAACTGCGCTGCAACCGGCCGGCGGACGCCGTCCAGGCTCTTGCCGGTCAGGGTTTCAGCGCCACAGTCGAGGGCGACTGCCTGACTTTTACCGCGGCGGACGAAACTATGGCGGCGGGCGGATTGACGGCCGTCGTCACAAGCGGGGTGACGGTTTATGACTTTCACCGGCAGCAGGTTGAGCTGACAGAACTGGTATTGCAGGTTCTGCAGAACGATAATTTGCAGTCCGCCTCTCCGCCTGCGCCAAGGAGCCGGCCATGATGAATCCCTTGTACTGGCTGGAATTGCGCGTGCGCGCCCGGGAAAAACGGCTCTGGCTGATCGCGCTGTTTTTCGTGATCGTCATGGCGATCATCAGCGGGATCATGCTGGCCACATCCATGCAGTCGTCTGGCAATCGTTTCATCGAGCCCCTAAATATCGGCGAGGGCATGATCTGGACGGCGTTATTTTGCCAGGCCGGCCTGCTCGTGATCCTGGCGCCGCTGGCCACGGCCGGACGGATTTCACAGGAACGCGAACAACGCACGCTGGCCGCGCTGGTCAATTCTCCCGCCAGCGCGACCCGCATTGCGTTGGGCAAATTGTGGGGCGCCTGGACCTTTGTGCTCTGGCTCGGGGTGCTGGTGCTGCCGTTCCTCTTCACGGCGACACTCTGGGGCGGACCTTCCTGGAAGTTGATTCTCGGCTGCCTCGGACTGAACTTGCTGGCCGGTTTAGTTCTTTCGGCGCTGTCGCTGGGTATATCCGGACTGTTCGGACGCTCGTTAACCGCCTATTTGGTTACCGGCTGTTTCCTTTTCGGCTGGATCGCGGTGCTGCCTATGCTGGGTTCCCTGGCCATGGCGTTGAATCATGACGGAAGTGTCGCTCCCCATTACCAGGAATTCGTGATGTACCTGACGATGTATCACAATCCTTTCTATCCCCTGATTTCATTGACCGAGGCTGTCACGGAAACGGGCGGCAAATTTATCCTGCCGATGGTATATGGCGTGACGGTCTGGATCCTGCTGGGGTGGGGCGGACTGATGCTCGCGATCCGCAGCCTGAAGCGCGAAGTGTATTGACCGTGACAGGCCCGCACGACGGGTCGCCCGGATGTTCTCTCCTGAAGCGCCCGTTGCGTCAAGAAAACGGGCTCAACGGATTTCCACGAACTTGTACTTGCGGCTGCCCATTTTGAGGGACTCGCATTCCTCGACCTGGATGTAGGGATCCTTGCCGTGAATCTGCTGGAACAGGTGGCCTGAGCCGGAGCGTTTCAACGGCGCGGGCAGCGAGCCCTCGATGAATTTCTCGTGCTTGATCAGGTCCATGGCGGCCGTCTCGCAGGCGACGATGTCGTCGCTGGCGACGATGCCGATGTCCGGCACGATCGAGGGCGTGGTAAAGCCCCAGCAGTCGCAGAAGGGCGTGATGTTCAGCAGCGCCGTGATGTGCAGCACCCGGCCCTTGTCGAATGTCTTGAGCACTTCGTTGACGGTGGTCGCCATGCCGTGCTGGAACCAGCGAAAGCCCCGGTGGTCTATGGTGATAGCCTTCTTGGGGCAGGCCAGTTCGCAGTGCATGCAATACTTACAGGCGTGGTCGAAGATGCTGATCTTGTGATCCTTGAAGGTGATGGCCGAATTCGGGCAGTTATCCTTGCAGAGCAGACAACCGCTGCACTTCGACGCATCCCACTCGAAGGCGGCGCTCATCAGGCGGTGAATGCGGCTGCGCGTGTCGCCGTCTACGCATCCCATCGCGATATTCTTGATCGCGCCGCCGAAGCCGCTATGCCCGTGCCCCTTGCCGTGGGAGAGCACGATCATGGCGTCGGCATCGACGATGTTGCCCGCCAGTTCGACCGTTTTCATGGAGCGGTAGTTCACGCGCCGGGAATAGATGTACTTGTCGGCCGCGCCGGCCACCGGCAGCAACTGGCAGCCCAGCGTCTCGGCCGTGTAACCGCGGGCGGCCGCCGAGGCGACGGCATTCGGGCTGTCGGTCACGAAGGGTACGCCGCCGGCATCCTTGACCGCCTTCACCACACGCCCGACCAGGAACGGGTGGATCGTGGAAAATCCCATGTTGCCGCCCAGATGCATCTTGATGGCGACACGCTTGGAGGCAAAGCGTTTCTTGAAATTCCAGGCGCCCAGCATTTTGTCCAGCAGCGCCGGCAGCGTCGCGTTGGCGCGTAATTCCTTTGGACAGGCGGAGGCGAAGGTGACGGTTGGTTGCATGATCGGCTTTCTCCAGGTGTGCGTGGTGTTTTGGCTTCTGTCGGCGGTTTAAAGGGGTTATTTGCGGGTCGCTTCGGGGGCGGCGCCGAAGCGTTTACGGGTGATATCGGTCGCCACCCGGCCCTGCGGCGTCCTCTGCAGATAGCCTTCCTGAATCAGGAAGGGCTCGTAGACCTCTTCGATCGTATCGGGTTCCTCGCCCACGGCCACCGCCAGCGAACTGACACCCACCGGTCCGCCGCCGAAGCGGAAGAGCAGGGTTTCCAGCAGGCGCTTGTCCATTTCGTCCAGGCCATTGGGATCGATGTCGAGCATGCCGAGCGCTTGATCGGCGACAACCCGGGTGATGCGCCCGTCGGCCTTGACCTGGGCATAATCGCGCACACGGCGCAGCAGACTGTTGCAAATGCGCGGCGTGCCGCGCGAGCGGCGGGCGATCTCGAAGGCGCCCTCGGCATCCACCGAAATATCGAGAATGCGCGCCGAACGCTCGACGATTCTGGCCAGCGCTTCGGCGTCGTAATAGTCCAGCCGGCAGGCCAGTCCGAAGCGCGACCGCAACGGCGCCGAAAGCATGCCGCTGCGGGTGGTCGCCGCGATCAGCGTGAAAGGCTTGATGTTCAGCCTTACCGAACGGGCGTTGGGACCCTGGTCGATCATGATATCCAGCACAAAGTCCTCCATCGCGGAGTAGAGGTACTCCTCGACGCTGCGCTGCATGCGGTGGATTTCGTCTATGAAGAGAATGTCGCCCCGTTCGAGTCCGGTCAGCAGGCCGGCCAGATCGGCCGGCCGTTCGATCACGGGGCCGGATGTGGATTTGACCTGCACGCCCATGGCATGGCCGAGGATGTAGGCCAGCGTGGTTTTGCCCAGGCCCGGCGGACCGGAAAACAGGACATGTTCAAGCACCTCGCCGCGGCGCCGGGCGGCCTCCACGAAAAGTTCCAGACGTTCCACCATCTTGCGCTGGCCCACGAAGTCCGCGAACGAAGGCGGGCGCAGTTTTAGATCCAGCTCGGGATCGGGCTGCACCGCCGCCGCGGTGACCAGGCGCTTGCGTCCCGCGGCCGACGGTGCTTCCCCGCCCGCGTCTGAAATGAAAGCTTCTTTTTTTTCGCTCATCGGCAACCTGACAATCTCATCCGGCCAGCGCCTTGCGCACGATATCCTCGATCGCGGCTGTCGCCAGCGTCTCGGGATCGACGCGCTTATTGATCAATTCCTGCGCTTCGCCGCGCCGGTAACCGAGGGTTACCAGGGCCAGAACGGCGTCGCGCATTTTGAGGTTTTCCTCCGACGGTTCCGCCGCGGCGGCGGCCAGCGCCTCGCCTTCGCCGATACGGTCGCGTAATTCCACCACCAGGCGTTCGGCGGTCTTTTTGCCGATCCCGTTGATCGAACTCAGGCGTTTCACGTCGCGTCCGACGATCGACTGCACAAGTTCGCGCACGCTCATGCCGCTGAGCGCGCTGAGCGCGATCTTGGGTCCGATGCCGCTGACGTTGAGTAACAGCATAAACAATCTGCGCTCGGCCTCGGAGGCGAATCCGTAAAGCAGGTGTGCGTCCTCGCGGATGTGGTCATGAATCAGTACGCGGCAGCGCGCGCCCGACGCAGGCAGGTGCTCGTAACTGCTCAGCGGGATTTGGACCTCGTAGCCGACGCCCGCGACGTTCATCACGAGGCGTCCGGGCTCCTTCTCCTCCAGCAGGCCGTCGAGAAAGGTGATCATAGTGGGTACACAGGCGGTTAGCCTTTTTACAGCGCCGCCTGGCGTCCTGAGGCATGAATATGTGTTATGGCGATCGCCAGCGCGTCCGAAGCGTCCTCCTGCGGCGGAGCGCGCAAATCGAGCATTTGCATCACCATCTTACGCACCTGTAACTTGTCCGCGGCGCCGAAGCCGACCACCGCCTGTTTAACCCGCCGTGGCGGGTATTCGAACACCGGCAGTCCGGCGCGGGTGCAGATCAGCATGGCCGCGCCCCGCACCTCGCCCAGCACAACGGCCGTGCGCAGATTCTTGAAGGCGAAGACACCTTCGATCGCCACGGCATCCGGCTGGGTGCGGTCGAGCATCTCCTCGATTCCGCCCGCCACGCGCCGCAGACACTCGCTGCGCAGCAGGCGATCGGCGTTGCGAATGCGTCCGTACTCCACGGCGCGCAGGCGGCTGCCCTCGGATTCGACCACTCCCAGCCCCGTCGAACGGAGCGAAGCGTCTATTCCGAGCACACGCATCGCGGGGTGGGGCGCGTTACGCGCTCTCCTTCTCGATCTCCGCCAGTACGCTGTCGTCCATGTCCATGTTCGTGAAAACGTTCTGCACGTCGTCGTGTTCTTCCAGCGCATCCACGAAACGCATCACGGATTTGGCCACGGCCTTGTCGGAGATCGGCACGTAGGTCTCGGGAATCATCCTGACCTCGGCCTGTTCCGTCTTGATCCCGGCTTTTTCGATCGCTTCCTGCACCGGCAAGAGCATGGCCGGATCGGTCAGGATTTCGAACTCTTCGCCTTCGTTGGTCATATCGTCGGCGCCGGCGTTAAGCACGATATCCATCAGTTTGTCTTCGTCCACCCCCTCCGACGGCACCAGAATCTGGCCGCGCCGCTTGAAGCCGCGCGAAACGGAGCCCTGCGAGGCGAAGCTCGATCCGTGGCGGGAGAAGATAAAACGGATTTCGGCCGCCGCGCGGTTTTTGTTGTCGGTGAGGACATTCACGATCAGTCCCACGCCGCCCTCGGCGAAGCCTTCGTAGGTGATCTCCTCCATGATCTCGCCGACCAGTTCGCCGGTGCCTTTCTTGATGGCCCGATCGATATTTTCGTTGGGCATGCTGATGGCCTTGCAACGCGCCACCAATGCGCGCAGGGACGGATTGGTTTCCAGGATGCCGCCGCCCTGCTTGGCCACGAGCATCAACTCCTTGGCCATCTTGCTGAATACCTTGCCGCGCTTGGCATCGATCAGGCCCTTTTTGTGCTTAATAGTCGCCCATTTACTATGACCGCTCATCGTCGTTTCCTTCCAGTTTGCTCGCCGTTATCCAACATCGTTCGTACGCCCACCGCCGCGGCGCCGGGCGGCATGCGAAAACCTATCAAATTGTCATCAGGCGGCGTTCCGCCAAATTCCTGCATCCAACCGGTCTCGAAGTCGAGATCCGCGACCGCCTCCGCCACCAGTTCGTATTCGGCCTCCGTCACGCTCCGGTTCCACGGCGCGCCACTATCTTTGGCGCGGTGCGCCGGCATATACTGCGCCATCACGCTCACCGCGGCCCGGGGCTCGCTCGCACGCAGCCAGCGCAGGCTGGCCACGGCCTCCGCCGCTCGTCCCGGCAGAATCAGAATACGCGCGATCATGCCGCGCATGGCCAGACCGTCCGCGTCGAGCCTGAGCGGCCCGGTCTGCCGCACCATCTCCAAGAGCGCCGCGCGCGCCTTCTCCACATAGTCGTCCGCCGCCGAGGCCGCGCCGGCCGTGGCCGGATCGGCGTAGCGCAGGTCGGTCAAATAGACCGCCACCCGTCCCGCGCACTCGCGCAACGTCTCCAAACTCTCGTATCCGCTGGTGTTATACACGACCGGAAGCCGCACGCCCAGCGCGGCGAGACGGTCGAGCGACGCCCAGATCCACGGCAACCAGGGCGTCGGACTTACCAGATTCCAGTTATGACAACCCCAATCCGCCAGCTGACGGAAAATATCATCCAGCCCGCCCGCGTCGCAAGACACACCAGCCCCATCCTGGCTCCAGGGATGGTTTTGGCAGTACAAGCAGCGCAATGTGCAGCGGCTGAAGAAGATCGTACCTGATCCGCGCGTTCCCGACAAGGGGGGCTCTTCGCCAAAATGCGGCCCGTAGCGGAAGACCTCCACGGCGTTTCCGGCCCCGCACCAGCCCTTCCGTCCGGCCGCCCGGTCAACTCCGCAGTTTCGCGGACAGAGACGACAGGCCGAAAGGGGGAAAACTAGAGGAATTTGGGTGAGATTGTTCGTAATAGCCCGGGTGTTCAGTTCAAAATCCCCACTCCCTCAAGCCGGCATCGCCCAAGGGGGCAAACGCATCCTTTTTACACTTGACCCGTTCGGAGGTAACGGTCCCCACCATTGGCCGGCGGCGGCCAGTGGGAACAATTGCCGTCAACCGTCCGGCTGGCACTTGGCCACACATGATGACGAGCTCTTCGCCGTGCTGTACTTCTTTCAAGAGCCGCGAGAGATGCGTCTTGGCGTAATGCGTTGTGATGGTTTTCATGGGGCAAAGCATAAGGGTTGGTCCTGACTAAATTAAGCTGTATTCGCTGCGTTCCTGACCCTGAACCCTGAACCCTGAACACCGAACACCGGACACTGAACACCTTTCGCTCCGCTACTCCTCGTCGCTATCCTTGACATGCACGGCGGCGGCGATGATTTTCTGGGCCACATTGGCGGGTACGACATCGTAGCGCGCGAAGGTGGCTTCGAACGAGGCGCGTCCGCCGGTCATGCTGCGCAGTTCGGCGCAGTAGTGGAAGATGTCGGACTGCGGGATCTCTGCGATCAGCACCTGCATGCCCTCGTCCGACTCCATGCTCACGATCCGTCCGCGTTTGTGGCTGAGGTCGCCGCTGACATCGCCCATGAAGTGATCGGGAACCGAGATCCTGACGGTCATGATCGGTTCCAGCAGCACGGGACGCGCCTTGCTCATGCCGTCGCGGAAAGCCCGCGAACCGGCGATTTTGAAAGCGATTTCCGAGGAATCCACGTCGTGGAACGAACCGTCATAAACCACGGCCTTCACATTCACCACGGGGAAACCCGCCACGCTACCGCGATCCATGGCCATCGCAAAGCCCTTCTGAATCGCCGGCATGAAGTTGCCGGGAATCGAGCCGCCGACGGTCTTGTTGCCGAACCATTCCTGGTCGGATGAAGCCTTGGGCTCGATGAACATGTAGACCTCGCCGTACTGGCCGCGGCCGCCGGTCTGCTTTTTGTGTTTGTAGTGGCCCTCGCCGCGCGTCGTCACGGTTTCCTTGTACGGCACCTTTGGGGTGCTGAGAGTCACCTCGACGTGGTTGCGGCTGTGCATGCGTTCCACGGCCACGGCGATGTGCAGGTCGCCCATGGCCGCCAGCACCATTTCGTGCGTGTCGGCATTGCGCTCGACGTGAATGGTCGGGTCCTCCTCGGCCACACGGTGCAGCGCCGTCCCGATCTTATCGTCGTCACCCTGGGTTTTGGCCGTCACCGCGCTCCAGGCCACGGGATTGGGGAAAACGAAGGGCGCGAAGGTCGCCTGGGTCCCGGTCTGGCAAAGGGCCTCGCCCAGCGAGGTGGCTTTCAGTTTGGCCAGCGCCACGATGTCGCCGGCCGTGGCCTTGTCCACCGCCGCCGATTTTTTGCCCGCCAGATTGAGCAGGCTGACGATGTGTTCCTTCTGTCCCTTGGCGGAATTGGTCACGTCGGACTCGGCCTTGAGCGTGCCGCCGGCCACGTAGACGAAGGCCACCGGACCGACAAAGGGATCGTTGACGGTTTTCCAGACGAAACCGACGAACGGCGCTTCGGGGGAGGGATCGACCGCTTTTCCGCCGACATCCTTCATCGGACGATCGAGCGGCGACGGGAACCAGCGCGCCACGCCTTCCATGAACTCCGTTATGCCGAGGCCCTTGGGCGCGGCCATGGCAAAAATCGGCGTCAGCGCGCGTTTCGCCATCGCGGTGCGCGCGCCGCGGGCAATTTCCTCTTCCGACAGCGTCCCGTCCTTGAGGAATTTCTCGGTCAGTTCGTCATCCGTCTCCGCGGCGATTTCCATCAGCTTGTCCCGGGCGGAAGCCGCCGCATCGGCCAATTCGGTCGGCACGTTCGCGCTCAAAATGTCGGCCACTCCGCTGAGATTCGCCAGCGGCAGGACCATCGGGACGCAGGCGCCGCCCCAGGCCGTTTGAACGGCCGTCAGGGCTTTTTCGAAGGAGGTGTTTTCGCGGTCGAGACCTGTGATCAGGACGGCCACCGGCAAGCCCATCTTTTCGGCCAGCGCCCAACTGCGCAGTGTGCCCACTTGTAGCCCCGCGTGGGCGTCCACCACCACCACCATGGCCCCGGCGACGCGCGCCGCCTGAATCGTCTGCCCGGCAAAATCGGCGAAACCCGGGGTGTCCAAAATCGTCATCTGCAACTTGCGACCGCTGGCCAGCTTGGGGGGAGTGAGCGTGAAGGACTTGGCCGAGATCGTGGTTTTGTGCTTTTTCTCTTCGTCGAGGTAATCCGCCATGCTCGAACCGTTCGCCACCGAGCCCTGGCGATCGTTCACGCCCAGCGTGAAGAGCAAGGTGTCCACCAGCGTCGTTTTGCCGCTGCCGGAATGGCCCGCGAGCATGAAGTTACGCACATCCCCGACGTTGACATCCTTCATAGCACATCCTTTCGCTGTTTATTGACACCCCCCACGACTCTTGAAAAGCGCATCCGTATCGCCCATTTCCACTGACGCCGGACTGAATAAATGAACTCTTAGCATACAGCAGGTGTTCCTTCAATGCCGACTATGCCAGGGGAACCGGCTCGGATGTGGACGTTTCGGGTTCGTCGTCCGGTTCCACGAGCGTGGCCGCCACCAGACGGTCGCCTTCGTCCAGGTTGATCAAGCGCACACCCTGTGTGACGCGGCTGATCACGCGGATGTCGCGCACGGCCATGCGGATCATCTGGCCCTGGGCCGTGATTAACATCAGCGCGTCGTCTTCCTTGACGGCGTGCGCGCCGACGATCACCCCGTTGCGGTCGCTGCCGCGAATCGCCAGAATGCCGCGTCCGCCGCGATGCTGATCGCGGTACTCGTCAAAACTCGTGCGCTTGCCGTAACCGTTTTCGGTGCAGACAAAGAGCGCCGCGTCGGGTTCGACAATTTCGAGGCATTCGACGGCGTCCTTTTCGCTAAGCGTGATGCCGCGCACGCCGCGGGTGGCGCGGCCCAGTTCGCGCAGTTCCGCCTCGGGGAAGCGGATGCTCATGCCCTTGCGCGTCACGAGCACGATGTCGTTCTGCCCGTTGGTCTGCCGCACGCCGATCAGGCGGTCATGCTCGTCGATGTTGATGGCGATGATGCCGTCCCGCCGCGGGTGTTGAAAGGCGCTGAGCTTGGTCTTCTTGAGGGTGCCGCGCTCGGTGGCCATGATCAGCGACTGCGTATCGGGGAAATCCCGCACGCGGATCATGGAGGCGACTTTTTCGCCTTCCTGCAGGGGCAGCAGGTTGACCAGCGCCTTGCCGCGGGCGGTGCGCGCGGCTTCGGGGATTTCGTAGACCTTCTCCCAGTAGACCCGGCCCTTCTGGGTGAAAAAGAGCAGGTAGTCGTGCGCGCTGGCGGTAAAAATCTGTTCGACGTAGTCCTCGTCCTTGGTCTCCATGCCGGCCACGCCCTTGCCGCCCCGGCGCTGGGCGCGGTAGGCGTCCGCGGCGGTGCGCTTGATGTAGCCGCCATGGGTGATCGTGATCACGGCCTGGCGGTCGGCGATCAGATCCTCGATGTTGACCTCGCCCTGATCGGGCACGATTTCGGTCATGCGCGTGTCGGCATAACTTTTGCGGACATCGAGCAGGTCATCGCGGATCAGGGCGAAGAGCTTTTCGCGGCTGGCCAGCAGGGTTTCCAGCGCGGCGATCTGGATCACGATGGCCTGGTATTCGGCCTCGATTTTGCCGCGTTCCAGTCCGGTTAACTGGTAAAGGCGCATGTCCAGAATCGCGTTGGCCTGGATCTCGCTGAAGCCGAAACGTTCCATCAATTGCGTTCGCGCGCTGTCGCGGTCCTGCGCCTCGCGGATGGTGCGCACGACCGCATCCATGTTGTCGAGCGCGATGCGCAGTCCTTCGAGAATGTGGGCGCGCGCGCGGGCCTTTTCCAGATCGAACTCCGCCCGGCGGCGCGCGACCTCGAAACGGTGGGCCAGGAAGCACTGCAGGATTTCCTTCAGGTTCATCGTGCGCGGCCGGCCCTTGTCGATGGCCAGCATGATGGCGCCGAAGGTGGTCTGGAGCTGCGTGTGCTTGTAAAGATTGTTCAGCACCACCTGCGGAATCACGCCGCGCTTGAGCTCGATCACGATGCGGATGCCGTCCTTGTTGGACTCGTCGCGCAGATCGGCGATGCCCTCGACGATTTTGTTCTGGACCAGGTCGGCGATGTTCGTGATCAGCGAGGCCTTGTTGACCGCGTAGGGGATTTCGGTGACGTAGATGATGTCCTTGTTATTCTTGCCTTCCTCGATCACGACCCGGCCGCGCACCTTGAGCTGTCCCCGGCCGGTCTTGTACATCTCGGCGATCGGCGTCCGGCCGCAGATGATGCCGCCGGTCGGGAAATCCGGCCCCTTGACGCGCAGCATCAGTTCCTCGACCGTGGCCTGCGGGTTGTCGATCAACAGCACCAGGGCGTCCACCAGTTCGCCGAGGTTGTGCGGCGGGATGTTGGTGGCCATGCCGACGGCGATGCCGGTGCTGCCGTTCATCAGCAGGTTCGGCAGGCGCGAAGGCAGCACGGATGGCTCCTCCAGTTCGCCGTTGTAGTTCTTGACCATGTCCACCGTGTTCTTGTCGAGGTCGGTCAGCAGTTCCTCGGCCAGGCGGGTGAGCCTTGACTCGGTGTAGCGGTAGGCCGCGGCGTTGTCGCCGTCGATGCTGCCGAAGTTGCCCTGGCCGTCCACCAGCCGGTAGCGCATGGCGAAGTCCTGAGCCATGCGGACCAGCGTTTCGTAGACCGCCGAGTCGCCGTGCGGGTGGTACTTGCCGAGCACCTCGCCGACCACGTAGGCGCACTTTTTGTAGGGGCGGTTATGCAGCAGGCCGAGGCCCCGCATGGCGAAAAGGATGCGCCGGGCGCCCGGCTTGAGTCCGTCGCGGACATCCGGCAGTGCGCGGCCGACGATCACGCTCATCGCGTAATCGATGTACGAGCGCTGCATCTCGTCTTCGATGTTGATGTTGGCCAATGCTTCGGGGCGCGGTTCCATGGCGATCTTTCTGGAAAATCAGGCTGCTTAAATGTCGAGATTCTGGACGTTCAAGGCGTTGTCCTGGATGAATTTACGGCGCGGTTCGACCTCGTCGCCCATCAGGACGGTGAAGATGTCGTTGGCCTTGACGGCGTCGTCCATGACCACCTTGAGCAGTTTGCGTTTCTCGGGGTTCATGGTTGTTTCGTACAACTGATCGGGGTTCATTTCGCCCAAGCCTTTGTAGCGCTGGATGGCCAGCCCCTCGCGGCCGACGGCCAGCACGGCGCCCAGCAGATCGAGCAGCGAAGCCACCGGTGTTTCGCCTCCGCCGTCGTCGCGCAGCACGAAGCGCGGCGCGTCGGCGGGCTGCAAATCCTCGGCCTGGAAGCCCATGGCGCAGAGTTCCTGCACGATGCGCGTCAGGGCGCTGGCGGAGAAAATCTCGGCGCATTTCAGCGTGTCCTTTGGCGTTTCGGTGAGGTGGTTCTCCGTGATCACGTTGAGGGTGGTGCCGGTCGCGGATTCCTGGGACTCGCGGAAGGCCTTGAGCTCCTCATCGTTGAAAATGTAGTTGCGGCGCGGTTCGGGCGAGGCGTCCACCAGCACCATGTAGCGCGGCAGGGCGCCGGTGTCGGCGCGGCGCTGGGCCAGATATTCGGCCAGCGGCACATGCTTGCGGGCCAGGGCTTTGCCGATCGGCTCGATTTGCAGCAGCAGCCGCAGCGCCCGCGCCATGACCTCCGCCGGATAGTCCGTGCCGCGCCCGGTATGGCGCAGCGCCGCGCCGTCGGCGCCGAGCTCCAGCAGTTTTCGCTGCAGCGTCTCGTTGGTGTCGATGTACTCCTCGTGTTTCTTGCGCGTGATGCGGTAGAGCGGCGGCTGGGCCAGGTAGATGTAGCCGTGATCGATCAGTTGCGGCATCTGGCGGTAGAAGAAGGTCAGCAGCAGGGTGCGGATGTGCGAGCCGTCCACATCGGCGTCGGTCATGATCACGATCTTGTGGTAGCGGACTTTTTCGACCGCGAAATCGTCGGAGCCGATGCCGGCCCCGATGGCCGTGATCAGGGTGCGGATTTCGTTGTTGCCCAGGATTTTTTCCAGTCGCGCCTTTTCGACGTTCAGGACCTTGCCGCGCAGCGGCAGGATGGCCTGCGTCTCGCGGTTGCGGCCCTGTTTGGCCGAGCCGCCGGCGCTGTCGCCCTCGACCAGGTAGAGTTCGCAAAGCGCCGGGTCGCGTTCCGAACAGTCGGCCAGTTTGCCGGGCAGCGCGGCGGAATCCAGCGCGCCCTTGCGGCGGGTCAGATCGCGCGCCTTGCGCGCCGCCTCGCGCGCCCGGGCGGCCAGCACGCTCTTTTCGACGATGCGGCGGGCGATGGACGGATTTTCCTCGAAAAACACGGCCAGTTCGTCGTTGACGACCGAGGCCATGATGCCTTCCACCTCGCTGTTGCCGAGTTTGGTCTTGGTCTGGCCCTCGAACTGCGGGCCGGGCAGTTTGACGCTGATGACGGCCGTCAAACCCTCGCGGATGTCCTCGCCGGACATCGCGTCCTGTTCTTCCTTGATCAGTTTGTTGGCGCGGCCGTAGGCGTTGACCGTGCGGGTCAGGGCCGAGCGGAAGCCGCTCAGATGCGTGCCGCCCTCGATGGTATGAATATCGTTGGCGAAGGAGAGCAGCGTTTCGGTGTAGGTTTCGGTGTACTGGAAGGCCACTTCAACCTGCACCAGGTCCTGTTCCTTCTTCAGGTAAACCGGCTTGGGGTGCAGCGCGGTCTTGCCGCGGTTCAGGTAGGCGACGAACTCGACCAGGCCGCCGCTGAAATGGAAGGTCTCGGCGCGTTCGGGATCCTCCTGATTGAACTGAATCTCGACCCCGCTGTTGAGAAAGGCCAGTTCGCGCAGGCGGTTGGCCAGGATGTCCCACTCGAAATGGGTCGTGGAAAAAATCGAACCGTCGGGCGAGAAGGTGATTTTGGTGCCCGTGCCGGTGCTGGCGCCGATGACTTCCAGCGGGGTCACCGGCACGCCGCGCTCGTAACGCTGGCGGTGAATCTTGCCGTCGCGCCGGATTTCGACCTCCAGCCATTCGCTCAGCGCGTTGACGCAGGAGGCGCCGACGCCGTGCAGTCCTCCGGAAACCTTGTAGCTCTTGTTGTCGAACTTGCCGCCGGCGTGCAGGACGGTCAGCACGACCTCGACGGCGGGGCGTTTCTCGGTCGGGTGCATGCCCACCGGAATACCGCGGCCGTTGTCGTTGACGGTGACCGAACCGTCGGCGTTGATGCGCACCTGGATGCGGGTGCAATAGCCGGCCAGCGTTTCGTCGATGCTGTTGTCGACGATCTCGTACACCATGTGGTGCAACCCGCGCACGGCGGTGTCGCCGATGTACATTGCCGGTCGTTTCCGAACGGCTTCCATGCCCTCCAAAACCTGAATATTGGACGCTTCGTACTTTTCGTGTTCTTTCGCCTCGGGCATAGTCAATTGTCCTGTCGCTTAGTCCTGTCGCTAATGACGTTTTTATACTACAAAGCAGCCACGCTTTCAAGGCTGGAATGCTCAATTTGACGAATTATTTTTCGACCAAAAAATGAGTTGGACGGGCGGACTTGGCGGACAGGTTGGATAGGTCGGACAGGTCGGACAGGTCAGACGGACCGGACTTTGGCGCTGGAATTTGAACTGGCTCAGCCGAATTCGACGCTGGGGCAGGCGTCCAGGGCCAGGCTTTCGGCGAGGGTGGGGGACTGCTTGTGCGCGGCCAGGCCGGCCACCATGGCGGCGTTGTCGGTGCAGTAGGCCGGTTCCGCCAGCAACAGACGAAAGCCGCGTGCGGCGGCGGCGGCGGCGAGCAATTCGCGCAGGCGGCGGTTGAGCGATACGCCTCCGGCCACTACCAGCGTTTCGTTTCGGCCCAGCGCAGTCAACGTGCGCGTCACCAGTGTGTCTACAATGGCTTCCTGATAACTGGCCGCCAGATCGGCCACCGCGGGGTTCCCATCGCGGCCGGGAGGATACTTGCGCAGATGGTAAAGCAGCGCCGTTTTGATGCCGCTGAAACTGAAACAGGCGTTGGGATCGACGTCGTCGGCGAAGCGCGCATGCAGTTTGCGCGGAAAGCCGCGCGGGAAAAGCACGGCGCCGGGATTTCCGCCTTCGCGCGCGGCGCGGTCGATCGCCGGGCCGCCGGGATAACCCAGGCCGAGCAGCGAAGCGCCCTTGTCGAAAGCCTCGCCGGCGGCATCGTCCACCGTTTGTCCGATCAGGCGATAACGGCCGGGGGCCTCGACGTTCAAGAGGAGGGTGTGGCCGCCGGAGACGATCAGGGCCAGGCAGGGCATGACGCTTTCCCAGGCGGGCGCCTTGGGCCCCAGAAAGGCGGAGTAGAGATGCGCCTCCATGTGGTGAATGCCGATCAGCGGCCGCTCGAGGCGCAGGGCCAGCCCTTTGGCGGCGGCCAGGCCGACCAGCAGGCTGCTGGCAAGTCCGGGACCGTAGGTGACGGCCAGCGCATCGAGCTGGGACCACTCCAGTCCCGCACCGCGCACGGCCTCGGCGAGCACCTCGGGGAGGTGTTCGACATGCTGCCGCGAGGCGATTTCCGGCACCACGCCGCCGTAGGGACGGTGGGCGGCGATCTGACTATGCACGATGCTGGAGAGCACCTGACGGCCGTCGCGCACGACCGCGGCGGAGGTCTCGTCGCATGATGTCTCGATGCCCAGAATATTCATGCGCGCGATCAGTCCAGATACCACAACTTGCGGAGCAGGTATTCGATGCAGAGCAGGAGCGCGGCAATAATCAGCATGCCGGCCCAGTCCCAGAGGGTGCGTTCGAAAGTCACGGGCTGTCGCGGGCGCTGTTCCGCAATTGTCGCCAGTAACTGACGCGCGAATTTCGTCATATAGGCGGCATCCGCGAAGCAATCCCTGCCGGCCCGTTCCAGGACTGCGCGATCCTTCGATAACTCGTCGGAGCGCCGCCGGGCCTCAGCGCCGAACTTGCCTTCGTATGGCCGCAGCGTGGCCGACAGTTCGGCCGGGACGAAGACTGCTCCGCCCGTTTTTTCGGCCAGATCGTTGAGCAGCGCCAGGTGCAGGGCGGAATCCACGAACTCCCGGTTGATCTTGAGCGCCGTGAGCTCGACCGGTTCGGCCTGGTATTCGGCCGGCAGTCGCAGCAGCCAGCGGCCGTCGCTGTCGGGATAGAACGAGCCGCGGAAGATGCCGGGCCGGTCCGCCGATCCGTCGAGCTTGACGTGTATTTCCCCGCCCGCCTCGTTCTTTGCCAGCACCTCGATCGACTCCGCCAGGTGGGGCGAAAAATCGCGATTGCGGATCATGCCCGTCAGCATCACACGCTCGTTCATCGCCACTTCCAGCCGGTCGGGAATCAGGCGCGCCTGCGCCGATTCGCGCAGCAGGTGCGGAAGCCCGAGGAACTGCACGACCTTGCCCCAGTAGTCGCGGAAGTAGCGGTCGCCGTAGACCTTGCGCCAGCGCCAGGTGGAATCGAAGCCCATGTACAGAACGGCGCCGCGGCCATAAGTGTGATATGCAATGGCGGGAATGCGGGGCCCTTTTTCGTCGCTCCAGGCCTGAATCAGGGGAATTGCCGAAGGCTTGAGTTCCACCTGCGTGGCCAGATCGAAGAGCGGAACGAAGCGGGACCAGATCTTGCGGTTTTCAGCCGGGTTCGGATCGAAGGTCACCAGCGGATGGCCCTGTCCCTCCTCGCCGAGTTCCAGCCGGTAGGGGGTGTCCAGCGGTTTGAATATCTCCTGCGCGAAAGTGTTTTCCCCCATCGGGGCGAGCAGGCGGACCGGCAGCAGAGGCGCCAGCACGCTGCCGCTGAAACTGTAGGGCAGGTCCGCCCCGTCGCCATGAATCACCATGCTGCCGCCGTCCTCGCTGACGAAATCCCGCAGTAGCGGGATAAAGCCTTTTGGCAGGGTTCTGATGTCCACGCGCCCGAGCATCACGATGTCGAACTGCCGGAACAATTCGTCGCGCGTCGCCGGCAGCGTGGCCAGAAAGCCCGCCGCCCCGCCTTTCAAGACCTGCTTGTCCAGATTCTGTAGAAAGATTTTATGCTGCACGCGGCGATCGCGTTCGAAGGCGCCGTTCAGGTAACGATACTCCCAGGAGGGTTGTCCGAACACCATCAGCACACGGATACGGTCGCGAATGACGCGCACCTTCCGCTTGACCGTGTTGTTCTTGGCTGTAAGTTCGCGGCCGTCGGGGATCGCTTCGACGACGAGTTCCTTGATGCCTTCCTCGCGGGGCGTGACTTCGACGGGGAAGCTCCATTCGCCATCGCGTTCCGGCGTCAGTTCGGGCAGCGGCACGGGCACATTGCCCAGCGTGACCTTGAGATTCAAGGGCTTGCCGGCGAAGCCGAACTGGCGCGCGTTGACAAAAAATTTGACCTTCTCGTTGACGAACGCGATATCGTCGCCGAGTAATTGATCGAGCGATATATCCGGAGCGTCGGCGCGGCCCAGGGCGACCGCGTAGACCGGCGTCTGACGGCGCGCCAGATCGTCAATGCTGGCGTCGAGCGAATCCGGCACGTTGTTCGCGCCATCCGTAAGCAGCAAGATGCCAGGGCAATAGCCGCCCCGGTGGTCGCGAAAAGCGCCGTCCAGCATGGCGCGGATCGAAGTCCTGGTTCCGGCAATGGTCATGGCATTGGTGGCGCCGGGCTTGTCCGGCAGCGGCATGGAGACGACGTCATCCCCGTAGAGATAGGGGACCTGTTGAAGCGCCGGAACGCCCGATGCGGCATCCCGCAGCGCGCGGGCGACGATGCGGGCCTTGTCCAGGCGCGAACTGCCGCCCGGTTTGTCCGCGATGCCCATGCTTTCCGTGCGGTCCACGACCACCGGCAGCGGACCGGATGGCCGCCCTTCACCCTCGATCTTCAGGACCGGCGCCGCCAGCATGAAAAGCATCGCGGCGTAGGCGCAGGCGCGCAGCGTGGTCAGGATCAGGCGTTGTCTGCGCGAGAGGCCCGGCGCCTTCCGATAGAGGAATACCGCCAAGGCGATAACGGCGATGATGGCGAACAGCGTGACCCAGCCCGGGAAGCGGCCTTCGATACCCATGTGATGGAGCGTTTCCACGCTTAACATGCGCGCATCGCCCGTCAACCAGTAGAGGATGCGATTCATCGGTGTTTCCTCAGGAAGTGGGCGTAGGCTTCAAACAGCAGGGCGGCCAGGAGTAGACCGATCGTCAGCCAGCCGAAATCGCGGCGGCTCACAAGTCTGCCCAGGGAACCGGCATCCGTGTAGGTCAGCCCCTTGTCCCTGGCCTGCTCCAGAGCCCTTGCGGTCACGGGCTCCAGCAAACTGTCGCCGGTATCCAGGTTATGGCCGAACTGCAGGCGTTCGACCCCATCCTCGCGAATCGAATACAGGCCCGCCGGCAGATCAAGCGGCATGGCCAGCCGTTTTTCGCCGCCGACGCCCTCCACCGTCAACGCCCTTGAAACCCCCTTTTCGTCAAGCAGCGAATATGCGCGGTCGGGCTTGATGTCGGGCAGCAGGGAATCGCCCGCGCGCTCGTCCGTCCGGCCGGAGGGAATGCCGCGATCGTGGTACAGCGCCGGCCAGTTGCGGGTTTCCCAGACCATGCGCAGGAGCAGTTGAACAAAATTAGGATTGAAGGGCAGGCTGGACTGGGCGGGCGCCGGCACAAACCCGACCACCGCGATCCGGCCCAGGCCGTTGGTTCTGACGGCGGCCACGGCGCCCGCCGTGCTCACCAGGCGGACCTCGCCGGGCGAGATGCCGGAGAGGGTGGCGAAGTTCTTGAAGCGCACGGACTCGGCTTTAAGTTCCGGCGCCAGGAAGAATTCGCCCCAGCCGCCCGCTAGATGTTGCGGATCGAGGGTGCTTTCCGGCACGAGCGTCGAACGAACGCCCGCCGCCAGCGCCTCGTCAGCTTGTATGGCGGGCAGAAAGGCCAGCACGCCGCCGCCGCGTTTGGTAAAGGTCTCGACTTGCGCGGCCAGCGGACTGCCGGGCATCAAGGCCAACCCAAACAGGATCACGAGATGCGCGGAATTGAGCTGCAGCGTCTCGAACTCCAGCGGCGAGACGCTGCGATAGTTGAGGCTGGCATCCGGCAAGACGCTGCCCAGGGCGGCCTTGACATAGAGGTCTGCCGGGTACGCGCCGCCATGAGTGGCGGGCACGACGGCCACGACGTTTAGCGGCGGTGGCACGTTGACGGCAGCGTAGTGCACGTTGTCTTCCAGCAATGCGTCGTTGTCCAACTCCAGCTTCAGCGTGTGCCAGCCGGGGGCCGTGAAGGTCGTCGAGAAGGCCAGGCGGCGGTTTTCCCCGCCTTTCAAGCGGATGATCTGGCGTTGCTGAATGTGCCGATCCACGGAGACGGTCAATATGCGGTCGCCCGTGGCCACGGAGAGTCCGTTGCGCAGGAGACACTCGAAAAAGGCGGGACGGCCGCCAAAGGCGCCCTCCGGGGTCATGACCAGATCGGTAATGGCTACGTTATCGGGGGCGGCGCGGGGATCCACCTGCACCCATACCATGGGAAAGCGCGAGCCGAGCGTGTCCAATGCGCGGGCAATGCCGCCGCTCTCGCCATACCAGCAGGTTTGAAAATCCCCCAACAGCATCACGCGCGAGGCTTCCGCAAAGAGCGGCAGGGCGCGCACCTGTTCGATCAGTTGCGCGGCGCCGTTGTAGCCCGCCGCGCCCCGGATGCGGGAAAGTTCGGCTTTGAGCAGTCCCTTGTCCGTCGTGAACGAGCCGATGATCGGATCGAGCTTCGATCCATAGGTAAAGAGCGAGACCGCGCCTTCGTGGCGATCGATCACCTCCGCCGCGATGCTTTTGGCGCGCTCCAGCCGCGTGCCGCTCTCCAGCCGGGAATTCATGCTCGGCGAAACATCCAGCGCCAGGATCAGGTTTCCTCCCTGTCCGCGCGTGTTCAGAAAGGGACGCGCGCAGAACAACGTCAGCGCCAGCAGCAGCAGCAGTTTGGAAATCAGTTTCAGCAGGTCGGTGATTTCGAATTCGCGCCGGTGATTGACGATCGAATCGCGCATCCACTCGTAGGCCGCCCACGGCAGCACCAGCGTCTTGCGGCTCAGCAGGAAGAGCAGCAGGATGGGGACGGCAAGAAACAGCAGACCCCAAAGCGCGCCGAGGTTGAGAAAGTTCACGGACGTCCTCCCTGCGTCAGGACGCGCGTGTTCAAATACTTGGCAATTGTAACTCCGAAGTTGGCGCTCGTGACGCAGCGGATGCAGTCCACGTTCAATTTCCGGCTGCGCGTCACGAAATCGTCCAGATATTTGCCGAACAAGGCGTTGTAACTCTGGCGGATGTTGCGGCCCTCCAGCCGCAACCTTCCGGCGCCCTCCAGTTCCACCAATTCCACGCGGCCGGGATAGTTGAAATCCAGTTCCAACGGATCGAGCACATGCAGCAGAATGACCTCGTTTTTACCGTATAGCAGACGCTGGATGCCGTCGAAGGTGGCGTCAACGTCCCCGAAAAAGTCGCTGATCACGAAGACCACCTTGCGCCGCCCGATCTGCTCGGCGAGATGCGTCAGGACGCGCCCGACGGCGGTGCGATCCTTGACCGGGGCTTCCGCCAGGGCCCTGGAAAGGTTGATGGCGGCATCCTCCGACCCGCTGGGCGGCAGCAAAGTCACGATTTCGTTGGCGAACAGCGTGGCCGCGACCTGATCGCCCTGCGCGGTTACGGCGCTGGCCAGGGCCACCGCCATGAAGGCGGCGTAATCAAGTTTGCGTCCGTGTTTGTGGGCGAATGTCATGGAGGAACTTACATCCACCAAAATGTGGGCCAGAAAATTGGTCTCCAACTCGTACTGCTTGGTGTAGTAGCGCCCCGACTTGAAAAACACCTTCCAGTCCAGGTGGCGTAAGTCGTCCCCCGGCACGTACTGCCGGTGCCCGGCGAACTCGATCGCAAAGCCATGGAAGGGCGAACGGTGATTGCCGACAAAACTCCCTTCGACCCGCTCGAGCGGTTTGAACCCGACCGCCGCGATGTGCGCGATCGCGTCGGGGTTCAAATATTTCAACAACTGTCTGGGTCGTTCCATCGGTCGCTTTTCTCCGGGCGCGCGCTTGCTTCGCGCAGCCTCAATACTTTGGCACCGCGGCGACGATCTTTTCGATCACCGTGTCGGTGGTGAATCCCTCGGCCCGCGCCACGTAGTTGAGCGCCAGGCGGTGCCGCATGATCGGCTTGGCCACGCGCACGATGTCGTCGCACGAAGGCGCCGCGCGTCCATCGATCACGGCGAAACAGCGCGCCGCGATCACGAGATTGATGGTGGCGCGCGGTCCCGCGCCCCAGGCCAGCCACTGGTTGGCGGCGTCCACGGCATCCGGGGTTTTCAGACGCGTGGCCCGCACCAGGCGGTTGGCATATTCCACCACGGCGTCCGCCACGGGCATGTCCTTCAGCACTTTCTGAAGGGTCAGCAGTTCCGCGCCGTCGCAGACCGGGGCAATGTCGCCGAAACCGGTGTTGGCCACCCGCCGCACGATCTGCATCTCCTCATCGCCGGTCGGATAGCCGACGAAGACTTTGAAGAAAAAGCGGTCCTGCTGTGCCTCGGGCAGAGGGTAGGTGCCCTCCTGCTCGAGCGGGTTCATCGTGGCCAGCACGAGGAACGGCGACGGCAGATTGTGAATCACGCCGCCGATCGAGACCTGCCGCTCCTGCATGGCCTCCAGCATCGCCGCCTGGGTCTTGGGCGGCGTGCGGTTGATTTCGTCGGCCAGAATCATGTTGGCAAAAATGGGGCCGGTCAGGAATTTGTACTTCCGCTCGCCGCTGACGGGATCCTCGTAGAGCACGTCGGTGCCCGTGATATCGCTGGGCATAAGATCGGGCGTAAACTGAATACGCCTGAATGTCAGGTTAAGAGCCCTGGCGAGCGACGAGATCAGCAGCGTCTTGGCCAGACCCGGAACGCCTTCCAGCAGGCAATGCCCGCCGCACAACACGGCGGCCAGCAGCTCTTCGATCACCTCGTCCTGACCCACAACCACCTTGGCCAATTCCCGCCGGATCTCGGCGTGCAGCGAGCGGAAGCGTTCCAACGAGACCTGTCTGGCGTCGGTTGCGTCGAGGGCGCTGGCGGGCGGCTGAGCTGGAGCGGGGACGGGCGGTTTCGCCACGGCCTGCGGTTCGGGGAGGGGCGCCGGCGCGGCCGCTGCCGCGGGCTCCTTGTCCTTGATCGGGCGGAAGGTCCGTCCGCCGCAACGCACACAGGAGATATTCCCCAATTCGCTTTCAAGAACCATGTAGTGCGCACCGCACTCCGCGCACGCCGTCTTGATTTCCTGCTCCATGTTATTCCCTGCCTTTCTCCGCGTTTACCGCGAAATCGATCGCCTGGATTGCCGACTGATCCACCTCGACACTCTTTCCGTACACGTCAGCCAGAAGATTTTCGTTGCGCCAGGCCGGGGGGCCGCACAACCGGTCGCCGTTGCGCAGGGTCACCGCATCCGTGACTAGCGGCGGCGGCCCGGCGATCAGCCAGGCCACATCGCCGGCGTCGAATTTTTCCAGGCCATCCGCGGTTCTCAGCAGAATCTGCCTCCGCGTGGCCGCCATGATTTTGCCGCCGCGTGTCACACCGTCGGTCTTTACAATTTCAAATACGCCCGTCCAATTCGAGCCGCTTTTGAGGGGGAGCCCGCCGGTTTCGAAGCGGATGCGGGAGACGTTCGTCCAGGCCACTTCGATCTCCCCCGAGGTCACGCCGCGGAAAACCACCAATTCGCTGGTGGCCCGCCGCAGCAGGCCGCTCAACTCTGTTCCGTTGCGCAAGACCAGCCTTTGCCCGGGCGCCTGCAGCGGGGCCCGGTCGCGACGGAGGCCCGAGACGTTTGTCCAAGGCACGTTCTGACCGCCGGACAAGGATACGCCGGCGGCCGCCAGCCGCACGATTTCAGCGCTGATTTTTTCGCCGGCGCGCGTGATCACGCAATCCCCGGCCGTCACGGACACGGCGGTCCAGGTCATCAACGCAAAGCCTGCGCGGCGAGATATGCGGTTCGTGTTCATCTCTGATAAATCGGCAGGTAGCGGTAGGGAGTTCCGATCACGAGGATCGCCCAGGAAGTGTTCAGCACATCGCCGTAGTGTCCTCTTCTCGACCAGTCGCGCAGGACACTCTCGCAAACCTTCGGATAATAGGTCTTCCAGGCGTCGCCGCCGTAATGGTAAAGCGCCACCGAGACGTAATAGTGGCCGTACCAGCAATAGGGCTGGTCGGTGGTGTTGTAATCGATCTTCTGCATCAGGTACTGGACGGCCTTGGGCACGTTGGGATCTTCCGCAAGTCCGCACGACTGGAGGCAGACCGTACCGGCGGCCGTCATGCGCACGCCCCCGTCACCGGCCTTGGCATAACCATAGGTCATGGTGTCCGGCGCCCAATTACGCTTGACGTAGCGCACGCCCAGATCCACCGCCTCGCTTGGAACATAAAGTCCGGTGTCCATCGCCGCGCGCAGAGCCATGATCTGCATCACAGTCACGGAGAGATCCTGATCCTTGGGAATCGGCGTATAGCGCCAGCCGCCCGCCGTAGTCTGGGCCTTGAGAATAAGTTGAATGGCTTTGGTCAGGGATTCCCGGATCGCGGGGTTATGGGTCATGCCGTAGGCCTCGGCCAGCGCCAGCGTGGCCAGGGCATGCTGGTACATATTGCCGCTCTTGCCCACCACCAGGTAGCCGTTCTCATGCTGGCTGCCGATCAGGAATTCGATCCCTTTGCCGATTTTGTCGCCATGCCTGCCGTGCCCCGGGGTGCTGCCGTTGACCATCAGCGCCATGACCGCCAGGCCGTTTCGGCCGTTGCAGGTTCCCCATGAGCCGTTGGGCTGCTGCGATTTCGCCAGCCATTCCTGCGCCTTCTCAATGGCTTCCTCAACCTTGGGCTCGAGCGGCACCTCTGCGTCAAAGATAAACTCCGCCCGCGCCGTCGCGGACAGTCCCAGCCAGAGCAGGATTTGCAGCAGGCGTTTTCTCATTTCGCGAGTCTCTCAAAATAGCGTTTGGCATCGTCTTCCATGATCGGCAGGCTTTTCTCCTGCTGCCCGGAAAGCAAGGACTGGCGTTCGTTGGGGGGCAGGGCGGCCTTCCAGACCCGCGATCCCGCCGGAACCGCTCCAGTCTCCGGCGTAGCCGTGCCGAAGGCCTTTTCACGGCCCTGTTGATCGCCGATCTCCTGGGGCGGTCCCATCGGTTCCTGCGTCTCGGGCGTCGCCGGCGGCGTTCCGGGTTGCGGCGTCGCGGGCGCGCCCGCCGCCTGGGCCATGAGCGCGTTCATCTTGGCCGACGCCTGCTTCATGGCCGTGTCAAGTTTCTGCCCGGCTGCGGCGAGCGACTTCTGCGCCGCATCGTTGTTGCCCTGATCCGTTTCCGCTTTGGCGTTGCCCACATCCTTGCCCGGTTCCGGCAGCGCCGCGTTGTTCAGGTCCTTGCCCAACTGGTCCATTTTTTCGGCGGCGGCCTGGTGGTCTGTCGCGGCCTTGTTTTCCGTGGACACGGCATCCAGACGGTCCTTGAAATCCTGCAAGGCCGCCATCTGGTTGGCCATTTCGGTCATCTGGCTCAAGGCGGCGCTTTGCGCATCGATCGAAGCCTTCATCTCGGCGGCGACCTGATC
The DNA here is from genome assembly GCA_025360745.1 of bacterium. Lineage (GTDB taxonomy): Bacteria > Verrucomicrobiota > Kiritimatiellia > CAIKKV01 > CAIYGI01 > CAIYGI01. The sequence continues at coordinate 41,352 of JANYBP010000005.1, forward strand.
CGCCGCCGCGGCCGCCTGGTTCGCGGCGGCCTGAAAATCCTGGGCGGCCTTCGACAACTGGTTGTTCTGCAATTCGTTCTGGCCGGCGCGCGTGTTGGCGGCCGCGTCGGGCGCCACGGCTTTGTCGAGCGCCTTGGCCGTCTCGTCGGCTTTCACCATCATGTCCAGCGCCTTGTCCGCGGTCCTGGCGTCTTCCGGCGCCGCGGCCAGTTTGTCCGCCTCCTTGGACAGTTTGTTCAGTTCCTGGCTGGCGTTTTCCAGGGCGTCCTTGCGCGCGGCCGCGGCGGCCAGTTCGTTCTCGCGCATGCCGGACTCCTGTTCCAGCGCCGCCACGGCCTTTTTCATCTCGTCGGCGGCGAGCTTGGGGTCGCCCTCCACGAGTTTCTCGGCGGCCTGCTTCATATCCTTGACCGCCTCGGTGTTGGCCGTCATGTTCGTCGCGGCGCGGATCTCGCGCGCCAGGTCGTCGGCCTTTTGCTGCTGCGCCTCCGTGGGAGCAACGGCATCCCTGGCCAGGCTGTCGGCGGCCTGGCTAAGCGCGCGGATTTTCTCCAACGCGCCCGCATTGTCGCCGGCCGACATGGCGCCAAGGCGCCGTCCCAGACCCAACAGGGTCTTCGAGATGCGCTCGTGCCCCTGCCTGGCTCCCAGCAGGCAGGCCGCCTGATTGGTCGGCTGTTTCAAGCTTTGTTCGAGCATGCGCAGGACGGCTTGCATGTCGTTATTGCGCACCGCCGTCAGGCGCAGCGCGACATCGCGGTTCGATGCTATGTTCTCTGAAGAAAAAACGTTGCTGGTGTCCATTTCGCCCGCCAGGCTCTCGATCCGCGCCGACGCATCCTTGATCGCCGTGTCGCTTTGCATGGCGTCCCGCAGCGCATCGTCGCCGAAGGCCATTCCGGCGCCAGCCAGCGCTATCAACCAGAGCCACGCGCACTGTTTCATGGTTTGACCCGCTTTTCCGTTGCGAGCCGCTGCCGCAAGGCCTCGCTTTGGCGTTGTTCGTCTTCGCTGAACTTGAGCAGCAAGCCGCCAACTTGCTGCAATTCCGTCTCGATCATGCGCCGCAATTCCTCAGGCGGCACCACGGCGATCTCGGCCTGGTCCGATTCGGCGCGCTGCGCGCCCGGCGGCGGCCGGTTATCGATCGCGTAGCCGCGCACCACCATGCGCTGCCCCGGCGTCAGACCCAGTCCCGCGACGGTCTTCGTGATGCGCACACCGGCTTCGCGGCCCGCCGGCGCGGCGGCGGCGCGGAACGAATCCTTTTTCACCAGCACGTCCGTGTTGTCGCGGCGCTCATAAACCTCATAACTCACTCCCGCCTCCGTCAGGCCATAGTCGTCGTGCGCCACGAAATCGAAAACCAGCAGCCCGATCGGCGCGACGGCGCTGTTGGGCTTGGGAGTGTGGAGTTCGATCGTGGGCGGGGTGTCGCGGGCAATGTTGACGCAGCGCGGGCTGGCGGCCACGATGCCCACGCCGGCGGCGTTGGTCATGGCCACGGCGTAGTTCCAGCTATCGGTGAACACACCGCCGCCTCGCCAGTTGCCTTGCTCGTCGGACTTGCACTCGATGCGCCGGCCTTCGCCTTCAAGTCCGCAAACCACAACCTGGCTGTCCGGTTCGATCTTGAACGCGACCGCGCTGCCTTCCGGCACGGTCACCGAGTCCGAGGATTCCTCCCGGCCCGGCAGGCCGGTGTAAGCGGGAGGCGTGACGGTCAGCGTGACCTTCCTGGCCAGGGGCGGCGTGTGGACGGCCACCGTGAAGGGCTCGGTCTCGGCATCGCCCAGCGCGCAGGTGAATGAGAAGGATTGCTCCGGCGCCTGGATCGTGGCCGAAAAGGTCCCGTTGGTCTGACTTTTCAACGGCACCGAGAAAGAGCGCCGCCCGTGCCGCCGCACGGTGAGCAGGCCGGAAACCGGGACGCGGCCCTCAACCGAGAGTTCCACCGGGTAATCGACGCGCGCGGGCGCCACGCGCGGCCAGAGGCCCGTGATGATCCGGGTCGCGGTCGGATAAGCGGTGGACAAACCCAGCAGGCGGCGCGAAAAGATGCAAGTCCGCGGCCAGACCGCGGCCAGACCGATCGCGACGATCAGGGCGGTCGCGCCAAGTTTTCGCATCAGTCTGATGTGTGCGGCCGCATACAGCGCCACCCGGGCCGGATCCCGGGCCTGCCTCTGAGCCGCCTGGATCACGATGTTTTTGAAGGCGATCGCCCCTGGAATGGCGGGCCGTTCGCCGAATTCGAGCGCGGAAACGATCATCGAATGCGAATGTCCGCCGCTATTCTCTCCGGCCAGTTCCACTGCGCGCGCCGTGGCATCCAGCGTGCGGTAGGGGACAATCCAGCGCCGCGCCACGCGCGCCGCCCAGACGAGGCCGGCCGCCGTCAATCCGGCGCTAAGCAGGATGCGTACGCTGCGGGGAAAGCGCACCAGGAAATCGGCCAGGAAGTACACCCCGAAGCCCAGCGCCGCCAGCGCAACCGCATTGACGATAAAGACGGAGACTTCCACGCGCAGATAGCGCCGCGCCGCCACCCGCAGCCGCCCTTGCAGCCAGGCGACCGACTCCAGCGTGCTGACGGACTCGTTCATCTAAATACCACCCTCGCGTAGGAGAGCGGGCCGGATCCGCCGTCCGCCACAAGGTTCACAGGTTGCTCGAAGGCGTTGCGTCGCCAGAGCAGCCGTAGCGCGACATCGTCCCAGGACTGGGCTTTTCGCGGAATCTTCAGATCGTGCGGCACCCCGCGCACCGTCGCTTCGATCCGGCAGTGGCGTCCGTCGGCCGTCACCGTCCAGGCGAACTCGAATTCCTGCCCCTCGATTGTGGCCCGCCGGAAAGCTTTCAAAGTCGGACGCATCGGGGGAGCAGCATACTCCGCCAGGCACAAAGAACGCAATTCCATGGCGGATATCGTCAGACGATCGTCCAGGCCTTCGACGCCCAGGCGTTCCGCCAGGGCGGCATCGTTGATCTCGATGGCCAGGTCAAGTTCGCCCGCTTCGCCGGTGCAGACGGCCATGCGGCCAAGGGGAATGTCGAAAAAGGCGTTGGTCGGCCACTCGTCGAGAAAGCCGTCGACGTTTAGCGCGCGCGGCTTCAGCGCGCCGGTATGAATCGAGTCGGGTAGATGCAGCAGCGACTGCCACTGGTTCGGATTCATCCAGACGCCGGCGACGTTCACGATGCCGTTGGGAGCGCTCCAGGCCATGGCATAAGGTTGAAAGGCGGGATGCTGGGAATAAGTCCGGTGGTCCGCGATCGGCGGCAGTGGCACGGGATCGCGCGCGACCGTTCCCTGCCAGGCGAGCGCCGCTCCGGAAGCGATCAGGATCGGCTTGCCGTCTATTTGCGCCAGCGCGCCCGTGGCGCCATTGACATCCACCCCGGCCGGCAGCGGGGGGCCGATCAGCGGCGCACTGCGTCCATCGACGGCGCAGGTGTACGGCTGAAGTTTTTCGATTCTCGCGGCGTAACCTCTTCCCGATATGGCGACTTTCAAGCCATAGATGCGGTTTCCGGCCGCATTCGGCATGACGATGCCGGCGTGCGTGAGATTTAACGAAGAGCCGGTCATGGGATTCAAGGCGACCAGCGTCTTGTCATCGCGGTGTAAAAACAGAAGATCATCCAACGCATATGCGATCCCTCTGCTGCCCCAGCTTTTCCCAGGGGACAGGTTGGAATTGATTTCGCGCAGACCTGCCGCATCCGCCACGATCAATGCGGATGACTGCTGCGACAGGATGGCCGCCCGCCCTCCATCGGTGGATATCCACAAGAAGGCAGCGCCTGAGTCGCCGGTTTTCCGTTCGAAGACGGCGCCCGCCACGCCGCGGGGCGCCGTCCAGAGCGTGACCGCACCGATGGCGTTGGCGAGTTGGACCATTGCCACAATCTGCGTGTCCGTCTGGATCACGGCGGCTTTCACGATGGCGTCGAACGCATTCGGAGGCCACTGCGCAACCATCCGGCTGGCCGCCGTTCCTTCCGCGGCGAGCCTCCACAAGGTCATGCGCTGGTCGGCGCCCGGACCGATCGCATAACCGCCTTCGGGCGCCGCGACAACCAGGCGCGCCGATTCGGCCGATCCGAAGCCGGAGGGCCAGCTTCCGAGCAGATCGGCCGTGCGTTCGTCGTACACCCAGATGCGTCCGCCGCGGGCCGTCATCACGCGGCCCTTGTCGGAAACCAGGCCGTTGGCCAACACCGCCGGCAGTTCCCAGAGCCTGCGTCCGTCGGCGCCAACGCCGATCAGCAACAGACGGTTTGACGCCAGAGGCACGGCGCCGTTCGTGCCGGACAGAATTCCCTGTGCCATATCGCAAATCGAGGTCAGGTTGCGCTGCGGACGGATGGGCGACGGTGGTGGACCGGCGCGGTTTCCGACAACCCCGCACCATTGCCCGCCCGCACCGCCCGCGCCATAACAAACGCCGTCGGGTCCGCGGCCAAGCAGGCGCACACTGTCCGAAGCGGGAGCCAGGGCGGTCAACTTGCCGTCGGCCCCGCACAATGTCACCGCGCCGTTGCGCTCCGCCAGCAGGCAGCCTTCACGCACCGGTTGCAGGACGCCGAAAATCCGCCCGCTTGACAGGCGCCGTTCAGCCAGATCGGACAGGCTGAAGACGGCGGCCGACGAGAGGGTCAGGACCACGGCGTTATCCGGTCCGCAGGGCGCAACCTCGGTCCAGACCAGATCGGTGCGTGATGCCACCAGCCGCCCGGTCGCCTTGTCCGTCAAAATAAGCCGGTTCGAATCGGGGGGCGCGAACAGTACCGTGTTGCGGCCCACCACCGGCGGGCGCGGCACACGCAGACCCGTTACGCTGTCATCGTAGTGGTGGCTGTAGTTTCGCAGCCAGACGATGCTCTCGTCCGCAAGGTTGACGGCCCCCAGCAGTCCCAAGGCAGTGGACACGTAGGCGATATCGCCGTCCACGACCGGCGGCGGCGCCTGCCAGAAGCTGTCCGGATCGATCAATCGGTCGCCGATCAAGCGGGTGGGCCCGCCGACCTTGCGTCCGCCCAGATGCACCTCCGTTTGCGCCTCGCTGCGGGTGTCCAAGACCACCAGATCGGTCCGATATCCCTCCATGTCGTCTTCGGTGACCGTCAGGACCACCAGCCGGTTTGTTCCCCAAGCGGCCGGCGCGCCGGCGATCATGCCTTTGTCCGGGCGCCAGGTCCAGCGGTAGGCGCCTGTGGCGCGGTCCAGTCCGGCCACGGCGGGTGTCGCATCCGGCAGCAGGATGCGGACGGCGACGATGCCGCCCGCCGCCGCCGACTCGCAGCGCCCGCCCATGCGGAAGTTGGGCGCACGCCCCTGTTGCGAAGGCGGGCATGACAGGGGCGCCGCCCAACTCCAGGCCACCTCGCCGCCGCGCAGGCAGGCCAGCATGCGGGAGTTGGCCAGCCAGACGTCGCCGTCGCGCACCGTCAGACTTGCCGCCTGCGCCGGTTCCGCCTTAAGCGTGTAACGGAGCTGATCTTCGATGACCTCCGGCAGCCCGGGCGTCATGTCGATCAATGGCACAAACCCGCTGGTGGAAATGGGCGCGCTGACAGTGGCTTTGCCGTCCGCCGTCAGCCCGCCGTCGTTCGCGGCGGCGGGCGGGGCCAGATGGGCGACGCGATCAAGACGCAGGGCATCCTGCCTGCGCAGCGGTTCGGCATTCAGTGTTTCGATTTCATTGCGCAGCCATGCTTCGTAGACCGGCGCGTAAACTCCGAGCGCCTTCCGGTAATAGGGCTTGGCTCCGGCAAATAGATTGGCGTCTCCCTCCGCGGGGACGGTGCTGTCGCCGCGGGCGCGCAGCACGTCGCGCAGGTACATGCACAAACGATTGGTGCTGCCGGCCTTGGCCAGCCGGTCCATGGAGGACGGCGCCTCGTCCGGCGTGGATTCCACCGATGCCGGCAGGGTTACGGTGGTGCTGAACTTGAACAGGCTGGTCCAGTACTTGGAATATTCCAGCGAATTGGTGAATGAGGGACGGGCCAGCACGGCGCCATTCAGCGCCTCTCTGGCGGCGCTCTCGTTGTTCTCCAGGATGGCCACCTGCAGGCGCCAGATCGCCGCGTCGAAGGCTTGTTTTGCCGCGAGCGCAACAGCGTGCGTTTTCAGGAACTGCGCCGCACGCCCGGTATCCTTGCGCGCGAGTACATCCTTCATGTAGCACTCCGCCAGGACGGCGCGCGCTTCGTCGTTGCTGCCGACGTTGACGGCACGTTCGATGGATTCGTAAAGCGCCTGACGAAACGGGTCCGTCGGGCGTTGCAGCCAGTCGTTGACGGTTCGTCTTAACTGGATGTAATCGGCCGGGTCGGTGGATAGAAACTCCTTCAGGTAGGGCTCGATCCAGAACGACACGCTGTCCAGCATGTTACTGGTCTGATATGCCTGCGCCATGCGCAGGGCGCGTTCCGGCGCGGGCTTGGCGATACCCGCGGCCCGCAAGAACGCCGCCGTTTCGTCGGGACAGGACAACGCCAGCCCCAGATTGTACATCGCATCGATCAGAACCGGCCGCAGAGGATCTTGCCTGGGGAGGCGGACCAGGAATTGACCGAGTTCCTTGAGCAGTGCGCCGCCCGCGCCCGGATTCCTTGACGCGGCCGCGACCCAGCGGCCGATCATCGCCCCGGCATCGGGCGTATTGTCACGGCTGGCGCTCAATGCGTAGCCAACCCAGTAGCGGCTGTTGACGGAATCTTCCAGCTCAAGATAGAGCGCCGCCAGACGCGGGCCGTGGATGCGCAGCGCCGTTTCGTCGCGCGACCATAGCGATAAAACCAGGGATCGCAACTTGATCTCCGTATACCGGGGATCCCCCGCGGACCAATTCGCGCTCCAGTTCCAGGCGCCGTCGGCCAGGTATGCCTTGACCAGCAGCGTGTGGCTTCCGGCGCTGAGCCTCAAGGGCAGATAGAGCTTGTTGCAGGCGGCGCCATTGTTCACAACCGGCTGGCCATCCACCCACAACCGGTATCCGGCGCGGCTGGATACGATCAAGCCGCCGTCGGCCTGGGCGGTAAGCGTGAATTTCCGCGTCGCATAGACAATCGTGTCGGGAGGCTGATTGGTTAAAGGGCAGGCTGTTCCCGGCGGCCAGGGTTGCCACGAGACTTGTCGCACACCTGCGCCCCGGACGGGCATGCGGGCGCCGGCGATTTCCGGCGCATAAGGCTTGTCGAGCGCCGAGCCATTCCCGCCGTCGAACGGGCCGATGACGTACCAGTTGTCCAGCAGCTTCCCATCCGACGGGTTGTTGGCCTGCAGCCAGTTCCAGTATTCCTCCGCGCGATCGATTTTCCCGGTTGGCTTGAGCGGCACAACGTCGTTCCACCAAACGGGCTTTTCGGCATAGACGGCGCCCACCGACGACACGCCCCAGGCATTGCCCGCCATCACCGCCAGCGCCGCCAAATACAGAAACCCCCTCCGCAAGTTGCGCGGCGCCAAAAAGCTGTTTCCGTTCATCGCGATGAGCCTTTTAAAAAAAACAAAAATCAGATCCGGCGGCATCCGCGGGGTGCCTGGACTGCGACGGTCCGGTAAGATACAGAAAGACGCCAAAGTCACCGCGAATATTGTGAAAAATTATCGGACCGGCCGGCCGTAGACGGCCTTTTCCAGCGCCGTGCGCATGGGGACCAGGGGCGGCGTGACGCCGGTCCAGATGCGGAACGATTCGGCGCCCTGGTTCAATAGCATGCCGAGGCCGTTGACGGCGCGCGCGCCGGCCGCGCCGGCGGTGCGTGTGAAGGCGGTTTCGGGACGCATGTACACCAGGTCAATGGCGCATTGGCCGGGACGGAAGGCTTTGGAGGGCAGGGGACTGGGATCGTCGTCATGCATGCCGACCGGCGTGGCCTGCACGATCAGGTCAGCCGTGCGGCTGGCCTGCGGCCAGGCGGCCGGGTCGGAACCGGCGGTTTCGACAACCACCGCGGGGGCCAAGGCTTTAATTTCGCCGCTGAGCCGCTCGATGCGTGCGGGATCTAGATCGGCCAGCAGCAGGCGCGCGGCGCCGGCGGCGGCGGAGGTGATGGCCAGCGCCCGCCCGGCGCCGCCGCAGCCGAGCACGAAGAGCGTGCGGCCGGCGACGTTGAAATCGAAGGCCTCGGCGATGGCGCGCAGGAAGCCGCGGCCGTCGGTGTTGTGGCCCTTGAGCCCGTCCGGCAGGATCTCAACCGTATTGACCGCGCCCAGCCGCCGGGCCAGCGGATCGAGATCGGTAAGACCGCGGAAGGCGACCTCCTTGAGCGGCACGGTCAGGTTGATGCCGCCGAAACCCATGGCGGCCATGGCCGGCAGAACCTGCATCAGCCGCTCCGGGGCCACGTCGAAGGCCAGGTATACGGCGTCGCGGCCCAGCGCCTGGAAGGCCGCGTTGTGCATGGCCGGCGAAAGCGTGTGCCCGATCGGATGCCCGAGCACCGCATACGGATGCGTGGCGCCGCTGAGGGTCGCGGTGTTCATGCGCGCGGCTTCCTGTGAGCCGGTTTGACGGCGGCCGCTTTGCCGGCCGCGTTGCGCAGCGCGATGCGGTTGACGCAGGAGAGATAGGCGCGCGCGCTGGCGTCCACAATGTCGGGACTGGCCGCCTTGGCGCTCAGGATGGTCTGGTCGAACTGCACGCGCACGGTCACTTCGCCCAGGGCATCCTGTCCGATCGTGACCGACTGCAGCGAAAAATCGAGCAGGTGCCCGGTAATTCCGGTGATGCGGTCGATCGTGCGCAGCGCGGCGTCCACGGGACCGTCCCCGGTGCCGGCGTCCTCGAGGATTTCCTTGCCGCGGCGGATGCGCACGGTGGCCGTCGGTATCGTGCCCGAGCCGGCGGAAACGTGCAGGTATTCCAGCGCGTAGAGCCCGACGGCCGGCGACTCGGAGATTTCGTCGCGGGCGATGGCGAGCAGGTCGTCGTCGTAAAGGTTTTTCTTGCGGTCGGCCAGGGCGATGAAGCGGGTATAGGCCCGTTCCAGTTCCACGGGCGTGAGCGCCAGCCCCATTTTCTGCAGCTTGTTCTGGAAACCGTGGCGGCCGGAGTGCTTGCCAAGCACGAGATCGTGCTCTTCGATACCGACATCCTCGGCGCGCATGATCTCGTAGGTGCTGCGATGCTTGAGAATGCCGTCCTGATGGATGCCGGCTTCGTGGGCGAAGGCGTTGCCGCCGACGATGGCCTTGTTGCGCTGCACCGAAAGGCCGGTCAGGCGGCTGACCAGGCGGCTGACGCGGTAGAGTTCGTGCGTGCGGATGCCGGTCTTGAGTCCGAAGACGTCGGCGCGGGTGCGCAGCGCCATCACCACCTCTTCGAGCGCGCAGTTGCCGGCGCGTTCGCCGAGTCCGTTGATCGTGCATTCGACGCCCCGCGCGCCGGCCTGCACGGCGGCCAGCGAATTGGCCACCGCCAGCCCGAGGTCGTTGTGGCAGTGCACATGGATGCGGGCCAGCCCGATATTGGGGACGCTCTCGAAAAGACCCCCGATCAGCCGGCCGAACTCGTTCGGAACCGCATAGCCGACCGTGTCGGGAATATTGACCGTGCAGGCGCCGGCGTCGATCACGGCCTCCACCACCTCGGCCAGAAAGGCCGGCTCCGTGCGCGAGGCGTCCTCGGCGCTGAACTCGACGTCCGGACAGAACTTGCGGGCATAGCGGACGGAGGCCACGGCCTGCGCGATCACCCCCTGGCGCGACATGTGCAGTTTGTACTTGCGGTGAATCGGCGAGGTCGCGAGGAAGACGTGGATGCAGGGCTTGGGCCCGGCGCAAACCGCCTCGGCGCAGCGCTGGATGTCCTTTTCGACGCAACGCGCCAGACCGGCCACCACCGGCCCCTTGACCGTTTGCGCGATGCTCTTGACGGCCTCGAAATCGTCGGGCGAGGCGATCGGGAAACCGGCCTCGATGATGTCCACGTTCAGCGCGGCCAGCGCCTTGGCGATGTCCAGCTTTTCACGCATCGTCAGGCTGGCGCCGGGCGCCTGCTCGCCGTCGCGCAGGGTGGTGTCGAAAATGACGATTCGCCGGGAATCCTGAACGGTCTTCATGAGCGGCCTCCTTTGGCCATGGCGATGATGCCGGAACGCGAGAAGTCCATCACTTTGTAAGGCGCCAGCAGCGCGAGGAAGTCCGTGATATGCCGGGCGTCGCCGGTGAGCTGGACGATCACCGCGTCCGGTTGCGCCGCCAGCACGTTTCCGCCGAAACGCTTGGCGAGCGACATGATCTCCTCGTGCTGCTCCTGCGTCGAGGTGAGTTTGATCAGCAGGCATTCCTGATTGAAGTGCGGCGTGCTGGTCAGGTCGGTGACTTCGATCACGTCCACCAGTTTGGCCAGTTGCTTGGTCACCTGTTCCAGCACCCGGTTGTCGCCCGGGACCTGCATTGTCATGCGCGAGACGGTGGGATCGCCGGTGGGCCCCACGTTGAGCGTTTCGATGTTATAGCCGCGGCCCGCGATCAGGCCGACCAACCGTGCGAGCACGCCCGGATTGTTTTCCACCAGCGCCGTAATAATGTGTTTTTTCATTGTCAGATCAACCCCTGAATCAATTCGCCCAGCGCCTTGCCGGGGGGCACGAATGGATAAACGTTTTCCGTGGGTCGCACCATGCACTCGATGACCGCGGGACGCCCGCAGGAGAGCGCCTTGTCGAGCGCGGGCGCCACCTCGTCCCGCCCCGTGACGCGCAGGCCCAGGGCGCCGTGCGCATCGGCCAGTTTGACGAAGTCCGGACGGTATGGGCCGGGCGTCTGGACCTTTGCGGGAATGCGCTCGTTGTTATGGCGCGCGTCGCGGCCCAGCCGGACGCCCGAATACTCCTCTTTGTAGAGCATTTCCTGCCATTGGCGCACCAATCCGAGGTAGCCGTTGTTAAGAATCACGACCACCACCGGGAGGTCGTGTTCCACGGCCACCACCAGTTCCTGGAAGTTCATCTGGATGCTGCCGTCGCCCGAGACCAGCACCACCGGTTGATCGCGGCGCGCGGCCTTGACGCCGATCGCGGCTGGCAGGCCGAACCCCATCGTTCCGAGGCCGCCCGAGGTGATGAAACTGCGCGGCTTGGAATAGGGATAGTAGTGCGCGGCCCACATCTGATGCTGGCCGACGTCGGTCACGATCGTGGCGTCGCCATGGGTCACGGCGGCGATTTGTTCGATCACGTACTGCGGCAGCAGTTCCCTGGAGGCGCGGTCGTAGGTCGGGGGAGAGTTGGTCTTCCAATCCGTGACCTGGGCCAGCCATTCCGGACGCGCCACCGGTTCCACGGCTTCGAGCAGTTTGCGCAACACGATCTTCACATGGCCGACGACCGGGAAATCCACCAGCACGGTCTTGCCGATAGCCGAGGGATCGATGTCGATATGGCCCTTCTTGGCGTGCGGAGCGAAGGTCGAGACCTTGCCGGTCACGCGGTCGTCGAAGCGAGCGCCCACCGAAACGATCAGATCGCAGACGCTGGCCGCGCGGTTGGCGGCCACGGTGCCGTGCATGCCCATCATGCCGAGCGCCAGGGGCTCGCTGCCGGGAAAGGCGCCCAGGCCCATGAGCGTGCTGGCCACCGGCACGCCGGACTTGATGGCCACGGCGGCAAACTCGGCCGAGGCATCGCCCCCGACAACCCCGCCGCCCACGAGGAACATGGGACGGCGCGCGGCGGCGATGGCTTTGGCCAGACGTTCGATGTCCTGGACGTCGGGCTCGTTGTCGGGCCGGTAGCCGCGGCGGCTCATTTTGCTTGGAAACGGTTCGTCGCATCTGGCCTGCTGGATGTCCTTGGGCACATCCACGAGCACGGGGCCGGGCTTGCCGGTGGTCGCGATTTCGAAGGCCTCGACCATGACGCGGGGAAGATCCTCGACGCGTTTCACGAGGTAGTTGTGCTTGGTCACGGCGCGCGTGATGCCGGCCGTGTCGGCCTCCTGGAAGGCGTCGTTGCCGATCAGCGGCGAGGGCACCTGTCCGGAGATGCAGACCATGGGGCTGCCGTCCATGTTGGCGGTGGCCAGCCCGGTCACGGCGTTAGTGGCGCCGGGCCCGGAAGTCACCAGGCAGGCTCCCGCCCGGCCCGTGGCGCGGGCGTAGCCGTCGGCCATGTGAGTGGCGCCCTGTTCGTGGCGCGCCAGAAAGAATTCCAGCGGCGCCTTTGCCAACTTATCGAAGATGTCCAGAACCTGGCCGCCGGGCAGACCAAACAGGGTTTTCACCCCGCCCCTCAGCAGTCCCTCGATGATGATATCCGCTCCGGTTCTCATACCGTTTGCCTCTTCTTTTTAACGCACGAACGACCAGTATACGTGTCTACAACAAAAAACCCACTGCGAACTTCGCAGTGGGTTTGGCGTCAGCCAGATGGCGGGTGTATCACCCGCCGCCCACCGCGGGGCGCAAAATAACCAGCAGACCACCCAGCGCCAGCTTGAGGGCCGGGCTGCGGTCTGCCGTGCGGATGGCGGTGGATGTCACGTGGCGCATGGGAGTGAGTATCTTTTATCCGCCGGGGATTTGTCAATCGCGTTTTTTGGGGGAGGATTGCGACAAGAAATCGATCAGGCACAGACCGGTGTGGTAACCCGGATCGGCGTCCGGCGTGGCCGGAATCGCCGGGGAGGGGTTGCCGCGGGCGTCGCGAGTTTGCAGGAACAGGCCGGCAACCGGCGAGCGAAATGGGCCGAAAAGGGCGCGGGCGCACTCGGCCACGGCGGCGGCGATTTCCGCGCGGCGCGGGTGCGCGGGGGCGAGTTTGAGCAGGAGGGCGGCGGCGCGCATCGCCTCCGGCAGGGGCCACCAGGGCATGTCGTCGTTCACTGGTGTGCGGGCAACCAGGTCGAAGGTCTTGCAGATGCCGCCCATCGGCCGCTGGAAGCCGTTGGCGAAGGCCGCGAGAAAGATTTCCGGCAAACTCTCCCGGCAGACCGCGACAAGCTTGCGCAGTTCCGGCGTTGGCGCAGAGCGTGCGGTCGCGTGGAGCAGAAAGCGGGCCGCGAGGCCCGTGAATTCCAGCGCATGACCGGGATCCTGCATTACCTTGCCGTGTTCCATCCATGGACCGCCCGCGTCGTCCGTCCACTCCAAGAAATCGAAACGCCGCAGAGCTCCTGTGTCGCGTTGGATTACGTGACGATCGAGCAGGTGTTGCAGAAAGCGACAGCCGCCCGCGATCCATTCGTCCGCGCCCGGATAAAGTTCGCACAGCAGCGCGAATCCGCCCAGCGCGATCATCCAAGGGCCCTGCGCGCGGCGGCCGGGAACGGGCAGCGCCGGATTCTTGGGGTCGAACGAAATCTGGTCCGAGGCAAAACTACCGTCCATGATCGCCGCGGCGGAGGTCCGGAAGGTGCGGACGCCCAAGTTGCTCCATTCCTGGCGGTTCAGCCGGACCCCGGCGGCGGCCAGTCCCTTGCCCGTGAAGAGGTCGGCAAAACCCGGACGGATCGAGGAGGCCGGAAAGTACTCGCGTCTGCCATCCGCCCCGCAGCGAAAGGCCCGTCCCTCGGGGGTGAACAGGAAGACGAAACGGCCGTCGTTCTGCCGTCCAAATTCGGCGATCCGCGCCGCCACGCTTTCCAGCATCCGGTCGCAGCGCTCCGCCAGGCGCGGATTGTCGGCCAGGAAAGCCGCATGCCCGGCCAGCGCTTCCAGGCCGCGCCCCTGAATCCAGCCGAAGACCGCGCCGCGACCCCGGAAGTCGGTCTCGGGGTCGGCCGGTTCAGGAAAATCCTGGCCGCTGCCTGTGCTCAACTTGGTGTCCACAAAAGGATAGCCGTCGTTTTTTTCGAAACGCGACACCACGAGTTCGATGCCGGCCAGCGTGGCGGCGCGGCTGTCGGCGACGAATGCCTTTAAGACGCCGGGGAAAACTTCGTCCATCTATGTCATCCCCCAGTTTTGACCCCGCGCACCAGTTCGCCGTAACATTCCGGGCGTCGGCGGGCAAGGAAATCGAAATCAGGCGGCGCGACCAGGCGGTTCGCCGCATCGAGCGGCAACTCCGCCACCGCCAGCCCTTCCTGCATGTCGGTGTTGACCAGCACCCACCCGTCGGGATCGATCACTATGCCGCGCTCGAAGCGCGACGGCGGCAGCAGGCACGAGCGGTCGATGACCCCTGACCCGGCAAAATAGAGGTTGTTGTCGAGACAGCGGGCCGCGTTGCGCATCGGCTTGGACGGGTCGCCATAGGATGGACAGAACAGGACCGATGCGCCTTGGAGCGCGAGGCAACGGGCGGACTCCGGGAACTTGTTGTCGAAGCAGATCAGCATGCCGGCCCGAAACCAGGGCGTGTCGAAAACGGTGAAGGCATCGCCCGGCGACGTGTCGCGCTCCTCGCCCGGCGCCAGGTGTACTTTCCTGTAAAGGGCCACAAGTTCGCCGCGCGGCGAGATCGCGACCTGGGTGTTGAAAGTGCGCCGCCCGCGCGCCTCGACCAGCGGCGCGACGAGCCAGAGCCGGCGCCGGCGGGCCAGCGCGCTGAAGCGCCGGAAGATCGGCCCGTCGAGCGGCTGGCGGTCGCCGGGCCGACAGGCCGACCGCTCGGGCAGCAGCACCACATCGCAGCCGCAACCAGGCAGCGCCCGGTCGCAAAGCGCGAATAGCCGGTCGTAGAAGACACCATTACGCTTGTCCGCCGCGGTGATGATCATCGTCGTCACCCCGATCCGCACGAACGGGCTTGTTTCTTTTTTGCGTTGCATGGTCTCACCGGCCTGTCGCGAACCCTACCACCCGAAACTGCTGAAGGTCAGCGGTTCGCTGCCGCCCTCGAGACGCAGGTAGAAATTGACGCTGTAACCGACCGAGCGATGATGGATCGTGGTGCGGGCCACGTCGTGGCTGGATTGTCCATAGAGTCCGCCCAGCAGGCGCAGGTCGGTGCTTTCCTTGACCTGCAGGGACATGCCGAACTCCGCGGTTTTGCGCAGGCAGCGTTCGACCTCGGTGACGGAGACCGGCAGTTTCTCGGTCTCGACCAATTTGAGAAATTCGAGGTTATTGATCCCGGAGACGAAAGTGCCGCCGAAGCTGGGGTACGAACCGTCATCGTCCATCAGCCGGTTCTGTTCGGAAATGCGCTGGACCAGCAGGTCGAGCAGGCGTTGCTCGCGTTTCAGCCGATAAGCGCAGATCAGCGCCACCAGCGCGAAGTCGTCGTTGCCGTGGCTGATCGGCGCCTGCCCGTGGAAACCGTCAACCACGGGCTTGCCCAGATTTTCCTCGTAGATCCGCGCCAGACCGCGGATCAGCGGGTCCAGGCCCTTCTCGATATACCGCGCATCGCCTGTCAGTTTATACAACTGATAGAAGAAGATCGCCGAACCCGCCTGCCAGTCGCCCTTGACGAACTCGGCGCCGCTCTCCTCGCCGACCACGTGCATGCCGCGGTTGTGGCCGTGTTGTTCGATCAAGTCGAAGGTTATGAAGGGCCAGCCGTTCCCGTCCGTGCCATGCTCGATCCACCAGTCGGCGAACAGTTTGGCGCGATCGAGCCACTCCTGATCCTGCGTCTCCTTGAAGAGCCGGCAGAGTCCGAAGGCGCCGGTCACGGCGTCCCTGGGGTAACTTTCGAGCGTCTGCGGGGTGTGCTCGCGGAAACCGCCGATGCTTTTCGGATAGCGAAAATCCATGATCTGCAGCGTCTTCAAATAGTTCGCGGCCAGCTGGACCGCCCGCAGCAATGGCCCAGCGTCTTTGGCATTCCGGCGCGCCAGATCGTAAAGGTCCATGATCGCGATGGCCTGGCCCCAGACGCCCATGCCGCGCGCCATGTCGGTGTGCAGGACATATTCGTAAACGAAGCGCCCCTTGTCGGCGCTGTCTTTGATGCCGCCCCAGGGCCGCTCGTCGCTGTTCTGATTGTTGCGGTACCAGTGTCCGGCCAACTCGGCGTGGTGGAGAAACTGCAGCTTCTGCTTGGTTGTGAATGTGAGGCTCATCTTCGTGCTCCCGGTTTGCTGTGGCGCGCCCTGACGCGGCTGTGGCTTAGAATACTGTTTAAGTTCCATACTTGAGCGCCGACTCGATGTAGCGAATGGCGTTGGCGGTGAAACGCGGCGTATGACGCTGGTGCGGCGTGGCCGACGGGAAAAGCACCATGTGCCGCTTGCCGCCCTCCTCGATGGCCCGGCGCACCGCGGTCTCCACTTCGTCCGGCGATCCCAGGTCGAGCAGGCAGAATTCGATGTTGCCGAAAAGCGTCATGCGCCCGGCCACCCGGCGCTTGGCCTCGGCGAATTCGATGTCGCCCTGCGGGGGCGGCTCAACCGGGTCGATGGAGTCCACGCCCAGCGCGAGCCACGAATCGAGCATTGTGCCCACCCGCCCATGGCAGTGGACATGGATTTTGGCTTCAGGGTCGCGCGCCTTGATGCGGCGCATGATCTCGCCGTCGTAGGGCACGACATACTGATCCCAGTGCCGCGGGCTCATCATCGGCGGAGCGGCGCGCTCGACGCCGTTGAAATGCCAGAACGGACCGACGCCCTGCGAGAGTTCGAAGTCGACCCTGGCCCAGGTGCGCTCCAGCCAGCTGTCGGCCAGCAGTTCGATCCGTTCCGGCTCGGTGATCAGCCATTCCAGCATCTGCTCGTATTCCATCACGCCCACCAGCATGGCGACCATCGAATTCACATGCCCGCCGCAGATGGCGTCGCGGCCCATTTCGCGCCTATAGTTGCGGAAGGCCTCGTATTCCGGAGGCGTGGTCTTCTTGAGCGCGAATGGCACGCTCAGCATTTTCTCCACATCCTCCGGTTTTTCGATCGGCCGGCGCACATCCCAGGCGGTTTCGATGCCCTCGTCCTCTTCGTAGATCCAGGTCAGGTCGCCTTTGGGCGTGGGCAGAACGAAAGTGTGGCGGCTGCGGATCTCGCCAACCTTTTCCACCGGTTTCACGATCACCAGGTCGTCCGGCGCCTCCAGGAAACGCTGGTATCCGTACTTCGAGCGGATCTTGGGGTAGGGGACGGGATTCCAGACCACGAAAGGAGCGCAGTGTTCCTGAACCAGGCGCGCCACCCGGACGAAGTCGTGGTCGGCGCGCCAGCCGCCTGGTTTCGCGCGGTCGATATCCTGCGACGGATTCCATTTGATGGGCGAGCAAAAAGGCACATGATCGGACCGCTCGCCGCGATAGGCGGCCATGATCGATCGGCAGGCGGTTTTGGGATTGAACATAATTATTTTACGGCGGTATCGACTTCAAGAACCCCACCACCGGGAGCCAGCTCGCACTTGACCGAATAACCGTCGTCCACGCTTCTATCCCTCACGATTCTCACGGCCAGTCCGTTGAACTTCGACTCGCCCGTTGCGACGGCCTTGATGCCGCGCGTTACGTCGATGGAAACCGCCAGCGGAGGATCGTAGACCGGTTTGTCGGCCGGCTGTTTCGGAACGACCGCCGTCCCGGCCAATTCGGCCAGCGCCTTGACGTCGGCGGCTTTGCCCTTCTCAACCGGGCTGCTCAGGAAAACGACGCCCAGTTTTCCCGGGGCCTTGTTGTGTCCTAACTTCACGGGCAACACCAGCCGCGCGCCCTTGATGCCCTTGGCTGGGAGATCCTTGAGATCGCCGGTAAAATACTGTGCGCTGGCGATGCCCGTATTTTCGCTGTCTTGCGCATTCGGCCAGCGGAGCGTACCGGTCTCGCCGACTTCACCCTTCACATTCGCATATTGGACGGAGGTCAAAGGAATCCTGGTCGTCTTGACTTCCACCGGTTTGACCGCCTCGGGCTTTTCCGTGCCAATCAGGAAAGGATTGGGCAGCACGGCCAGTTCGTCGCCGGCGCCGGCTTTGGCTTCCACGGCCCCCGGCGGCAGCGGCTGCGGCGCGGAACCCGGCGCCAGCGCCTCGCGTCGCACGAACAGCATGCGCGGGTAGACGGGGTACTGTCCCTTTGGGGTGGGGCAGTCGATATCGAAGGTTGCCGGCAGCTCTTTTGACGTAAAGGTTTTCTGCACGCAGGTGATGTCATCCGACCACTTGGCGCCGGTTTGTCTGGCGATCTCCTTGCCCTGGTCGCAAAGTTTGTCGAACGACCTTGTCCGTGAACCCAGGCGGTAGGCGTAGGTCACAACCAGCTTGTTCGCTCCCAGCGCCTTCGGATCGTCGACCGCGACGGTCACCCGGTTCTTGCCGGGGGAGAGGTACGGCAGGGCGCCGGGATTGTTCTGGACCACCGCCCGCACCTTCAAACTCGTGAGCGGCTCCTTGATGCCGATCCTGACCAGCGCGGCCAGCTTGCCCTTGACCGCCTCCGAGAAATTCGTGATCGCGGCCGGCTTATAGGTCTTGCCGCCGTCCACCGAAACCTCGACCGTGTCGGCGCCGGCAGCTTCGCCGGACGCCATGGTCAGTATGTAAGGCGATTTCAGGCTGAAGACCACGCTGGCCGGTTTGCCGGACTCGGCGGGCGTCAGCGCCTTGTTCGCGAACTTGACGTTTTCCACGCTGACGAACGAATTCAGGCAGTCGGCGCCATTCGCGAAATCGGGGGCAAAAGTCAGGCTGCCGTTGGCATAACTGCGCGCCGGCTTGCTGTTGATGTACGGTTCGAGCACGTGACCATAGCCCGGGCTGTTGATGGTGTCCTTGTGGCGCGGGCAGCTGTGCGTCGGAGCTTTGCTTCTCCCCGCCCAATACCAGGCATCCGGCTGCGGATCCCAGCTGTTTTCCAGACTGAAGCCGGGGGCCAGGTTGACGTCCGTGGAGTAATTGCCGGTGGCGTGGTTGATACCCGCCCAGCCCTCCGCACGGACGTGGCCCTTGTGGTTCGCCAGTCCGCGCACCACGCCGTCGATGGTGTCGCCGCAGACCAGGAAAGCCGGCGCCTTCCAGTTGGCTTGCTCGCCGTTCATGACGAAAGCGTTGTCGTTCGCATAGACCACGCCACGCCCCTTGTCCAGCGTGAAGGCCTTGACGATCAGTTCCTGGGGATCCTTGTTCAGGTCGTCCTCGCCGGCGATGGTGCGTCCGCCCTTGCCGTCAGGCATCCAGGCGTAGAATTTGAGGAATATATCGACATAATGCCAGCGTCCGTCGTATTGCGCTTCCACCGTTGTGTGGCCCGGATTGCTCCAGCCCACAAAACGCCACTCCCAGCCCAGTTCGCGCCAGATCGCGGACTGCTCGGAATGCAGGCCGCCGCAAAGACTCCAGCCGTAGCAGTTGATCTCCTTGAGCACCGGCACGCCGCCCGCTTCATTCGGATAGGAATGGTGGTAGTGCGAAATCTGCATGAAGTTGTAGACCGCGATGGCCTTCTCGTCGTTGTTCTTGCAGCCGCGGGTGACCGATTCGGCGATGGCTTTGAGCGATGAGCAGTCCGCAGCCAGATCCGGTTGCACCTTGATGCCTTTGACCTCGCCAGGCGCTGCCGGCGACGCGATCTCCACCGCCGCCTTCACGGGTCCCGCCGCCTGCGCCTGTGTCCCGGCTACGCCCAGCAGTGTTGCCATGGCCAGAGTTCCGCCCAACGCCAGAGTTCTTCGAGTCATCTTTTGCTTGCTCCTTTTGTGCGTCCCTGGCGTCCTGGCCAAGCACGCCGCCTCAGTCGATCTGAGATATGGAAAACAAAAATTCAGATTAACATTCGCTTATCCGGCGAACAATATAAATCGCTTCAGACTTCAAACTTCGGGCGCCACGTAGCGCATGCCGCCCAGCCGTTTCCAATGGCGATAGATGCCCAGCAGGGCCATCAGCCCGAGCACGCCCGCGATACCCTGGAACAGGAAACCGTAGCGGTAGTTGTCGGTGTCGAACGAGTTGGCGGTCAGCCAATCCATCAAGAGCGCCCCCAGCAGGCCGGCCGCCGCCGCCACCGCCTGCCGTATCAGCGCATTGGCGGAACACATCTGGCCGTACTTGGAGCGCGGAAAGAGCATCACCGTCATCGGCATCCAGGCCGCCCCGAGCAGCGAGGTCAGCGGCATCCGGACCATGTTCACCCAGAAGCCCGACATGTAGTCATGCACCAGCCAGAACGGCAGGAAGGCGAACGGAAGGCCGGCGATCGTCATCCACAAGGTGATCCGGACGGGATGCAGCCGGTCCACCAGCACGCCCAGCGGGTAGGCGAGCAGGATGGAAATCGCCATGAAAAAAGCCAGGCTCATGCCGTTCTTGCGCAGGCTCACCCCTTCGTCGAGATCCCAGAAATGGATCGTGCCGTCGCCGCAAGCCGTCAGCATGCGCTTCCCGGACGCCGGCGGGGCGATGGCCGTGACCTCGTGGGTGTAGCCGGAGAAGGTCTTGAGGGACTGGTCGCCGGCCAGGACGGAGGCATCGAGCGGCATCCATAAGCGGATGCTGCTGTCATAACTGCCCGAGAGGATGGCGCGGATGTCGGCTTTATAGGCCACGCTCGAGATACTCGCCTTGTGTCCCGTGAGTTCCTGCAGCAGTTTGCCGGTGCGCAGAGCCCAGATCCGGACCGCTGAATTTGCCGTGTTTGTGTTCCCGTCCTGGCCGCCCGCGACGGCCCATCCGTCCTCCAGCGCGATCCGGCTTGCGGCATCCGCCGGCGTGTCGTAAAGGGACTCGTTCGTGAATAGATATTTCATTTGCTCCGCGACCAGCCGGAAGGTCCTGGCCCACCAGTCTCGCGGCGTCGCGTCCGGCCCGGCCCTTTTTTCCAGTGCCGGCGCGAAGCAAACCGCCTGAACCGGCCCGGGACTGTCATCCAAGGTCTGCAGCCGCACGCCCCGTGCGGCGTCCCAGATCACGACCCTGCGGTCGGAACCGCCCGAGATTAGGCGCTCGCCGTTCGCCGACCAGGCCACCGCGTTCACGGGCCCGGCATGGCCTTCAAGCACAAGCTGGCAGGCGCCGGAGGGAATGTCCCAGACGCGCACACTCCGGTCGGCGCCGGCCGAGGCCAGACGCTTTCCATCGCCCCGGAAGGCAACCCCGCAGACGGCCCCGGTGTGCCCGGTTGCGGTTTGGAGCAGCCGTCCGCTCTGCGCATCCCATATGGAAATGCGCCCGTCCGCGCGTCCGGCGGCCACGGTCAGCCCGTCGCCCGCGACGGCAACGCAAAGAACCGCGCCGCCTTCGCCGCGCAGGGTTTTCACGAGCAGCGCTGCGCCCTTGTCCGGGCAGCGCCACAGTTTTACGAGGCCGTCCCGCCCTCCCGAGACCCAGCGCGAACCGTCCGGCGTGGCCGCCGCGGCCGCGGCTCCTCCGGGATGGGCCGGCACGCTGGATTGATGCTGGCTGATGTGAAGGTTGAAGATGCCGGCCGGGATCGTCCCGATCGTCAACACGCTGGCCGCCGACATCAGGTAAAAAAGGACGTAGATGGGGTGGGTGAAGCACTCGCGAAAGAAAATGCCGACCTGCTCCCGCACCGTCGTCTGTTTCGTCACGTCCGTGACCGGCGGATACTCGCCCTCCTTGACGCGCCAGCACATCAGTCCGAAGCCCACAAAGTACAGCGCCGCGAGCCCAACGTGAATGGCCTTCAGGTGGGTCAACTGATACGGCACGATCAGCGCGTTGGTCAGCAGTCCCGCGCCAAACCCGACCAGGCGGAACAAGCCCATGAAACGCCCGAGAAAACGCTCCGGCACCACATCCGCGAAGAGATACCAGTAAACCGTGCCGACAAACTCGTTGAAAAACGAAAAGCCGACCGTTAGCGCCCCGATGGCGATCAAGGCCGCCGTGAAGGGCTGGACCAGGGAATTTTCCGACAGGTGCAGTTTGAAAAAGGTCACGATCTCGTCGGAAAAACCCACCCCCGCCGCGAAAAGACAGAGGAACGGCGCGGTCACCACCATGTAGGGAATGCGCCGTCCCCAGCGCGTGCGCGTGCGGTCCGACTTGAACCCGATGATGGGCGTCATGACCATCCCGATCAGTTGCGGGATCAAATTGAAGAGGATGTTGACTTGCAGGTTGCTGACATGGAAATTGTCCTGCAAGTAGAGCCCGAGAATGCCAGGACCGCCTGCCGATTCGAAAAGCTGGAAGCAGAGATTGCCCCAGAGCAGCCAGCTGAACATCGCGAAAAGGGCGGCCTTGGTGTAGACCAGCGTGCCGATGCGATACGGCGGACCATCATGTGCCGCGCCACCGTCCGCGGCCGGAGCCCCTGCGGTTGTGCGTTTCATATCGCGCAAGCCTTCCGCCGGCACGCCGACCCGGCATCGCTCATGGACGGCGTTATTCCGTTACTTCACCGGGTTGGCATACGGTTCGTTGATGCGCCAGAGCGACTTGGCCAGCGCCGGGATTGTGCGGAAGTCCGAGACCAGCGGGTCGAGCGTGAGCGCCTCCTGGAAGGCGGCGAAATCTCGTTCGGCCGCGGCCCGCTCGGAGAGCAGATTCAGGCAGACCAGCGGCGTGAGGATCCCGAGCAGGAACGGCGGGAGCGGCGCGTTGGCCACCGGCTGGCAGCCATTGGCGCTGAAATGACAGGTGAGTTCGAGGTTGGCCTCGGCCGGCAGGTTGGGAACCGAAGCGCCGTTCGTGAGGTTGAGATGCAACTCGCGCTGGATGCGGTCGCCGAAGCGGCCCT
This sequence comes from bacterium, assembly GCA_025360745.1. GTDB lineage: Bacteria > Verrucomicrobiota > Kiritimatiellia > CAIKKV01 > CAIYGI01 > CAIYGI01. Next base: position 63,912 of record JANYBP010000005.1, read on the forward strand.
CCAGTCCGAAGATGATGTCGTGCAGGTGTTCGCTCGACAACTTGTCCATGTCGGGAATCGGTTTTTTGCCGTAGGCCCAGCCGCTGATCGTGTCGCGGAACCACAGGCGCGTCTTACGGCGCGCGGCGGCGCTGTGCAGCGCCGCGTCGAGGCCATAACGATTTTTCCCATCGCGAAAAGCCTGCGGAGTGAGAAACCAGTGGAAAAATTCGGTGAAGTGGTGGTCGCCGTTGTTGGGAATCGCGCCGTGGCGCCGCGCGAAGGTATTGGCCCAGTCGTCGGTGTCCTGATAGCCGGCGATATCGGCGTGTCCCTTGCGCGCCAGTTCGGTGATCTTGCGCGCCACCTTGCCGATCTCCAGGTCGCGGCCGCCGATGCGCACGCGGTTGATGAAGCCGAGGTGGTTCACGCCGACGACATTCAGCGATACGTCGCGGCGCTCCACGCCGTAGGCCTCCGCGATCTGCTTCTGGCGGAAGTGCGTGCCGTGGCAGATGCCGATGGCCCTCACGCGCGTGCGGCGGTTGACGGCGTTGGTGAGCACGGCCATGGGGTTGGTGACGGTGAGCATCGGCGCGTTGGGGCAGAATTTCTCCATGTCGTGCGCGATGTCCAGCAGCAGCGGAACCATGCGCAGGCAACGCGAAGTGCACATGGGGCCGGTCGTGTCGCCGACGGTGTGGCGGATGCCGTAGCGCTGACAGAGCAGGTCTTCTTTCTCGGCGATATCCATGCCGCCGACCAGCACGGAGACGACCACATAGTCCGCGCCTTCCAGCGCCTGACGCCGGCTCTTGCAGGCCGTGACGGTGAGTCCGCCCTTGCGCTGGCGGATCATGCGGCGGATCACGGCGTGCTCGATCCGCAGCGTCTCCGGGTCTATGTCGTAGAGCGCAATGTCGGTGTCGTCCATCTCACCGAAGATCAGAAAATCCCGGACGCTCTGATGCACAAACTTGAAACTAGCCCCGATATAGGCGATTTTTCGGCGAGACATTTTCACCCCTCAATACGCGCTATAGTAACTACACATTCACAAGTATTCAGTAGTCAGGAGTCAGAATTCAGAATGGCCTGCGAATAAGCCTTCTGCCAAACCACCAAATCTTCCAATGTCTCATTCTGATTTCCGAATTCTGACTAGCTGAGCAGCAACTCACCACTCCCCACTAATCAATCCCCCAAAAGCTGAAGCCCGCGCCGGTGCCCTTGCCGGAGAGGCGATAGAGCAGGCCCGCCATGTAACAGGTGTTGCGGGTGGGGACATAGTCGAGGGCCTTGCCGCCGAAGATGCCGGAATCGCCTTCTTCGTCCTCGCCGCGGAATCCGCCCTCGGCGCGCGGATCGCGCGGGGACAGGACCTGCAGGTCAAGGCAGTGCTTCTTGAGATGGTCGAGCACCCAGGGGGTATAATCCCTGCCGGTCATGCGGCCAATATCGAGTACGTTGTTGGCCTGCACGCCGAAGGCGTTGTAGGGCCGCACATGCGGCTCGTTGGCCATGATCCACTCGGCGTAGCTCACGAGCGCATCGAGATACTTATGTTCCTTCGTGATCTCGTGGGCCGCCTGGATTACGACCACGATCGCGTCGTCGTTGCGCAGCAGGCACTTCTCCTCGTGCGTCTCGCCCAGGCCCCAATGGTGGTTGAACGGTACTTTCTGGAGCGCCTGGATCTCTTCCGTAAAGTAGATGCCGCCGTCCGGACGCTGGCAGCGCAGGATGCGGTCCGCGGCGTCGACCAGGTACGGCGTGTACTGCCCTTCGCCGGTGGCGCGGTAGAGATGCCAGAACGGGATGGCCGTGGCGTTGTGGATACAGGAGTAGGCCTTGTCCGAGAGGTACACGACGGATTCGGGGTAATAGCGGACTCCGCTCGCCAGACCGTAGTCAGGCCGCCAGGTGCGGCGCAGGAACTCGCAGAACGCGCGGCCGCGGCGCAGGTAATCCGGGTTCTTGATGGCCTGGTGGAGCATCAGGAAGCCGGAGGCCGCCTGGGCGCCGTCGAGCATTCCGCCCCATGGGGACTGCGGGATCTCTTCGTGGATCGAGCCGTGGGTGATGGCCTGGTCGGGGTCCATCGGCTGCAGCGCCTTCATGTAGCGCGCGCCGAGTTCCATGGATTCTCGGTAGCGGTGGTCGCCGGTGATGCGGTAGGCCTCGCTAAGCGTGAAAATGGCGCGCCCATGCGTCCAGTTGAGGCCCGGCACATGGCGCTTTTCCGGCATGTAGTAGTAATAGACGAAACGGCCATGGTCGGCCATCCAGGGGCGCTCGCACTTGATCTGGGAGTTGACGAACCAATCCGCCGCCTTGAGTGCGCGTTTGAGATAGAAGGAACGATCTTTGGCGCTGATGCGTGTCTTTGACATGTTTTTCCCCGTTGGCCGCGACCGCGTTATGACCGGCGGCGGTGCCATAGGCGGCGATCATGCCGCGATGACGGCCTGTTGTCAAACGGCACGGCGTCCCAAATACGGAAGCGCCCGGGGAATTTGCGCGCAATCCTTGCTTGCCCCGTCAGGCGACGCGAGTCTATGATTCGCTCATGGAAACATTGCAAATCGATCTGGCGGGAACATGGCGCCTTAGCGGGCGTCTGGAGCATGGGACTGAGGAAACCGGGCTGCTCCAGGCCCGCGTCCCCGGCAATATCGAGCAGAGCCTGCAGCAGGCCGGTCTGGTGGCGGATCCTTATGTTGAGATGAACGCCCGGCAATTGCGCAAGTTCGAATTCTATGGCTGGGTCTTCGCCCGCGAATTCGACTATGACGGCGCCCCGCGTCAAATGGAACTGGTCTGCGAGGGGCTGGACTGCTTCGCCACGCTGCGACTGAACGGACAGGAAATCGGACGCAGCGAAAACGCGCTGATCACCCACCGCTTCCCTGTGGGCGGCGCGCTCAAATCCGGCAAAAACCGCCTGGAAATTTTGATTGCCAGCGCGAACAACGTGTTCCGCAAGCATCCCGTCGACGCCATGAGCTTTGGCGCCTTTCCCTTCAATTACGAATCGCTGCGCATCCGCAAGCCGGCCCATGTCTGGGGCTGGGACATCATGCCGCGCATGGCATTGGGCGGCATCTTTCGCCCGATCTATCTTCAGGAACTGCCGGAGCATCGTTTTCTTGAGACCTTTCTGCAACTTTCGCAACTCCACCCGGACCGGGCGGCGCTGACCTTTCATTATCATTATGCCACCAGCCTCGCGGTGCTGGAGGATTTGAGCGTCGAGGTGAGCGGCGAATGCGGAGACTCCCTCTTTCGTAAAAAACTGCCCGCCTGGTCCACGGCCGGCGTGCTCAAATTCGATCTGCCCAAGCCCCGGCTCTGGTGGCCGCGCGGCTATGGCGCCCCCGACCTTTACCGCGTGCGGGCCGTGCTGCGGCAGGGCGAACGCGAACTCGCCCGCCGCGAATTCCGCGCCGGCATCCGCAAAATCGAGCTGCGCGCGGAGGAGGTCTGGACCGACGACGACCGCCCCAATTTCCAGTTTGTGGTGAACGACCTGCCTGTGAACATCCGCGGCAGCAACCATGTGCCGGCGGACGCCCTGCATGCGGCCGATCCGGCGCGCATTCCGGAAATCGTCCGCCTGGCCTGCGACCTCAACTGCAATATGCTGCGGGTCTGGGGCGGCGGCATCTACGAGTCGCCGCTTTTTTACGATCTCTGCGACGAGCACGGCCTCATGCTCTGGCACGATTTCATGATGGGCTGCGCGATTTATCCCCAGGACGGGGCCTTTCTGCGTACGATCCGGCACGAGGCCGTGGAGGCGGTGACCAGGCTGCGCCAGCACCCCTGCATCGCCTTGTGGGCGGGCGACAACGAGTGCGACTGCCTGCCCTTCTGGGCGCACCCTTTCGAGCCCAACCGCAACCGCATCACCCGCGAGGTGCTGCCGCGGCTCCTGCTCCGTCTCGACCCGACCCGCGCCTATCTGCCCAGTTCGCCCTGGTACGCGCCGCGGGCGGTGAAGAAGGCGGCCGAACTCGGCGGACGCTTCGATCCGATGTTTCTCGCCCCCGAGCAGCACCTCTGGGGGCCGCGCGACTATTTCAAGAGCGATTTTTACCGCAACACACGGGCCTCGTTCGTCAGCGAGATCGGTTACCACGGCTGCCCCAACGTCGGCTCGATCAGGAAGTTCATCGCGGAAGAACGTCTCTGGCCGTACGCGGACAACGAGCAGTGGGACTACCATGCCTCCAATCCCTTTTACGGCGACGACAACTATTTGAACTACCGCACCCAGTTGATGGCCGACCAGATCAAGGAGCTGTTCGGACGCATTCCGGATAATCTCGACGATTTCGCGCTCGCCAGCCAGATCTGTCAGGCCGAGGCCAACAAGTATTTTGTCGAACTTGTGCGTTCCCGGAAGAAAATGACCGGCATCATCTGGTGGAACCTGAGCGACGGCTGGCCGCAGTTTTCCGACGCTGTTGTCGACTACTATTTCGGCAAAAAACTGGCCTACCATTATCTCAAGCGCGTCCAGCGCGACCTGCTGGTGATGGTCGGGGAGGCGACCGCCTGGCAGCAGGCGGTGATCGTCAGCAATGACGGCGCGGTCGCGAAAAACGGCAACTACAAAGTGTGGGATGCCGGAAGCGGACAGGTGCTGAGCGAAAAATCGTTCAACGCCGGAGCCAATGCCAAGCTGGAACTGGATCGCTTCAAAGTCTGCACCACCGAACAGCGCCTGCTGCTCATTTCCTGGCGGCTCGATTCCGGCGAGACCGGATTCAACCATTTCCTCTGCGGACAGCCGCAATACGACCTCGACCGCTACCGCCGGGAATGGCTGCCGGCCATTGCCGGACTTGACCACTCCTTCGTGCCCGCGGAGGTGAGCAAATGAGCCCGGACGGTTCCAATAAGAAGCGCGTGGTGCGTTCGGGCTCGATCAGCAAGTCTTCGCTCCGGCGGGACGGCGTCTATTGTTTTTCGCCGCGCGTGGTCGGCGCCACACGGGCCGATTTTTTCAGCATCGAGAGTCTGCTCGCCTCCCCGCCTTTCGCAGGCAAGCAGGGCGAGGAACTGGCGCTGGCCATTTACAATTACTTCACGAGCCCGATCGACGGCACCTTCCATTTTCTGGCGCCGGAGGAAAACCTGGGACAGCCGCGCTTGCGCGGTCAGGTGCATGATCCCATAAAGTACTTGAACGCCTATGGCTGCATGCTCTGCGGCAATCATTCCTCCTTGCTCTATGCCATCTACACGGCGGCCGGTTTCCGGGCGCGGCAGTTTGGCCTGCCGGGGCACACCGTCTGCGAGGTCTACTACGAGGGAAGCTGGCATTTTCTGGATATTGATATGTGGACATGGTTCCGCAACCCGGCGGGCCGCATCGCCAGCGCCTACGAACTGGCGAAAGATTCGCAGGCGTTGATCGTCGACAACACCAGCAAATCCGAGCCCTGCAATCTGCCGGACCGCGACTTGGAAAGCTACGCCGCCATGTTTGCCGCCGCGCCGGTCAGCGATGTCGAACAGCGTATCGTGACCGCCTGGCCGCCGGTCAAATCGCGGCGGCACAGTATGGATTTCCAACTGCGCCCCGGCGAGACCGTGATCCGTTCACAGTTTGCCGGGGGTTGCTTTCCGTTCCCCGAGAGTTGGCGAGAGGCACTCAGTATCGTCGTGTCCGAGTTGCCGAAGTCGGCCCAAACCGGCGCAGCGGCATGGAAAGGTCAGCCGCGCGAGCGTTACGCGCCTTTCCGGACCCACGGCAATGGACGCTGGATCTACGCGCCGAAACTCGGTTCTGGCTATGCGGACTTTGCCTTGGGGGTCTGGACGCGCGAAGGCTTGCGGCAGGATCGCAACGGCGTGACCGGGAGCGGCACGGCGACCATTCGGATGCAATCGCCCTATCCCTTCTGCGGCATACCGGACACCGCCGCCAATCCCATCCGGCACCATGACGGAGTCTGGCTGGAGATTGCGGGCGCCGACGCGGCGACCTTCGAGGTGGACAACGCCGAAGGCGCCTGGGCAAAGGTTTTTGAGTCCACGGGACAAGGTGCTTTCAAGCAACGCCTCGACATCACGCAACTGCTGGCCCAACGTTACGACTGCTTGATCCGCTTCACGTTGGGAGAGCAGGCCCGCCTGGATACGCTGTCATTCGACGGCGCCATCCTGACCGCGCCGATGTCCCTGCCGCGTCTCGTGCGGGGCGCCAATCGCATGGAACTGCGCTGCCTCGACAAGCACCATCTCTGCACGGCGCCCTGGACGCGGATCGTGGATTTCAGGGCCTCGGCGGACTTGACTGCGCAAATCGAAAATGGCGTCGCCAAACCCTCCGTCAAAGGCTGGCAAAAACTCGCCCCGTGCGATGCCTCGCAACCGGTGCGCGCCGTGTTCCGCATGGACGCGCCGGGCGCGCGGAAATATGCCTGGTTCTGGGTTCTGGCCACGGTGGACGAGCCGCCCGCCGACCAGGGCCCGAAGAGCGCGCTGTTGGAATGGAGCCTGGACGGCCAAAAATGGGCGCCCTTCGCGGCCCAGGGCATTGGCAATTCGGATGTGCAATGGGATGTGAGCCTGGACGGAGAAGTGCTGCTGGCTCCGGATAGCGCGGCGTGCGTCTGGCTGCGGCTGACCAGCGACACCGCCATCGCGCGCCTGGAATTCTACGGCCATCTGGATCTCGGCGATGCCAATTCCTCCGCGTTGCGGATCACCCACCGTTGGACGGAAGAGAGCCAGACCAGGCAATTCGTCGCCCCATCCGGATGTTCCATCTATGAACTTACCTGCGGACGCAATCCGTCGGGACATACCATCGAGATGAGTCTGCCGTCAAAAGTTGTGGCGGGAAGTTATTCGACAATGGCCCTGAAGAACTTGACGGCGCCATCCGTGGCGTTGGTGTAGGTCCGGCGGCCCGCGGCATCGAAAGCGTCGGCGCCCGTGACGGCCGTGGCGGCGATGTTGCTGAAGGCCGCGCCGAGGTTGGCCGTGCCGCGCAGGATCAGATGGCCGTGCATGCCGTCGGGCGAGAGCGCGCCGGTCACAAAGCGCCGCACCGCGATCGTCACGTTGCTGCCCGACAGCGCCAGCGCGTCCAGCTTCAGCCGGTAGGTGTTGGACGAGGTCGGATCGAGCCCGAGCAG